>URNG01000013.1 GCA_900549295.1 uncultured Rhodocyclaceae bacterium
TGGCCCTGTGCCTGGCCGCGGGGGCCGGGGTGGGGCTGTTCTATGACCTGCTCCGCCCTCTGCGCCTGGCCGCCCCCTGGCGGGGGCCCCCGCCGAAAGGGCGATCATCGACCCGGCGCCAGGCGTTTTCGGCAAAATCGCGCGGATTCCACGCCTGCCACGCCCAACGCCCTTCTTCCAGCGCCCGCCGGGTGATGCCGCTTGCCGTCACTGCCGCGAACATCTCCGGAAAGAGCGTCACGCAGTCGAAGCGGATCACCAGTCGCGCTCCCAGTCAACGTGGATCACGCCGCCTGCGACATCCACCTGGCCCACCACGGCGGCCACGAAAGGCAGCAGCCGTTCGACGGCTTCCTCGCCGCCAGTCTCATCAAGCACGCGCAGGACGTCGTTCGCCCCCGTCTCGATCAGACCGGCCACCTTGCCGAGCGTTTCGCCGGCGCGATTGACCACCGTCAAGCCGATCAGGTCCGTCCAGTAAAACTCGTCTGCCGACGCGGCGGGCAAAGCCGCGCGCGGCGCGCCCACCAGAAAGCCCTTCAGGGCTTCCGCTGCGGTGCGGTCGGTCACACCGGCAAAGGCGACGACGAAACCGTCGCCGTGCGCCTTCAGATCCTGCAATTCATACGCCTGCCAAGCCCCGCCTTCCTTGCCGACCTGCCAGAGCGGCAGTTTCTTCCAGCCCAGCGGATCATCGCCGAAAGGCTGCAGCCGCAACCAGCCGCGCACGCCGTAAGCTTCGGCCAGACGGCCGAGAACGATGATTTCGCTGGCAGACAAGACGTCTTAAGCAGCCTGCTTGGCGTTCTGCTTGACCAGACGGGCCACCGTCGGCGACAGTTGGGCACCGTTCTTGACCCAGTAATCCAGGCGATCGGTGGCGATACGCAGACTTTCGGCAGCACCGGAAGCCATCGGGTTGTAGAAACCGATGCGCTCGACCGAACGGCCATCACGGCGGTTACGCGAATCGGTCACCACCATGTTGTAGAACGGACGCTTCTTGGCGCCACCACGAGCAAGACGAATAACAACCATGGGAATGCTTTCCTAAGCAGGGAAAAAAGACGTGGGATTATAGCGGCTGGGCAATAAAAAACAAGCAGAAAGCAGGCTGACAAGCATGCCAACCGTGCAGAAACGCGGCTTTTTTGCTAATCTGCCCCACGATGAGCGCCAGCCCGAGCCCCTCTCCCGCCAACAATGACGACAACAGCATAAACAGCGTGCTGCAGTGGCTGGCACGCGCGCCGGAAATACTCGACGCCACGCACGTCGACGCCTTGTTCAACCAGCTTACCCTCCTGCGTCAGGCTCCGGTGCCGACGCAGCAGCGCATCCGGCTGCTGGATTTGATCTTCCCGCGCATCGAGGCCCTGCTCGATCACGAACACGATTCTCTGCGCGATCTGCCGCTTCCCATCTCCCGCCAGTTGCGCCTGCGCATCCGCACCCAACTCGAGCTGCTGGAGATTCTGGCCCAGGATTACCTCAATACGCTGGCGCTGCTCTTCGACCCGCTCAACCAGCCGCCCGCCAACATGGCGCAAACCACCTTGCGCCGGGCCATGCTGCTGGTGATCTGGCAGATTCAACTGCACGATCAGATTTCCGCCACACCGCGAACCGGTCTGTGGCAGCAACTGCACAGCACCTACCAGTCGGCCCTGCGCCTTGGCGTGGAGCGCCTGCCGGGGCCGCTGAACGGCCCTTCGATCGAGCGCCTCTACCTGAACGCCTTGCTGATTGCCGCAGTCCAGCCAGCGTCATTCACCTCGGAAGAACTCAGCTTCATCGACCATCTGGTAACCCGGCTTTCCCCGCCGCTGCGCCTGGAAAACGCCTCTTCGACCGAGGCGGCGGCATGTTTCTGGATCGACCCCGAGCGCGACGCGCCGGCGACCGCCCTGCGACGGCGCGCGCCCGGCCCGGACACCCGCGTGTGGTTTTTCAACAGCACCGAACTCGCTCGCCTGATCAGCGAATTACGCCAGGCTCTGCGCGAGGGTAATACCCCGGCCCAGCTCGACCTGCCGGACTTTGCCGCCACCCGCGCCGGTCAAGGCGTATTGCGCCGCCTCGAAGCTACTTGGGGCAATCCCGTCAAGCGCAAATTCCCGCGTCGCCGGCAAATTTACCGGGTCCGCCTCCACACTGGCCTCGCGACCCTGCATCGCCTGCTGCGCAAAGGCGAGGCAAAACATGGCAGCGAATGGATGGTGACCAACGAAAGCCCCGATGGTTACGCCCTGATGCACGTTTCCGGCAACACCTCGTTGCTGCGCGTCGGCGACATCGTGGCCATCCAGCCACAACAGCCACCTGCGCCCGGCACGCTCAACAACTGGCTTTTGTGCATCGTGCGCTGGGCCTTGTCGGACAATCCCGAACACGTCGAGATCGGCCTGCAGCTTCTTGCCCCGCGCGCTCTGCCGGCGCGCATCATGCAGCCGGACAGCGATGCGGAATCCCAGATCCCCGCCCTCATTCTGCCTGCCACACCGCTGCATCCGGATCAGGCCCTGGTCGTTCCCAGCGGACTGCTGCATGAAGATCAGCGGCGCGTTTTGCTGCTGGTCGAACAAAACAATCTGAACATTCGCGAAATCCGCACCGGCCCCCTGCGCGAACAGACGGCGGCGGTGGAAATCTTCACCGTATTCCCGGAAGCCTCCTGATGTCCGCTGTCGACCGCCTGCGCTACCTCACCTGTAGCGCCTTGATTACCTTGATCTTTCTCTGCATTCTCTGGGAAGGCTGGCTCGCCCCGCTGCGCCCGGGCGGCTCCTGGCTGATCCTGAAAGGCGCGGTCTTGCTGGCACCGCTGTTCGGGCTTCTGCGCGGCAAGCGCTACACCTACAAATGGCTGTCGCTGCTGATCCAGTTCTACCTGCTGGAAGGTTTGCTGCGCGCCACCAGCGATAGCGGCCCGAGCCAGCAGCTCGCGATGCTCGAAACCCTGCTGGCGCTAATCGTTTTTGTCTGCTGCGTCGCCTTCGTTCGCAGCACGCGCCAGAGCGCTTAAGCGCCAGCCTTGTTGCCTCGCACCAGCCCGATGGCTGCCAGCACATAGCCCGACAGGCAATACACGACGAAAAAGGCAAACAAGGCAATTTCCGGGCTGTAGGCCACCAGCGCAAACCCCAGGGCAATCGCGGCGATCACGAAAAATGGCACGCTTTTTTTGAGATTCACATCCTTGAAACTGTAATAACGGATGTTGGAAATCATGGTCAGACCGGCAAACACCGTCAGCACGCAGGCAAGCCAGCTCACTTCATTGCCCGTGACATCCGCCAGCAGCATCACCCAGACCAGACCGGCGACCAGCGCCGCCGCCGCAGGCGAGGGCAGGCCCTGAAAAAAGCGTTTATCGACCACTTCCAGCGTCGTATTGAAACGCGCCAGGCGCAAGGCTGCCCCGGCGCAATAGATGAAAGCGGCGATCCAGCCCAGGCGGCCGAGATCCTTCAAGGCCCACTCGTACATCACCAGCGCCGGGGCCACGCCGAAACTCACCATGTCGGACAGGGAATCATATTCCGCGCCGAAAGCCGATTGCGTATTGGTCAGGCGCGCCACCCGGCCATCCAGCCCGTCCAGCACCATGGCAATGAAGATCGCCATTGCTGCCCGCTCGAAATCGCCTTGTATCGCCTGCACGATGGCGAAGAAGCCGGCGAACAGGGCAGCCGTCGTAAACAAATTGGGCAGGATATAGATCCCGCGCCGTTTGACTTCCGGATTGAAGAGCGATTTACGGGGTTTGAGTTCGGTCATGAGCAACGAGGAAAAGCCGGAACGGCAGAAGGATACACCCGGAAGGGACAAGCCCAGAAACAACTTGGGCGGTGCAGTTTCCCACACCGCCCAAAGCGAAGGTAGCGCCAAGCGCGCCCGCGCAGACAGGCGTCAGTGCGGCAGGCAAAAACAAGGCCGCACTTGCGCCTGCGCCGCGCTTAGTTCTTCGACTGGTCGACCAGCTTGTTCTTCTTGATCCACGGCATCATGTCGCGCAACTGGCCGCCGACCACTTCGATCGGGTGGGCTGCGGTATTGCGACGGCGGGCCGTCATCGACGGGTAGTTGGTGCGGCCTTCGAGGATGAACATCTTGGCGTAATCACCGTTCTGGATGCGCTTCAGGGCATTGCGCATGGCTTCGCGCGACTGGGCGTTGATGACTTCGGGGCCGGTCACGTACTCGCCGTACTCGGCGTTGTTCGAGATCGAGTAATTCATGTTGGCGATGCCGCCTTCGTACATCAGGTCGACGATCAGCTTCAGTTCGTGCAGGCACTCAAAGTAGGCCATTTCCGGCGCGTAGCCGGCTTCGACCAGGGTTTCGAAGCCCATCTTGACCAGCTCGACCGCGCCGCCGCAGAGCACGGCCTGTTCGCCGAAGAGGTCGGTTTCGGTTTCTTCCTTGAAGTTGGTTTCGATGACGCCACCCTTGGTGCCGCCGTTGGCTGCGGCGTAGGACAAGGCGATGTCCTTGGCCTTGCCCGACTTGTCCTGATAGATGGCGATCAGCGACGGCACGCCGCCGCCCTTGAGGTACTCGGAGCGCACGGTATGGCCGGGGCCTTTCGGCGCAACCATGATGACGTCCACATCATCACGCGGCACCACCTGATTGTAATGCACGTTGAAGCCGTGAGCGAAAGCCAGAGCCGCGCCCTTTTTCAGATTGGGGGCGACTTCTTCGTTGTACACCTGCGGAATGTTCTCATCCGGCAGCAGGATCATGACCACGTCGGCACCCTTGACCGCCTTGGCGATTTCTTCCACCTTCAGACCGGCCGCTTCGGCTTTTTTCCAGGAAGCGCCGTCCTTGCGCAGACCGACGGTCACTTTGACGCCGGAATCCTTCAGGTTCTGGGCGTGGGCATGGCCTTGCGAACCGTAGCCGACGATGGTGACCTTCTTGCCCTTGATGAGGGAGAGATCGGCGTCCTTGTCGTAATAAACTTTCATGAATTCCTCTTGATTTACAGGTGGTTAGACTTTGAGAATGCGATCGCCGCGACCGATGCCACAGACGCCGGTACGCACGGTTTCGAGAATCAGGCCGCCGTCGAGCGCGGCGATGAAGGCGTCGAGCTTGGTGCTGTCGCCGGTCAGTTCGACGACATAGGTGGTTTCGGTGACGTCAATGATGCGGCCGCGGAAGATGTCGGTCATGCGCTTCATCTCGTCGCGGTCCTTGCCGGTGGCGCGCACCTTGATCATCATCAGTTCGCGCTCGACGTGCGCTGCTTCCGACAGGTCGACCACCTTGACCACATCGACCAGCTTGTTCAACTGCTTGGTGATCTGCTCGATGACGTCATCCGAACCGGTGGTCAGGATGGTCATGCGCGAAAGGGATTCGTCTTCGGTCGGCGCCACGGTGAGCGATTCGATGTTGTAGCCGCGCGCCGAGAACAGGCCGGCGACGCGCGACAGCGCGCCGGCTTCGTTCTCGATCAGGATGGAAATAATGTGTCGCATAGTGTTTTCCTGCCCCGCTTACAGTTCTTCAGCCAGGATCATTTCGGTCAGGCCCTTGCCCGCCGCCACCATCGGGAAGACGTTGGCGCCCGGATCGATGATGAAATCCATGAAAACGAGATCGTTCTTGTGTTCGGTAAAGGCTTTCTGCAGCGCCGGCACGACGTCCTCCGGCTTCTCGATGCGCATGCCGACGTGGCCATAGGCTTCCGCCAGCTTGACGAAGTCCGGCAGCGAGGACACGTAGGACTGCGAATAGCGCTTGGAATAGAACATCTCCTGCCACTGGCGCACCATGCCGAGCATGCCGTTGTTCAGGTTGATGATCTTCACCGGCAGTTCGTACTGCTTGCAGGTGGACATTTCCTGGATGCACATCTGGATCGAGCCTTCGCCGGTGATGCAGGCGACCTGCGCCCCCGGATTGGCCATCAGTACGCCCATGCCGTACGGCAGACCGACGCCCATCGTGCCCAGACCGCCGGAATTGATCCAGCGGCGCGGCTTGTCGAACTTGTAGTACTGCGCGGCGAACATCTGGTGCTGGCCGACGTCGGAGGTGACGAAGGCGTCGCCGCCAGTCACTTCGTACAGTTTTTCCACCACGTACTGCGGCATGATGTGATTGGTCTGGCGATAGGCCAGCGAATTGCGGCCGCGCCATTCATCGATCTGCTTCCACCAGTCGGCGACTTCCGGGTCGGTCTTGCAGCCGCTGTCGAGCAGCTTGAGCATTTCGTCGAGCACGTCGGCGACGTTGCCGACGATGGGCACATCGACCTTGACGCGCTTGGAGATCGAGGAGGGATCGACGTCGATGTGGATGATGCGGCGCTGCTCGCTGCCGAAATGCTCCGGGTTGCCGATCACGCGATCATCGAAACGCGCGCCGACGGCCAGGATCACGTCGGCGTAGTGCATGGCGTTGTTGGCCTCGAAGGTGCCGTGCATGCCGAGCATGCCGACGAACTGGCGATCCGTTGCCGGGTAGGCACCCAGACCCATCAGGGTGTTGGTGACCGGAAAATCGAGTTTGCGCGCAAGCTGCGTGAGCTGCTCCGCCGCATCCGACAGGATCACCCCGCCGCCAGCGTAGATGATCGGGCGCTTGGCTTCCTGCAAGACCTGCACGGCCTTCTTGATCTGCCCCAGGTGGCCCTTGACCACCGGGTTGTAGGAGCGCATCTGGATCGCCTTCGGATAGTCGAACTCGCACATCTGGGCGGTGACGTCCTTGGGAATGTCCACCACCACCGGGCCGGGACGACCGGTTGCCGCGATGTGGAAAGCCTTCTTGATGGTGGTCGCCAGATCCTTGACATCCTTGACCAGGAAGTTGTGCTTGACGCAGGGCCGGGTGATGCCGACCGTGTCGCATTCCTGGAAGGCATCCTGGCCGATGTAGCTGGTCGGCACCTGACCGCACAGCACGACCATCGGGATCGAATCCATGTAGGCCGTGGCAATGCCGGTCACGGTATTGGTGACGCCGGGGCCGGAAGTCACCAGGGCGACGCCGACGCGCTGCGAGGAGCGCGAATAGGCGTCCGCCGCATGCACCGCCGCCTGCTCGTGGCGCACCAGGACGTGTTTGATCTGATCCTGCTTGAAGAGCGCGTCATAGATGTGCAGCACGGAACCGCCAGGGTAGCCGAACACGCAATCCACCTTCTCTTCCTGCAAGCACTTGATTACAATTTCCGCACCGCTGATCATCATGCTCAAGCCCAAAAGCTGTTAGCCTAAAAGGGCGTAACCATAATCGACGCCCCCCGCAGCGGTCAAGATTCCCGCTGCTGAAAATACCCAAAAAACCGCCGTTTTTTCCGCACCGCAACAAAGTTTCGACACCATGATCCACGATCCTTCCAGCATCGGTCGCCGGCTGGGTGCCATGCTTTATGAAAGCCTGGTCATCTTTGCGCTCTTTATCGCCTTTTTTCTCTTCCCGCAGATCGTTTTCCAAGCGTTCGGCTGGCAACCGAGCGGGCGGCTGCAATGGCTGCACGTTTTTTTCGTGCTCATGGCCTATTTCGTCTGGTGCTGGCTGCACGGCGGCCAGACGCTGCCCATGAAAACCTGGAAATTGCGCATCGAAAGCGCCGACGGCACGCCGCTGCGCCCGCTCCAGGCCGTGCTGCGCTACATGGCGAGTTGGCCGAGCATCGTGCTCGGCGGCATCGGCATCATCTGGGCGCTGTTCGACCGCGAAGGCCAGTTCCTGCACGACCGCATTGCCGGCACCCGCATTGCCCGGGTTCCCGACTCAGCGCCGCTCGACCCACCAGATGAGCGTTCCCGCCGCCAGAAGAAATAGCGCGGAAGGCGCCAGCGCGCTGGCAAAGGGCGGCCAGGCGTTGATGATGCCGAGGTTGGAAAACAGGCCGTTCAGCGCGTAAAAGGCAATGCCGAGCATGACGCCGCCGAAAATCTTCAGGCTCACGCCGCCCACCCGGTCGTGCGTGTAGCCGAACGGCAGGGCCAGCGTCACCATTACCAGCGCCGCCAGCGGATAGAGGAGTTTCTTCCAGATGGCGATTTCGTAGCGCCCTGTATTCTGCTTGTTGTTCGACAGATGCCGGGTGTAGCCGAACAAGTCGTACAGGGACATACGTTCCGGGGCCACCATCAGCACCGACAGCAGATCTGGCGTGATAGATGAAGGCCAGATTTCCTCGTCCAGCCGCTCCACCCGCGCCGATTCCCCTTCCAGCACGGTTTTCACCACCTGCCGCATCTGCCAGCCAGCTGCTTCCTTGCTGTAACTCGCGGCCTGCGCTTCGAGTACGCCCTGCAAGCTCTTGTCTTCGGCGAATCGGTAGATGCGCAGATTTTCAAGGTAGGCCGGATCGAGCGGATTGCGCACGTTGATGAACTGGCTGCCATCCTTGATCCAGATCCCGCTCATGAAACCCTGTTGCGCAAAAGGCTTGTCCATCGCCCCCGCCTTGAGATTCTGTTCCAGGCGGTCGGTCCACGGCACCACCACTTCGCCGAGCAGGAAAGTCGCTACCGCTAGCAAGCCCGCCACGCGGTACAGGGTCAGCAGCAGACTGCGCGTGGACAGGCCGGATGCGCGCAGCACCGTGATTTCCGAATGCCGCGCCAGCGTCGCCAGCGCATACAGGGTGCCGATCAGGCAGGCCACCGGCAGCAATTCATAGATCAGGCCCGGCATGGACAGGATCACCGCCAGCACGGCCACGCCGGCGCCGTAACGATCACGCCCGACGCCGCGCAACTCCTCGATGAAATCGAAAAAGGCGAAGAGCGCAATGAAGGCCAGCAGCACCAAACCCACCGCCGCCAGGGTTTCCCGCACCAGATAACGCTGATAAATCTTCTGCGCCAGCCTCATGCCGCCCGCCTCCGCCAGCGCAAACCGCCGCTCTGACGCGCATAGAACAGGATGAGCAGCGGCAGCAGCATGAGCAGGTGCGGCAGGAACATCCCCACCGCAAACGGCAGCTTGCCCTTCATCACCCAGGTTTGCGCTATCGACATCACGTTGCTGTAAATGGCATAAATAATGATAGCGATCAACAAGTTAGCCGAACGCCCCGCGCGCGGGTTCACATAAGATAGGGGAATCGCCATCAGCACCAGGATCAGCGCCGAAACCGGCACCGCGATGCGATACACCACTTCGCTGCGCATCACGGGGTCATCCATCGTCAGCAGTTCGAGAAAGGGAACTCGCCCCGGTGCGCGGCGCGTTTGCGGCGTTTCGCCATCTTCGGTGCGCACCGCGTAGCGTTCAAAATCCATCACCCGGAACGCTGGCGTTCCCGGCTCGACTTCGTAACGCCGCCCCCGTTCCAGCACCAGAAAACGCTCGCCGCCTTCCCGGGTTTCCTGGTGACCGCGCTCCGACATCACCACGCCCAGCTTGCCTTCCAGCATGGAAGCCACGAACACGGTGCCGATCTGTCCGCTGTGGTCGTCCAGATTTTCGATGAAATAGACCTGCCGACCGCCGCGAATCTCGCGGAACGCCCCCGGCGTCACCATCGACAGTTCGGAACGCACCGACATGTCGGCCTGATACGTCGCCTGCGCCTGCGTCGCCCAAGGCGACAGCACCGTGGACAGCGCCGCGATGACGAGCAAGATGGGCAGTGCGAAGCGCAGCACCGGACGAATCCAGCGTTGCAAGGGCATGCCGCTGGCGAACCAGACCACCATTTCCGAATCGCGGTACATGCGCGACAAGGACAGCAGCACCGCGATGAACAGGGTGAGCGTGAGCAGCATCGGCATGTAGCGGGTGGCGGCGAAGGTCAGCATCGCCAGCACGCCTTCCGGGGCGAGCTTGCCCAGCGCCGCATCCTTCAACAGGCGGATGAGCTGGACGGAAAGGACGACCGCCAGCAATACCACGATGGTAGCGGCCGCCGCCTGGGCAAATTCACGCCGCGCGGCGCGCTCGTAGATCATGCTTTGACGAAACTTTAAGAATGCGTGGATAATCGGCCGCTTGTCCGCCGATGAACCGATCGGCCCTTGCACACAGGAGCAGCGCGTGGAATTTAGCATAAAAAGCGGAAGCCCGGAGAAGCAGCGTTGCGGCTGCGTAGTCGTGGGCGTTTTTGAGCACCGGCAGCTTTCCCTGCCGGCCGAACTGCTGGACAACGCCTCCGGCGGCGTCCTGAGCGACATCCTGCGGCGCGGCGACATGAACGGCAAGGCCGGCACGACGCTGCTGGTGCACAACCTGCCGGGCGCTCTGTGCGAGCGCGTCCTGCTGGTCGGCCTGGGCAAGGCCAAGGCCTTTCACGCCAAGGAATACGCGGCGGCCATCCGGCTGACCGTGAAAGCCCTGGGCGAAACCGGCTGCGGCGAAGCGGCGCTGTTCCTCACCGAAATCCCGGTCGCGCCGCACGACACCGCCTGGCGCATCCGGCAGGCCGCCTGCAACGCCTTGCAGGCCAGCTACCGCTTCGATCGCTTCAAATCGGAAAAGAAACCCGTCGCGCTGCGCAAGCTCACCCTCATCGTCACCCGCCGCGGCGAACTGGCGGATGCGGAAAGAGGCCTGAACGAAGGCATCGCCATCGGCGAGGGCTGCGCCTTCACCCGCGATCTGGCCAACCTGCCGGGCAACGTCTGCCACCCGGCCTATCTGGCCGACACGGCGCGCGCCCTGGCCGACGAATACAAGCTCGAATGCGACATTCTCGAACGCGAGGCAATGGCCGAACTCGGCATGAACGCCCTGCTCGCCGTCGCCCGTGGCTCGGCGCAGGGGCCGCGCCTGATCGTGCTGCATTATCGCGGCGGCAAGAAAAACGCGGCGCCCGTCGTGCTCGTCGGCAAAGGCATCACCTTCGACTCGGGCGGCATCTCGCTCAAGCCGGGGGCCGACATGGACGAAATGAAATATGACATGAGCGGCGCGGCCAGCGTCCTCGGCACGCTCAAGGCGGCGGCGAAAATGGCGCTGCCGATCAACCTCACCGCCATCATCCCGGCAGCGGAAAACATGCCCGACGGCAACGCCACCCGCCCCGGCGACATCGTCACCTCGCTCGCTGGCAAGACCATCGAGATTCTCAACACCGACGCCGAAGGCCGCCTCATCCTGTGCGATGCGCTGACCTATGCCGAACGCTTCAAACCGGCGGTGGTGATCGACGTCGCCACCCTCACCGGCGCCTGCGTCGTGGCGCTCGGCCACGTCGCGACCGGCCTCTTCGCCAACAAATCCAGTCTGGCCCGGTCGCTGCTGCGGGCCGGCGAAGACTGCAACGACCGCGCCTGGCAGATGCCCTTGTGGGACGACTACCAAGATTTGCTGAAAAGCCCCTTCGCCGACGTCGCCAACATCGGCGGGCGCTGGGGCGGGGCGATCACGGCGGCCTGCTTCCTCGCCCGCTTCACCGAAAAATACGCCTGGGCGCACCTCGACATCGCCGGCACGGCATGGACTTCCGGCAAGGACAAGGGCGCGACTGGCCGCCCGGTGCCGCTGCTCGCCCACTACCTGATGCAATACGGCGAGAGCGAGGCGTGACCCAGGTTTTCTTCTACCACGACGCCAGCGACCACCTCGCTGCGGCCTGCGCGCTGATCAAGGGCGTCTGGAAGAAGCGCAACCCGCTCCTGATCTACGCGCCCGATCCGCAACTGGCCGAAACGCTCGACCGGGCGCTGTGGGCCAGCGACCCTGGCAGTTTCATTCCGCACTGCCGGGCCGATTCGCCGCTTGCCGCCGAAACGCCCATCCTCATCGCCGCCCGGCTCGAACCGGCGGCGCAGACGGAGCGCCTGATGAATCTGTCGCGCGAACTGCCGCCCGATTACCAGCGCTTCGCCACCCTGGTGGAAGTCGTCAGCCGCGCCGAGGACGACCGCCTCGCCGCCCGCGAGCGCGTCCGCCAGTACCGGGAGGACGGCTGCGCCGTCCAGTTCTTCGATCTCGGCCAACGCTGAGTCCAGCCGCCATGCCCAGTCCCATTCTCGCCCGCGCCGACGCCCTGATGCAGCGCCGCGTTTCCGGCCATGCTCCCGAGCACGACGCCACGGAAGACTTCCCCATCCTCACCGACGCCCTCGACGAGGAAGAGGAGATTCCCATCCTGCTGCAAGTGGAGGCCGCTCCGGAAACCGCGCCCGCAGCCGCACCCGTGCCGCCTGCCGGCACTGCGGACAAGGCCGGCAGGACAGCGGACCTGACCGCCGATCTTGCACGCGCTCTGGAAATCCATCTGCAAGCCCATTTGCAAGCTGCCCTGCCCGGCCTGATCGAGCAAGCCGTCGCCGAGGTCATGGCGCGCCGCCATCCGCCGGAACCCGCAATGGACACGCCGGAAGCCGCGCAGTAGACCGCCCGGCGCGGCGCGCAACGCAGCCGCGCCCGCCCCCGTCACTCCCGCCGCATGCTATATTGCGCGCCCGGATTTCCTCCCGAGAACCATCGTGCTCAAATTTGATGTACTCATCATCGGTAGCGGCCTCGCCGGCCAGTCTGCGGCATTGCGGCTCGCCGACCAGCGCCGGGTCGCCCTCATCAGCAAACGCAAACTGGAAGATTCGGCCTCGGGCTGGGCGCAGGGCGGCATTGCCGCGGTGCTCGACACACAGGATTCCATCGACGCTCACATCCACGACACTTTCGTTGCCGGCGCCTGGCTCAACGATGCGAAAGCCACCTGTTTCGTGGTGGAAAACGGTCGCCGCGCCATCCACTGGCTGATCGACCAGGGTGTCCCTTTCACCAAGGACGAAACCGGCTACCACCTGACCCGCGAAGGCGGCCACAGCGCCCGCCGCGTCATCCACGTGGCGGACGCTACCGGCGCTGCCGTGCAGAAAACGCTGACGGAAAAGGTGCGCAGCCATCCCAACATTCAGGTATTCGAGGATCACATCGCCGTCGACCTGATCACCGGCAAGCACCTCGGGCACAGCGAGGACAACCGCTGCTACGGCGCCTACGTGCTGGATGACAGCACGGGCGAAGTACACACCTTCGCCGCCGCCAGCACCCTGCTCGCCACGGGCGGCGCGGGCAAGGTTTATCTGTTCACCACCAACCCGGACACCTCCACCGGCGACGGCATCGCCATGGCTTGGCGCGCCGGCTGCCGAGTGTCGAACATGGAATTCATCCAGTTCCATCCGACCTGCCTCTACCACCCCAACGCCAAATCCTTCCTCATTTCGGAAGCCGTGCGCGGCGAGGGCGGGCTGCTGAAGCTGCCGGACGGCAGCCGCTTCATGCCGGAACACGACGAACGCGCCGAACTCGCGCCACGCGACATCGTCGCCCGCGCCATCGACTTCGAGATCAAGAAGCGCGGCCTGGACTGCGTTTATCTCGACATCTCGCACAAGGGCGAGGCTTTCGTCCGCGAGCATTTTCCGAACATTTACGCCCGCTGTCTGGAACTGGGCATCGACATCACCCGCGAACCGATCCCGGTCGTCCCCGCCGCCCACTACACCTGCGGCGGCGTCGTCTGCGACCTCAACGGGCGCACCGACGTGGCGGGCCTGTACGTTGCCGGCGAAGCCTCCTGCACCGGCCTGCACGGCGCCAATCGCCTGGCTTCCAATTCGTTGCTCGAATGTCTGATCTTCGCCGAAGCCGCGGTCAATGACATGCTGGCGCAAGCCTCGGCGAAGCCGCCCAAACTGCCGGAATGGGACGCCAGCCGCGTCACCGACGCCGACGAGGAAGTGGTGATTTCGCACAACTGGGACGAGCTGCGCCGCTTCATGTGGAACTACGTCGGCATCGTCCGCACGACAAAACGCCTGAAACGCGCCCTGCACCGCGTGCATCTGCTGCGCAGCGAAATTGACGAGTTTTACTCGCACTTCCGCGTCAGCCATGATCTGATCGAACTGCGCAATCTGGTGCTGACGGCCGAACTCATCATCCGCTGCGCCCTGCTGCGCAAGGAAAGCCGCGGCCTGCACTACTCCCCGGATTACCCGGAAACGCTGGACAAGGCCCGCAGCACGGTACTCAAGCCGCCGCGCCCAAAGCACTGAAAGCCGCCCGCCAACGCAGAAAGACGCGCAGGCGGCGAAAATCCTCGCGCGCCAGACAATCGGGCGTGACGACCAGACTGTGCCGCCGGCCATCCGGTGCTTCCAGGCGCAGCACGGTCAGCCAGGGATGCACGACGGCCCCCGGCACACAGCGCGCGGCGCTGAACGCCGTTTGCCCGGCAAGCCGGATCTTCACGCCGCCGTCAGCCGCCAGTTCGAGGGCCGTAATCTCCGGCCGGAGTCGCCGGAAAATCCAGCCGCCCCAGACACCAAGCAGCGCCGCGGCAAGCAGGCGGAACGGCACAGGGACGGGATAGCTCAGGATCAGCAGCAGCCCGCAAGCCAGCAGCAGACTAAAAACGCGCGGCTGTAAACGCGAACGGTGCAGCCCGAGAACAATCGGTAGCTGCACCGTTTCTATCCGGCGGGAAGGATCAGAGCGCGGTCAAATGCGCTTGAACACCAGCGAGCCGTTGGTTCCGCCGAAGCCGAAATTGTTCTTCAGCGCCACGTCGATCTTCATCGGCCGCGCCGCGTTGGCGCAGTAGTCCAGGTCGCATTCCGGGTCCTGGTTGAAAATGTTGATGGTCGGCGGCGAGATCTGGTGATGAATCGCCAGCACCGTGAACAGCGACTCGACGCCGCCCGCGCCGCCAAGCAGGTGGCCGGTCATCGACTTGGTCGAATTGACCACGATGGATTTCTGCGCATCGCCGAAGGCCGCCTTGATGGCGTCCGACTCGTTCTTGTCGCCGAGCGGCGTGGACGTGCCGTGCGCGTTCACATACTGCACGTCGGCGGGCGTCACGCCGGCGTTCTTCAGCGCGTTGACCATGGAGCGGCGCGGGCCGTCCATGTTCGGCGCGGTGATGTGGTAGGCGTCGGCGCTCATGCCGTAGCCGGCGACTTCGGCGTAGATCTTCGCGCCGCGCGCCTTGGCGTGCTCGTATTCTTCCAGCACCAGCACGCCCGCGCCCTCGCCGAGCACGAAGCCGTCGCGGTCCTTGTCCCACGGACGGCTGGCGGTGGCCGGATCGTCGTTGCGGGTGGACAGCGCGCGCGCCGCGCAGAAGCCGCCCAGGCCGAGCGGCGACACGGTCGATTCGGCGCCGCCGGCAACCATCACGTCGGCGTCGCCGTATTCGATGATGCGCGCCGCTTCGCCGATGGAATGGGTGCCGGTGGTGCAGGCGGTGACGATGGAGAGATTCGGCCCCTTGAAGCCGTACTCGATCGACAGGTTGCCGGAAATCATGTTGATGATCGAACCTGGCACGAAGAAGGGCGACACCTTGCGCACGCCGGCGACGGCGTATTCGTCCTTGGTCGCTTCGATCAGCGGCAAGGCACTGGGGCTGGCCCGCGATCGTCGGCGGCCCGCCGATGCCGGAGCCGATGGCAACGCCGACCCGCTCGGGATCGGCCGCGCCTTCCTGATCCAGACCGGCGTCGCGCACGGCCTGCATGCCGGCCGCCAGGCCGTAATGGATGAAGGTATCCATGCGGCGGGCGTCCTTGGCGGAAATGTATTGCGTGATGTCGAAATTCTTCACCTCGCCGGCAAACCGCACCGGGAAGGTCGACGTATCGAAACGGGTGATCGGGGCAATGCCGGAAACACCGGCGACGATGTTCTTCCAGCCCTCTTCGACGGTATTACCGACCGGGGAAATCAGGCCGAGGCCCGTAATGACGACTCTGCGACGTGCCAAGGTACGCTCCGCATAAAATGGCAAGGCCGGCCTTGGGGGCCGGCCTCGTTAGGTTGAATCCAGTGGAAGTGCTGCATTACCGGCGCAAGGCCGGCAAGGAATCACTTCTTGTTGGCGAGGATGTAATCGACAGCCTGCTGAACGGTCGTGATCTTCTCGGCCTGGTCGTCCGGAATTTCGCACTCGAATTCCTCTTCCAGCGCCATGACCAGCTCGACGGTATCCAGCGAATCCGCGCCTAGATCGTCCACGAAGGAGGACTCATTCTTGATGTCCGCTTCGTTCACGCCCAGTTGTTCGGCGACGATCTTCTTGACGCGCTCTACGATGTTATCCATTCAAAAAACTCCTTCCCCTCGGGGGTACGAAAAAAAACGTGTCGATTTTACCAAAAGCCGGGCTTTGGTGTAATCAATCCATAAACATGCCGCCATTCACATGCACGGTGGTGCCGGTGACATAGGCGGCGGCGGGTGAAACCAGGAAACCGACCGCTCCGGCCACGTCTTCCGGCGTGCCGGCGCGCGCCAGCGGAATCGAGGCCAGCATGGCGGCTTTCTGTTCTTCGGTCAGGGCGTGCGTCATGTCGGTGGCGATGAAGCCGGGCGCGACGCAGTTGACGGTGATGTTGCGACTGCCCAATTCGCGGGCCAGCGCGCGGGTCAACCCGGCGACGCCGGCCTTGGCGGCGCAGTAGTTGGCCTGCCCGGCGTTGCCGGAATAACCGACCACCGACGAAATATTGACGATGCGACCGAAACGCATCTTCATCATGCCGCGCATGACGCCGCGCGACAGACGGAAAACCGCTTTCAGATTGGTGTCGATGACGGCATCCCACTCGTCGTCACTCATGCGCAGTGTAAGGTTGTCGCGGGTAATGCCGGCATTGTTGACCAGGATGCCGATGGCGCCGAATTCCTTGGCGAGATCCGCGAGCAGCGCATCGCTGCCCGCCGCGTCGGTGACGTCGAGCGCCACGCCCTTGCCCTTGACCCCGGCTTCGGCGAGGTAGGCGCTGATCTGCGCCGCGCCGTTGTCGCTGGTGGCGGTGCCGATCACGGTCGCGTCCTGGCGGCCCAGTTCGAGCGCGATGGCGCGGCCAATGCCGCGGGTGGCGCCGGTAACGAGAGCAATCTTGTCGTTCAGCATGGCTTACTCCAGACCCAGGTTGGCTTCGATCGCCGCCGCATCGGCCAGCGCCACGCCGGCCACGCCATCGGCGCAGCGCTTGGTCAGGCCGGCCAGCACCTTGCCGGGGCCGCATTCGGCCACCGTCGTGACGCCCATCGCCGCCATCTTCTGGATGGTTTCCACCCAGCGCACCGGCTTGTAGGCCTGACGAACCAAGGCATCCTTGATGCGCGCCGGGTCGTTTTCGATCGCCACGTCGACGTTGTTGATGACCGGAATCCGCGGTGCCTTGAACTCCAGTTCCGCCAGCCGCGCCGCCAGCTTGTCGGCTGCCGGGCGGATCAGCGAGGAATGGAAAGGGGCCGAAACCGGCAGCGCCTTCGCCATTTTCGCGCCGCGTTCCTTGCAGGCGATCATGGCGCGCTCGACGGCGGCCTTGTGGCCGGCGATCACGGTCTGGCCGTTGGCGTTGAAATTGACCGGCTCGACGACCTCACCCTGCGCCGCCTCGGAACAGGCGGCAACGATGCCCGCGTCGTCCAGACCGAGCACGGCAGCCATCGCCCCGGTGCCGAGCGGCACCGCTTCCTGCATGGCGGCGGCGCGCAGGCGCACCAGCGGCACGGCGTCCTTGAAATCAAGGACGCTGGCCGCGACCAGCGCCGAGTACTCGCCCAGGCTGTGTCCGGCCACGACGGCCGGCAGGCGGCCGCCTTTTTCCAGCCACAGACGCCAGGCGGCGATCCCTGCGGTCAGCATGACCGGCTGCGTGTTGACCGTCTGCGTCAGCAATTCGGCCGGGCCGTCGGCGACTATCGCCCACAGATCGTCGCCGAGCGCGGCGGAAGCCTCGTCAAAGGTGGCGCGCACCACGGCGGCGTCGCCATAAGCGGCCATCATGCCAACGCTCTGCGAGCCTTGGCCGGGAAATACGAAAGCAAAAGACATGTTCTGCGTCTCCTTCGATCAGAATTCAAGCAGGGCGGCACCCCAGGCGAAACCGCCGCCGATGCCTTCGAGCAGCACTTTCTGGCCGCGCCGGATGCGCCCGTCACGCACCGCCTCGTCGAGCGCCAGCGGCACCGAGGCGGCGGAGGTGTTGCCGTGGCGATCCACCGTCACCACCACTTTTTCCGGCGCAATGCCGAGTTTCCTGCCGGTGGCGTCGATGATGCGCAGATTGGCCTGATGCGGAATCAGCCAGTCGACGTCCGTCGTCGCAATGTCTGCCGCCGCGCACACTTCCTGCGCGATTTCGGCCAGCACGCGCACGGCAAATTTGAACACCGCCTGCCCGTCCATGCGCAGGAAGGGGTCGCCCGTCACCTGGCCGCTGCTGATTTGCCCCGGCACGTTGAGGATGCCGGCGTAGCTGCCGTCGGCGTGCATGGCCGTGGCCAGAATGCCGGGCCGTTCGGCGGCTTCGAGCACCACCGCCCCGGCGCCGTCGCCGAACAGCACGCAGGTGCCGCGGTCCTGCCAGTCGAGAATGCGCGAAAACACTTCGGCGCCGATCACCAGCGCCTTTTGGTGGCTGCCGGAGCGGATGAACTTTTCGGCAATGCCCAGCGCGTAGGCGAAACCGGCACACACCGCCTGCACGTCGAAGGCCGTGGCACCCTTGTTGCCCAATTGCGCCTGAATCAGACAGGCGGTGCTGGGAAAGATGAAATCCGGCGTCGACGTAGCGACGATGATGAGATCCAGCGCCTGAGCGTCAATGCCGGCCATGTCGAGGGCGCGGCGGGCGGCTTCCAGCCCGAGCTGGCTCGACGTGGCGCCGGCCGGGGCCAGATGCCGGCTACGAATGCCGGTGCGGCTGGCGATCCACTCGTCCGACGTATCGATGCCGCGCGCCGCCAGGGCGTCGTTGCTGACGGCTTCGCCCGGCAGGTAGCTGCCGGTTCCGGTAATCCGTGCGTACATATCAGGAAACCTCCGCCGCGGCGTCTGTCGCAGACAATTGCGCCATTTGCCCGGCAATCCGCTCGACGACCCGGTTCTGCGCCGCATCGCGGGCGCGGGCCAGGGCGTGATAAAAGGACAGGATGTCGGCCGAACCGTGACTCTTCACGGAAATGCCTTTCAGGCCAAGCAGCACCGCGCCGTTGTAGCGGCGCGGATCGAGCCGCTGCTTGAAACGTTTGAGCACGGGCAGGGCCACCAGCGCAACCAGCCGGGTCAGCAGGTTGCGCGAAAACTCCGTTTTCAGGAGATTCGCCAGCATCTGCGCCACCCCTTCCGAGGATTTCAGGGCCACGTTGCCGACGAAGCCGTCGCAGACGATGACGTCCGCCTCATGCCGGTAGATGCCGTCGCCCTCGACGTTGCCGATGAAGTTGAGGCCGGACGCCTTGAGCAGTTGCGCGGCTTCCTTCACCACTTCATTGCCCTTGATGTCTTCCGAGCCGATGTTGAGCAGGCCGACGCGCGGGCGCTCCAGATGATCCACCGCCGAGGCCAGCATGGCCCCCATGACGCCGAATTGCAGGAGATCCTGCGCCGTGCAGTCGACGTTGGCTCCCAGGTCGAGCATATGCACATGGCCGCCGTCGGCGGTCGGCAGGATCGGACACAGGGCCGGGCGGTCGATGCCGGGCAGCATTTTCAGCACGAAGCGGGAAATCGCCATCAGCGCGCCGGTATTACCGGCGGAGAGGCAGGCATCGGCCTCATCGGCCTTGACCAGATTGAGGGCGACGCGCATCGAGGCGTCTTTCTTGCTGCGCAACGCCTGCGCGGGCGCTTCGTCCATGCCGATCACTTCCGAGGCATGTTTGAGCCGCAGGCGGGAATTGCCCTCCTCGCCCACCAGCAGCGGCCGCAACAAGGCCTCCTGGCCGACCAGGATAAGTTCAACCGCCGGATTTTCCCTGAGAAAACGGAGCGCCGCCGGCACCGTCACCGACGGTCCGTGGTCTCCCCCCATGCAATCAATGGCGATGCGGGTTGTCATGGCAAAAGAAAGGGCAGGCGCTTCGCGAGAAGCCCTGCCCCGGCCTCGAATGATTACTCGCCCTTGCCCTTGAGGACTTTCTTGCCGCGGTAGAAGCCGCTCGGCGAGATGTGGTGGCGCAGGTGCGTTTCGCCCGTGGTCGGCTCGATGGCGATCGGCGCGGCGCTCAGGAAATCGTGCGCACGGTGCATGCCACGCTTGGACGGGGACTTCTTGTTCTGTTGGACGGCCATGTTGTTACTCCAAAAAAATCAGTTCGGCTTGCCTTTGAAGCCAGCCAGCGCCGCAAACGGATTGATCCGTTCACCCGCATCGGCCGCACCGGGCAAGACACATCGTTCATGACGCGGCACCACCGGCAGGGAGAGGAGAATTTCGTCCTCGACCAGTTCCGCCACGTCCAGTTCCTTTTCCACCGGGAGGAAATCCCGGCTGTCGTCTTCCAGTTCGTCCTGGGACAGATCGGCATCCGCCGGCACCAACTCCAGCAGATTGTCGACTTCCAGTTGAAAAGGAATGGCGCTCAGGCAGCGCTGACAGGCCAGCGGAATCGTTCCGCTCACCGTCAGGCGCAGCAGGAATTCCCCGCGCGCGCCGCGCATGCCTTCCAGATGCCAGGCCACTTCCCCCGACACCTCCGCCAGCAGGTCATGCAGGCGCTCCAGGCCGGAAACCGCCAGCGTTCCTTGCAGAACGCGCGCCTCGCGGGCAAAGAGAAAGGCGTCGTTGATCCTTTTCAATTTGAATCTGTTGCGACTTAAACGGCGGATGATATTATTTTTGGCTCGCCAAGTCAAAGAAAAACCAGCGCCACACTGACCTCAGATACGCCATGCCCGAACTCGTTCTCGCTTCCACCTCCCCCTACCGCCGCGAGCTGCTTTCCCGGCTCGGTCTGCCCTTCACCGTCGCCAACCCGGACACCGACGAAACGCCGCTGCCCGGCGAAACGCCGCAGGCACTCGCCTTGCGGCTGGCCGAGGCGAAAGCCCGCGCCGTGGCGGACGCGCACCCGCAGGCGCTGATCATCGGCAGCGATCAGGTCGCCACCGCACACGGCAAAATCTACGGCAAGCCCGGCACGCATGAGCGCGCCGTGGCGCAATTGCGCGAACTGTCCGGCCAGAGCGTCAATTTCTATACCGCCCTCTGCCTCCACGACAGCCGCAGCGGCGCCAGCCAGATCTGCGGCGTGCCTACCCTGGTCAGGTTCCGCGCGCTCGGCGACGACGAAATCGAAAACTACCTCGCCCGCGAACCCGCCTACAACTGCGCCGGCTCCGCCAAATCCGAGGGACTGGGCATCGCGCTCCTGGACAGCCTTTCCGGCGACGATCCGAACGCCCTCGTCGGCCTGCCGCTGATCGCCCTGTGCGCCATGCTGCGCCAGGCCGGCATGAATCCTCTGGCATGAGCGGCACGCTCTATCTGATCCCGGTGCCGCTCGGCCCCGGGGCGCCGCAGGCGGTGCTGCCGCCGCATACCCTCGCCGCCGTGCAGCCGCTGCGTCATTTCGTGGTCGAAAACGCCAAGAGCGCCCGCGCCTTCCTGAAGGCCGCCGGCACCGCCTTGCCCTTGCAGGAATTGCAGTTGAGCGAACTCAACGAGCACAGCCGACCGGCCGACGTCGCGCCGCTGCTGACGCCGCTGCTGGCCGGACACGACGTGGGCCTGCTGTCGGAAGCCGGCTGCCCCGCGGGGGGCCCGCCCCCCCCCCGCCACTTCGCCAGCAAGGCGCAGATGTTCGAGGGGCTGATCGAATTCATCGAACACAGCCTCTTTGGCGTCATCAACCAGATCACCGCGCAGGAAGAAAAAGGCTTTCGCCAGCTCGAACTGATCCTCGGCCTGCTCCTGAGCTTCGCCCAGAAAAACCGCGGCATGACGCGGGTGCTGATCGGCGACGCCCTGGTCAATGAAAACGAGCGCCTGCAAGCGCGCATCAATGCGCTGCTCGACAAAATCGAAGCAGCGCTCAAGCAGGCGCTGCGCATCGCCGCCACCCAGGAAAACTTCCGCCCCGACGCCGATTTCGGCGCGCTCGCCAACCTGCTGCGCTGCTACGCCGTCGGCCGCTGGGAGCAATACGCCCGCTCCGCCTTCACCCGCGAACCCACGGCGCAATGGCCGCAGCAATGGCCGATGCTGTATTACGCCTGTCTGTCGCAAATGGGGCAGGCGCGTCCGGGAAATTCTGAATAAATCAAAACCGTTCGGGCCAAGCCTGAGGTAGTGCTAGGGCGGTTGCTCTGGCAAAGCTTCCCTAAGGATTGTCTGAGCAAGTCCAAACTTCAGCACAGCCAAGTCGTAACCATTGATTTATTGATGTGGAAATTTTTGCGAAGACACTTGCTCAAACCACCCTTAGTAGATGTATAGCAAACTGTCATTCACCTATACCGCGCGCACAAACCGAAGCAAGAGGCCTTAGATATTTAATGACAAACGCAAAAACCACCATTATTACTTTGTTCTTATTGACTCTCTTCGGCTGCGCTTCTTCACTGGATATCGAAAAATTTAAGGCCAGTATTGAAACCCAAGAAAAAAATGGGCCGCACACCATCTCCAGATGCGTATATATACCATTCAAATACGAAAGACAGGTTGAGCGCCCCTTCTCTCACTGCGCCTACATCCAGAACCCGACTGGATTCTATCTATATACACGCAACAAAGAGACGCAAAATTATCAAGAAACACACGCCATTCCATACGAGAGCATTGGCTGCGCAATCCATTACAAAAACGGCCCACTCAAAGGAGTTATTGCCCTCCTAACCAATAGTCAAATGTTCTACATTAACCTGCTTGCCCCTTCGCAAGACACTGCAAATCAACAAGCCAGAAACCAAGCCCTAACTGGCCTAAAGGATCACGACATAAAAATATATGAATACGAGAGCAAAGCATCAAGCCCATTATTGACCTATGAGTTCAAGCTGAATTATTTCTGCACAAAAACGGGAAAATCAAAATAAACCTGAGTCGTTTCGACCCGTGCGATCTTGCATGCTTTCGTGGACTGATTTTATGAATAAGGCCTTCGGGTACCCTTGCGAAGATAGACTAGAGCCTGTTCACAGTTTCGGATTTGTGTTTACATTCTGGAATTTGGATGTGAGGCATGGATCGGCGAATGTTGAACGACGCACAATGGTTTCGGATTGCTGGATTATTGCCTGGCAAGCCGACGGACAAAGGCGGACGTGCTGCCGATAACCGACGTTTTGTCGAGGCGGTTCTGTACCTTGCCCGTACCGGATCGCCTTGGCGAGATTTACCCGAAGAGTTGGGAAACTGGCACTCGGTATATGTCCGGTTTGCGCGTTGGGAAGAGTACGGCGTCTGGCATCGTGTGGCTGAAGCTCTCCAAGGTGAAGCTGACTTAGAAGAGCTATTCATTGATGCCACGATCGTCCGCGCCCACCAGCATGCGGCCGGCGCACCCAAAAAAACGATAGCGATCAAGCGATCGATCGCTCGCGGGGCGGACTGACCACCAAGGTTCATGCCTGTGTCGATGCGCTGGGCAACCCGGTCCGCCTGATTCTGACGGCCGGCCAAGTGGCTGATGTCACACAAGGGGCTGCCTTGATTGAGGCAATCCCGAGCGGCGCTGTCATCGCCGACAAAGGTTACGACAGCGATGCCTTAGTCGACATCATCGAGGCCTCCGGTGCCGAAGCGATCATCCCGCCACACAGTAATTGCAACACCCAACGCAAAGCGACTGGCATCGCCACAAGGCACGAAACCTCGTCGAGCGATTCTTCAATCGCCTCAAGCAGTTCCGACGCATCGCGACCCGATACGACAAATTTGCCAGCCGATTCAACGCCTTTCTGCATCTCGTTTGTGTCTATATCTGGTTACTGTGAACACGCCCTAGGGTAGGGTTCTAAACTGGCCAAACCAAGCTACATTCGCCCGAGCACCACTTCCACCACGAAGCGGCTGCCGAAATAGGCCAGGATCAACAGAGAGAACCCGGCCAGGGTCAGGCGCAGGGCGCGCTTGCCGCGCCAGCCCCAGACGTGGCGGCCGCACAGCAGAACGGCGAAGATCACCCAGGAGGCGATGGCGAAGAAGGTCTTGTGATCCAGGGTCAGCGGCTTGCCGAAAATCTGCTCGGAGAAGAACAGCCCGCTGCCCACCGCCATGCTCAGCAGCAGGAAGCCGAGCATCAGCATGCGGAACAGCAGCGTTTCCATCGCCATGAGGGAAGGCAGGCTGCCCAGGCTGCGCCGCACCACGCGGCGGTGCAGCATCTTTTCCGTGAAACCCATGAAAATGGCGTGCAGGGCGGCCAGGGTGAGCAGGCTGTAGGCCAGCATGGCGGCGAGGAAATGAAACTGGAAGCCGATGGCGTCGGCGTGCGCCACCAGATGCCCCTGCCGGAACAAAACCGGCAGCAGCGCGCAGACGGCGGCCAGCGGCAGCACCATGGGCTGCATGCCTTCCATACGGGCCATGAAACTTTCCAGCCAGTAGATCAGCACCGCCAGCCACATCATCAGCGACAGGGCGAGCGCGAAGGAAAAATACATGCCGCCGTCGCCGAGCAGACTGCTCAACACGGCATAGGCATGCACCGCGAGCACGCCGCCGATGGCGGCGCGTTCCCACAGGTGCATCGGGCAGGCGACGCACTGATCCTGCCGGTCGCGCCAGCGGGTATTCCAGAAATGGAAGGCGAGCGCGGCATAAAGCGCGGCGGCCAGGCTGTGCGGGAAAAGCTGAATTACAATATCGACCATTCCGCAATTCTACTCGAAGCCCACCTGACATGCTCGACAACCTGACCACACGCCTCGCGCGTGTCATGAAAACCCTCAAGGGCGAGGCCCGCCTGACCGAATCCAACATCGCCGACGCCCTGCGCGAAGTGCGCATGGCGCTGCTCGAAGCCGACGTCGCCTTGCCGGTGGTCAAGGATTTCATCGCGGCGGTCAAGGAAAAGGCCGTCGGCCAGGAAGTGATCGGCTCGCTCAATCCGGGACAGGCGCTGATCGGCGTGGTGCACGGCGAACTCACCCGGCTGATGGGGGAAGCGCACGAGGGCATCAACTTCAATACCCAACCCCCGGCCATCGTCCTCATGGCCGGTTTGCAGGGCGCCGGCAAGACGACCACGGTCGGTAAACTGGGCAAGCTGCTGCGCGAAACCCACAAGAAAAAGGTGCTGGTCGTTTCCTGCGACGTCTATCGCCCGGCCGCCATCGAACAGTTGAAATCGGTCGCCAGCCAGGCCGAAGTGGATTTCTTCCCCTCCGCCGTCGGCGAGAAGCCGGAAGCCATTGCCGCCGCCGCCATCGACTGGGCCAAGCGCCACTACCACGACGTGCTGCTGATCGACACCGCCGGGCGGCTCGCCATCGACGAGGCGATGATGGACGAAATCAAGCGCCTGCACGCTGCGGTGCGCCCCATCGAAACGCTGTTCGTGGTGGACGCCATGCTCGGCCAGGACGCGGTGAACACCGCCCGCGCCTTCAACGAAGCCCTGCCGCTGACCGGCGTCGTCCTCACCAAACTGGACGGCGACGCGCGCGGCGGCGCGGCGCTGTCGGTGCGCCACATCACCGGCAAACCGATCAAGTTCGCGGGCGTCGGCGAAAAACTCTCCGGCCTGGAAGCCTTCCACCCCGAACGCATGGCCTCGCGCATCCTCGGCATGGGCGACGTGCTGTCGCTGATCGAGGAAGCCAAGAAAGGCATCGACGAGGAAAAAGCCCTGGCCTTCGCCAAGAAGCTCAAATCCGGCAAGGGCTTCGATCTCAACGATTTCAAGGCGCAGATCGGCCAGATGCGTGCCATGGGCGGCATGAGTTCGCTCATGGACAAGCTGCCGGCGCAGTTCGCGCAGGCTGCCGGGCCCCTGCCGGCAGGGGCCGAAAACAAGATGATCGGCCGCGTCGAAGGCATCATCAACTCCATGACCCCGGCCGAACGCGCCAAGCCGGAACTCATCAAGGCCAGCCGCAAACGCCGCATCGCCACTGGCGCGGGCGTGCCGGTGCAGGAAGTGAACCGCCTGCTCAATCAGTTCGAGCAGACGCAGAAAATGATGAAGCAGTTTTCCAAGGGCGGCATGGGCAAACTCATGCGCGGCATGAAGGGCATGCTGCCGGGGATGGGGGGAATGGGCGGTTTCGGGCGTTAGACGGCAAACATGAAGCGCCCGCATTGCAATCAGCCTGCCAGCGCCTGCTCTCGCGTCATCAATCAACGTTGGAGCCTGCCATAATGCGGCGCTTGTTTCGTGGCCCACGATCGCTGATTGGCCTTGTATATTCGACGTTTGGCCTGATCCTGGCTGGCCCTTTCTTTCGCCAAGGTGAAGCTCGCCTTGAAAATCTCTGGTACATCTACATGACACCGATGTTCGACGAAGAGAGTTCTGTCGTGCTCTTTCTCGTTGCACTGACCTCGCTCGGAATTGGTGCTGTTTACTTCCTGAGTTATTTCTTCGACAGCCTTGCAGAATATTTGTCGGATCAAAGCATTGGGCGCTTGACCTTTGGGCTTTCTGTTGCATTGGCCATCGTTGCCATGACCCACTTCAGCCGCCCCATCGCAAGTGCATTTTTCTTTCTAGGCATCCCGCTTTGCGCTTGGTCCTGGTTCCGCGCAGACCCTGATGACAACTGGTAAGGGACGCGCCGCAAGTGGCACCTGTTTGAGCCAGAGTTAGGCACCAAAACTAATTCACTGCTGCGCCAGCGCCGGCGGTTTGCTGTAAGCCCAGTGGCGCTCCCAGGCACCGCGCACCAGATTGGGGTATTCCGCCCGCCCGAGGCTGCCGTTGTAACGGCCCAAGGCGCGGTAGAGGTCGCCTTTTTCGATGTCCAGATAGTGACGCAGGATGGTGCAGCCGTAGCGCAGATTGGTGCGCAGGTCGAACAGCGAATCCTCCGGCTGGCCGATCACCTTCACCCAGAACGGCATGACCTGCATGTAGCCGCGCGCGCCGGCCGAGGACACGGCGTATTTGCGGAACCCCGACTCCACCTGAATCAGTCCGAGCACCAGTTGCGGATCAAGTCCGGCGCGGGTGGCTTCGTAGTGCACGCTGCGCAAGAGGTCGAGGCGGTATTCCCGATCCGGCAGGCGTTTTTCCAGGCGCGGCGACATGGCCGCCAGCCAGTCGGCGGCTTCCAGCGGCGAGCGGAAGGAGCTGGCCGCTGGCCGGGTGTCCGACACCGCCTTGTGCAAGGCGGCGCGCACGCTGGCGGCGAGCGGCTCGTACTGCTGCGCCCCGGCCCAGGCGGCTGCGGCGCAGAAAAACAGGATGAGTCCGATCAGGCGGCGCACAGTCTGCCTTTCAGCCAATCGACGCAGGCGTCCGCCGCCAGCAGGGTCGCCTCGGCCTCGCTGCGGCCCTTGTATTCGACCAGCCCGCTGGCCAGACCGCGCTCGCCGATCACCACGCGGTGCGGCACGCCGATCAGTTCCATGTCGGCGAACATGACGCCCGGACGCTCGTTGCGATCGTCGAGCACGACGTCGATGCCAGCGCCGCAAAGCTCGGCGTACAGACGATCCGCCGCCGCCTTGACGGCCTCGCTCTTGTGATAGCCCATCGGCACGATGGCGACGGCAAACGGCGCAATCGCCGCTGGCAAAACGATGCCGCGCTCGTCGTTGCCCTGCTCGATGGCCGCACCGACAATGCGCGAGACGCCGATGCCGTAGCAACCCATTTCCATGATCTGCGACTTGCCGTTTTCGTCGAGGAAAGCGCAGTTGAGCGCCTTGGCGTATTTCGTGCGCAGCTGGAAGATATGGCCGACTTCGATGCCACGGCAGATTTCCAGCAACCCTTTGCCGTCGGGCGAGGAGTCGCCCGCCACTGCGTTGCGCAGGTCGGCTACTTCCGGCTCGGGCAGGTCGCGCCCGAAATTGACGCCGGTGAGATGAAAGCCCGCTTCGTTCGCACCGCACACGAAATCACTCATCGCCAGCACGGCGCGGTCGGCAAAAACCTTGATTTTTCCACTGACTTTGCCAATCTCCTCGCCCACCGGGCCGATATAGCCAGGAATGCAACCCAGGGCGGCGCTGACTTCTTCGTCGCTGGCAAAACGGAAAGCGCCCAGGCCGGGCAGCTTGCCCGCCTTGATCACATTCAGCGCATGGTCGCCGCGCAGCAACAACAGGGCAAAGGTTTTTTCTCCGCTGGTTTTCTCTCCCTCCTCCGGCGCATTGACCACGGCAATCGCCTTGACGACGCGAGTCAGATCGACGCCCAAAAATTGCGCCACGTCCGCGCATGCCGTCTGGCCCGGCGTCGCCACTTTCTGCATCGCCTGCTGCGCCGCGGCGCGCGGCGTTGCCGGGGCGACGGCTTCGGCCAGTTCGACGTTGGCGGCGTAGTCGGAATCCGGGCAGAAGGCGATGGCGTCCTCGCCGGAATCGGCCAGCACGTGAAACTCGTGCGAGCCGTCGCCGCCAATGGCCCCGGTATCCG
Organism: uncultured Rhodocyclaceae bacterium; assembly: GCA_900549295.1. Classification (GTDB taxonomy): domain Bacteria; phylum Pseudomonadota; class Gammaproteobacteria; order Burkholderiales; family Rhodocyclaceae; genus Azonexus. The sequence goes on from URNG01000013.1 coordinate 28,267, forward strand.
CCGCCACGGCGCGGAATTTCAGGCCCAGGCGGGTGAAGATGCGGCTGTAGGTGGCATACATGTTGTCGTATTCGCGCGTCAGATCGGCGAACGAGGCATGGAAGGAATAGCCGTCCTTCATCAGGAATTCGCGCCCGCGCATGACACCAAAACGCGGCCTGATTTCATCGCGGAACTTGGTCTGGATCTGATAGAGATGGATCGGCAACTGGCGGTAGCTTTTCACGTCGCGGCGCACCACGTCGGTAATCACTTCCTCGTGCGTCGGGCCGATCACGAAATTGCGCTGGTGGCGATCCTTGAAGCGCAGCAATTCCGGGCCGTAGGCCGGGCCGCGCCCGGATTCTTCCCATAATTCAAAGGGTTGCACTGCTGGCATCAAGAGTTCCAGCGCGCCAGCGGCATTCATTTCCTCGCGCACGATGTTTTCCACCTTGCGTAACACCCGCAGCCCGAGCGGCATCCAGGTGTAGATGCCGGCTGCCGCGCGCTTGATGTAGCCCGCCCGCAGCATCAGCTTCTGGCTGACCACTTCGGCATCGGCGGGCGCTTCCTTGAGGGTGGTGAAGAAAAACTGCGAGGTGCGCATGAAAAGACTCTGCAAAGCGTGAAAGGCGCGATTTTACACCGCCTCCGGCCGGGCCGGCGTACCCTGCTTTGCATGCGCCGGCCCTTTGTGGAAGAATCGGGGCAACCCAATTATTTTCAGCAGGTTTTTCTATGCTCGATCGCGAAGGCTTTCGCCCGAACGTCGGCATCATTCTATGCAACGCCAAAAACGAGGTTTTCTGGGGCAAACGCGTCCGCGAACATTCCTGGCAGTTTCCGCAAGGCGGCATCAAGCGCGGGGAATCCCCCGAAGCGGCGATGTTCCGGGAACTGCACGAAGAAGTCGGATTGCTTCCGGAACACGTCCGCATCCTCGGTCGCACCCGCGGCTGGCTACGCTACGAAGTGCCGACGCAATGGATCAAGCGCGAATGGCGCGGCTCCTACAAAGGCCAGAAACAGATCTGGTTCCTCTTGCGCCTGACCGGCCGCGACAGCGACATCTGCCTGCGCGCCACCAGCAAACCGGAGTTCGACGCTTGGCGCTGGCACGATTACTGGGTGCCGCTGGATGCGGTGATCGAATTCAAGCGCGGCGTCTACGAGCAGGCGCTCGGCGAGTTGGTGCGTTTTCTCGAACCGGGCCGCCAGCGCCTGTCCAAACCCGGAGAAGCAAAATGAACCTGCGCGCCACGCTGGTCTTGCTGACGCTGCTTCTCGGCCTGCCCTGCGCCGCCCTGGCCTTCGACGAGGACGAAGACACCGGCCCCTGGCAGGAAAAAGCCGTTACCCTGCCGCCGCAGCCGCAGGCCGCCAACCTGCAATCCTTTTACGTCAGCGCGGCCACGCGCAACCAGTTCTTCATCGACACCGCCAGCCTCACGGTCGATGAAGATGGTGTCGTGCGCTATGTCCTGGTCGTGGAAACCGCTGGCGGCGCGCGCAACGTCACCTATGAAGGCATGCGCTGCGAGAGCGCCGAAAAACGCATCTACGCAACCGGGCGTCACGACGGCCAATGGACCAAATCGCGTAACGACAACTGGCAGAGAATCAGCAACCACCCGGTCAATCGCCAGCACGCCGCCCTGTTCGCCGATCACTTCTGCCCCGGCGGCGTCATCACCCGCAACCGCGACACCGCCCTCGACAGCCTGCGCCACGGCCCGCGCAATCTCGACCGGATCACTTACTGAAACATGCTGCCTGACCGCCTCATTCTCGAATTCGACCGCGTCCTGCGCACCCTCGCCGCACCGGCGCGCAGCGCCCGCCCCACGCCCGGGGCCGATTTGCCGGAAACCGCACTGGATGAAGCGCAGCGCCGCGATACGATAGGTCTGATGCGGGTCAATCACTGTGGCGAAGTCTGCGCCCAGGCGCTTTACCAGGGGCAGGCGCTCACCTCGCGCCAACCGGCGGTACGCGCCGCGCTGCAACAGGCCGCCGACGAAGAAACCGAACACCTGGCCTGGACCGAGCAGCGCCTGCGCGAACTCGGTGGCCGCACCAGCATGCTCAATCCCCTGTGGTATCTGGGTTCGCTCGGCCTGGGGGTGGGGGCGGGCATTCTCGGCGACCGCTGGAATCTCGGCTTTCTCTCCGCCACCGAGCGACAGGTGGAAGCACACCTGAACAGCCACCTCGAACGCCTGCCGCCGGAAGACCGGCGTTCACGCGCCATCGTCGAGCAGATGCGCGAAGACGAAGCCCGCCACGCCGACATGGCCGACGCCTACGGCGCAGCGCAACTGCCCGCGCCCGTGCAATCCGCGATGCGCCTCATGGCGGGCGTCATGACGCGCATCGCGCACCGCATCTGAAAACCACACCCTGAAACGGCTCGCCGGGACGTACCCTGGCAGCAGCAGGACGCAGGATCAGGCTTGGTTTTCCGCGTCCGCTTCCTCGACGATTTCGTAATCCGCCGTAATGTCGGCCGTTTCACCGAGCATGATGGACGCCGAACAATATTTGGTCTTGGATAGCTCCACCGCGCGCGCCACCGCCTCCGGTTTCAACTTGCGCCCCGTCACGCGGTAGTGAAAGTGGATTTTGGTAAACACCTTGGGATCTTCCGTTGCCCGCTCGGACGAAAGACTCACCACGCAACCGCTGACCGCCTGTCGGCTTTTCTTCAGGATCATCACCACATCGAAGGCACTGCAACCGCCCGCCCCCGCCAGCAACAGTTCCATCGGGCGCGGCCCCAGATTACGTCCGCCAGCTTCCGGCGCGCCATCCATCACCAGCGCATGCCCGCTACCGGTTTCCGCCATGAACGACATACCGGCATCCGCCCCAACCCAACGCACCACACAATCCATACTGCCTCCTTGCGAAAAGCCGGATTCTAAATGAGGAAGCAGCCAGACGGGCGCAGCCAGGAACGATCTCCTCCGCAGCATGAATTGCGCAAAAAGCGGCATGCTGCGCCGCAACATAAACGAGCACACAAAAGGCCCGCAGCGGGCCCAGTGACAGCATTAACTTATCCAAAAACATTTCACCAAAATCACTTAATTTTCAATTTTTTCATCGAACTAAATAATATAAATATCACAAATTTATACATCAATCACAATATTGTGCGTCGCACAATATTTCTTGCTCCGCACATTTTTTTCCTGCACAATGGGAACCGTTCGAGCCGGAAGCAAACAAGCAGCAACGCAACCGACTCCAGATTGTCTCCTCCACCCTCCTCTTTTGGTGTGGATTTAACGCGGCTCACGGGCCGCGTTTTTTTTGCCTGAAATTCACAAGCGAAGCCGGCCGCCTGCCCGCCTCGCGCAATTTTTTCCCCTACACGATTGACACCCCCTTCAGTCGCAAGTAGAATCCACGGCTTTCTCAAATCTGCGCCCATTTTTCAGGACGGCACACATGAAAACGTTTTCCGCGAAGCCACATGAGGTGAAGCGCGAGTGGTTTGTGGTAGACGCCACAGACAAAGTGCTCGGCCGCCTCGCCACCGAAATTGCCCGCCGCCTGCGTGGCAAGCACAAGGCCATCTACACCCCGCACATCGATACCGGCGATTTCATCGTCGTTACCAATGTCGACAAGATCACCGTCACCGGCAACAAGGCCGAGGACAAGAAGTACTACCGCCACTCCGGTTATCCGGGCGGTATCTACGAAACCAACTTCAAGAAATTGCAGCAGCGCTTCCCGGCCCGCACGCTGGAAGCCGCCGTCAAGGGCATGCTGCCGAAGGGTCCGCTGGGCTACGCCATGCTGAAGAAGCTCAAGTGCTACGCCGGCGACCAGCATCCGCACACCGCCCAGCAGCCGAAGGCTCTGGAAATTTAAGGAGTTTTCTCATGGCTGAAGGTTATTTCTACGGTACCGGCCGCCGCAAGAGCGCGGTGGCACGGGTTTTCATGAAACGCGGTTCCGGCGCCATCGTCGTGAACGGCAAGCCGGTCGACGAGTTCTTCTCGCGTGAAACCGGCCGCATGATCGTGCGCCAGCCGCTGGCCCTGGTCGAGCAGCTCGAAGGCTTTGACATCAAGGTCAACGTCACCGGCGGCGGCGGAGACCGCCCAAGCCCGCGCCCGAAAGGGGCGGATGCCGCCGCCGGGGCGGCCGTCGCCGACAAAGCCGGTGCCGTGCGCCACGGCATCACCCGCGCCCTGATCGAGTTCGACGCAGCGCTGAAGCCGACCTTGTCCAAGGCCGGTTTCGTGACCCGCGACGCGCGCGAAGTGGAACGGAAGAAGGTCGGTTTCCACAAGGCACGCCGCCGCAAGCAATTCTCGAAGCGCTGATCCACGACGGATATTCCGCAAAAACCGCCTCCGGGCGGTTTTTCGTTTTCCGGCATCCGCGTTATTATCGATCTTCCCGCCGCCGCCCCTTTCTCCTGCATGCCCACTCCCGCCATCAGCCTGCGCCTGAAACGCTTCCGCCATCGTTTTGGCATCGCGGCACCGCGCGTCGTCGTGCGCACCGCCTATCCGAAACGCTGGCTGTTGAGCGTCGCCATGCTGGCGGCACTGCTCCTGTTCGTGATTCTCTGGTCTTTCACCGAACATAACGCAAGCAGCAGCCAGCTCGGCGAACTGCAACAGCGCCTGACACAACAACAAGAGGAATTGACGCTGCTGCGCGGATCGGTCGGTACCGGCAAGAACGCCGTCAGTATCGAACGCGCAGCCCAACAACAGCTGATTTCCCGCATCACCGCGCTGGAGGCCGAAAACGCTGCATTGCGTGAAGACATGTTGATCTTCGAACGCCTGATTCCTGTGATGGGACAAACGGCACAGGTGCGCATCGAAAATTTCCGCGTCACGCCAGAAACCGATGCGCCAGGACGCTACCGCTACCGGCTGCTGATCGCATTCCAACCCGCCCAGCGCGGTGAATTCTTCCGTGGCCGTTACCAAGTCACGCTCGTTTACCGCCAATCCTCCGGAGAGGCAGCGGAAAAGCGCTTTCCCTCCGAGCAGAACAACATTTTCGAAGTACGCAACTTCCTGCGCCAGGAAGGCATCATCGAACTGCCTGCCGACAGCACCTTGCTGAGTGCGCGAGCCAATATCACCCGTGCGGGCAAGCAGGAAGCGGAACAGGAAATCTCGTTCGCGAATAACAGTTAATGAAAAGGAAAGCCCGATGTTTGGAAACAAGGACAAAAACCCCTCCCCCGGCCGGATCGACAGCCTGATCGGCGCTGGAACCAGTATCGAGGGCACGGTTCGTTTCAACGGCGGCCTGCGCATAGAGGGCGAAGTCAAAGGCGCGGTGGAAGCCGTGGCAGGCAGCGTATCCACGCTGGTGGTCTGCGACCAGGCGCGCATCGAAGGGAACGTGCAGGTATCCCACCTCGTCCTCAATGGCACCATCTGCGGCCCGGTCAAAGTCGATGACGCCCTGGAAATGCAGCCCAAGGCGCGCATCATCGGGGATGTTTCCTACGCCAGCATCGAAATGCACCAAGGTGCCGTGATCGAAGGCCACCTGATCCACACCCGGTCGGCCGTGGAACCAAATGCCGCAGTAACGGACCAAGACTAGTTTTTGCGATAATCCGCCTTTCCCCAGGAGAACACTCATGAGCGCTGCCGAACAAACCGACCCCTTCGTCTTTACCGACAATGCCGCCAACAAGGTCAAGGAATTGATCGAGGAAGAAGGCAATCCGGCGCTGAAACTGCGCGTTTTCGTCACCGGCGGCGGCTGCTCCGGTTTCCAGTACGGTTTCACTTTCGACGAAGAAGTCGCCGATGACGACACCACCATGGAAAAAAACGGCGTGCAACTGCTGATCGATCCCATGAGCTACCAGTATCTGGTCGGCGCTGAGATCGATTACACCGATGGCCTGGAAGGCTCGCAATTCGTCATCCGCAACCCGAACGCCTCATCCACCTGCGGCTGCGGCTCCTCTTTCTCGGCCTGACCGACGGCCAATCGCCGCTTTTCGCTTGCGGGCAGCCTGTCCGCGAAACAGACCACCCGCTGCATGAGCGGCACCCGTTCTGACGACTCTGGGCATGTACGCACGAAACAACATCCATTTCCGGCTTCTCGAAGACATTGCCCGCGAACTCTCCGGCGAGGTCAATTTTCCGACCTGCATGGACGCCGCGATGATGGTGCGCAACACGCTCAAGGACCACGGCGTGGGGCTGGACAAGGTTCTCCTTGCCGTGAGCATGGAACCCCTGATTGCCAGCAAGCTGCTGCAACTGGCCAATTCGGTGACCTACAACCCCTCGGGCAAGATCATTTCCGACCTTGCAACCGCCGTGCAGCGCCTGGGTTTCGACGTCGTACGCACGGTTTCGCTGGCCGTGGCGATGGACCAAATGCTGAAATCGCGCAATCTCGCCGGCTATCAGGACATTGCCCACCAGGTCTGGGCGCACTCCATCCAGACTGCGGCCATTGCCCGTGTCCTGGCGCGTCGCCTGGGGCGGGTCAACCCGGACGATGCCATGATGGCCGGGCTCGTGCACGACATCGGCATTTTCTACCTGCTGTACCGCGCTTCCGAATACCCGGAGTACATGGAGAATCGCGCAGCCGTGCTCGAATTGATCCAGGGCTGGCACGAAGGCATAGGCGAAAGCCTGCTGCACGCGCTCGGCATCCCGGAACGTATCTGCGATGCCGTGCGCGATCACGAACACCTGCGCCAGGTCGACACGCCATGCACCGTGCGCGACGTACTCTATTTCGCCAACCTGCTGGGCGGCGACGACAGCCAGTGGCGTCCCCCCGAAGAAATGGATGACGGCAGCCAGGCTCAGCGGGCTGCCGACCGGGAACGTTTCCAGGATCTCATCGCCGAGGCGGAGGAAGATATCGCTGCCGTGCGCGCTTCACTGCATTTCCACGAATGAGGGCTGCGGTTTCGCCGCCGGTTACACTGCTCAAACTGATCGTTTTCAGTCTCAGCCTGGTTCCCGCGCTGCTCCTGTGGTGGAATTTCCAGCACGACCTGCTCGGCAGCGAGCCGATCGAAGCCGTGCAGCAGACGAGCGGGCGCTGGGCGCTCAATTTCCTGCTCATCACCCTCTGCATTTCCCCGCTGCGCGCCCTGACGCGGCAGCACTGGCTGTTGCGCCTGCGCCGCATGCTCGGGCTGTTTGCCTTTGCCTACGCCAGCCTGCACCTCTGGGCTTTCGCCGGACTCGCCAACGGCTTCGTCGCCTACGACATGCTGCGCGAAATCGCTCGCGCGCCGCTCATCATCGCCGGCCTGATCGCCTTCGTCCTGCTCGTGCCGTTGGCTGCAACCTCCAGCAACTACGCCGTGCAGCGCCTGGGCGGGCGGCGCTGGCAGGAATTGCAGCGCGCCGTCTATCCCGCTGCCCTGCTCGCCTGCCTGCATTTTCTCGGCATGAGCGACGTGGCCGATCTGCCCATACCGCTCTCCTACGGCGTTTTCCTCGGCCTGTTGCTGTGGTGGCGCATCCAGGAGCGGCAGCGCAAGGCGCAGCCGACCAGCGGCGCGGCAACCCCTGCCGCAGCCAAGCCCATCCAGTTTTACCGGCAACGGCCCAAATAAACGCCCGATCCCATGACGGCGGGCCGCGCCGATGCAGATCAGTCGCCCGCAGCGCTCGTGTATCATGCGACCTGAATTAACCCGCTCGCATCGTTCGGGCGAACTTCCTGACCGGATTCCTGACTGGATCACACGCGATGAAAACAAGCTCCCTGTTCTCCGCCCGCAACCTCCTCGTATTCCTGCTGATCGGCGCGGCGCTGGCGCTCGGCGCCTTCATCCAGTCCGGTAAAACGCCCGGCGGCAATCCAGCGCTCGACGACGACAGCGACGCCGCCTTCGAAATCATCGAGGCCGCGCATCGCGAATTCGACGGTTCCCCCGCCCTGGCGCTGTCGTTCAGCCTGCCCCTCGACGCCCGCGCCCGCCCCGGCGAATTCATTCAGGTGCTGGAAATGCCGGCGCGCCCCGAAGATCTGAAAAACACCGACGAGGACGACGGCTGGCGCGACGGCAACGACCAGACGCTTGCCAGCGAAGTCAGCACCAAAGAGGCCGACACCCGGCTCGACGGCGGCAAGGCCGTCCCCGGCGCCTGGGTGGTCGGCGACAATCCCCGGCTGATCTTCTTCCCCAACGTCAAGCCGCAGACCCGCTACCTGATCCGCGTCCAGAACGGCCTGCCGGCGCGTAACGGCAAGACGCTGGCGGCGGAACAGCGCTACGCCGTGCGCACCGCCGCCGTTGCCCCGGCCTTTTATTTCGCCAGCCGCGGCATCGTGCTACCGGCCGGACAAAACGGCGGCCTGCCGGTGACGACCGTGAATGTCCCCGAAGTGGACATCCAGTTCCTCAAGGTCAAGGCCGATTCGCTGCCGGCCTTTCTCGACAAGGTCACGCAAGGCTCCCGCGTCCGCGCGGAAAACGACGGCGAAGACGGCGAATATTACGATTACGACTACTACGACCGCACCGACCTGAAAGGCGCGGTCAGCACCTGGACGCTCGACCGCCTGCACAAGATGACGACCAGCGTGTTCGCCGGCCGCTTCAATACCGAGCAGAAGGCCAACCGGCGCAGCGTCACCTTCATCCCGGTCGAGGACATCCCGCAACTGCGCGAACCCGGCGTGTACGTCGCCGTCATGTCGCAGCCCAACCGTTTCCGCAGCGAGCAGCAGACCACCTATTTCTACGTCAGCGACCTCGGCCTGCACCTGCGCGACCACGCGGCGGGCAGCGCCGACGCCTTCGTCAGCTCGCTGGTGGACGGCAAGGCGGTACGCGACGTCGAAGTGTCCTGGCTGGCCGCCGACGGCAAGGTATTGGCCCAAGCGAAAACGGACGGCCTGGGCCGCGCCGCTTTCGGCGAACGCCCGCAAAACGCACGCGCCCTCATGGCGCGCAAGGGCGAGCAGCTTTCGCTCATCGCCCTCAAGGAACCGGCGCTCGATCTCTCCGAATTCGACACCGCGGGCCTGATTTCCGCCCCCATCCGCCTGTTCGCCTACAGCGGCCGCAATCTCTACCGCCCCGGCGAGAGCTTCGCCGTCTCCGTGCTGGCGCGCGACCCGGATGGCCAGCCGATTCCCGCGCAGCCCGTGCAGGCCCTGCTCCGCCGCCCGGACGGCAACGCCCAGTGGACGGCCAACTGGTCGCCGGACAACACCTTCGCCGGCTACTACCAGCAGCAGATCGAACTACCCGCCGATGCCGCCACCGGCACCTGGCGGCTGGAATTGCGCGGCGACCCCGCCGCCAAACAGGCCAGCGCCAGCCTGAACTTCAACGTCGAGGAATTTCTCCCCGAGCGCATGAAGCTCGACCTCGGCGCGCCCACCGGCACGCTAGCCGCCGGCGCGGACTGGCAACTGGCGGTTCAGGGCAACTACCTGTACGGCGCGCCCGCCGCCGGCAACCGGCTGCTCGGCGTGGTCAATACCGCCCCCAATCCGCAGGCCCTGCCCGGCAAGCTCCCCGGCTTCATCTTCGGCGACGCCGACGAGGCCAACGTCCGCCAGCGGCAGGAACTCGAGGAAAGCGCGCTCGACGAGCAGGGCAAGGCGCAACTGGACGTCGATCTGTCCGCCCTGGAAAACCGCCGCTCACCCTTCACCGTGCGCGCCACGCTGAGCCTGCTGGAAAGCGGTGGCCGCCCGGTCATCCGCAGCGTCGAGCGCACCTGGTGGCCGGCTCCGGCGCTGGTCGGCCTGCGCCCGCTGTTCAATGGCGAGTACGCGCGCGAGAACTCCACCGTCGAATTCGAAGCCGTGCTGGCCGACGCGCAGGGCAAACAACTCGCCGCGCAGGCCCTGCCGGTACGCATTTTCCGCGAGAACCGCGACTGGTACTGGCGTTTCGACGATCAGCGCGGCTGGCATTCGGGCTTCAGCGAAACCGACGAACTGGTCGCCAGCAGCAAGGTGGATATTCCTGCCGGCGGGCGCGGCAAGCTGGCCTTGCCGGTGAAATACGGGCGTTATCGGGTGGAAGTGCTCAACCCCGCCACCCGACTCGTCACCCGCTACCGCTTCTACGCCGGCTGGTTCGCGAAAGACGACGAAAGCCAGGGCGTGCGCCCGGATCGCGTGGCGCTGAAATTCGACAAGGCCAGCTACCGCGAAGGTGAAACCGCCCGCCTGACGCTCACCCCGCCGCACGCCGGCGAAGCGCTGATTACCGTCGAAGGCGACCGTCTGCTGTGGTCGAAGCGCGTCAGCGTCACCAGCGACGGCACCAGTATCGAACTGCCGATCGCCCCGGAATGGAAACGCCACGACCTGTACGTCACCGCCGTGGTGCTGCGCCCCGGCAACGGCGGCAGCCGGATCACACCGGCGCGCGCTCTGGGCATCGCCTACCTGCCGCTGGCGCGCGACGAGCGCAAGCTGACGGTCAGCCTCGACGCGCCGAAAAAGATGGAGCCGGATCGCCCGCTCAAGGTCAGGGTCAAGGTGCCGGAAGCCAAGGGCAGTCAGGCCATGGTCACGCTCTCGGCGGTGGATGTCGGCATTCTCAACGTCACCGCTTTCAAGAGTCCCGACCCGTTCGCCTTCTTCTTTGCCAAGCTGCGTTACGGACAGGATCTGTACGACATCTATGGCCGTCTGATCGAAAAAATGGCGGGCCAGAAAGGCAAGCTGAAGTGGGGCGGCGACGCCGCGCCGAAAACGACGCGCAGCCTGCCGAAAAAGGTGCGGCTGGTCGATCTGTTCAGCGGCCCGGTGGCGCTCGACGCCAACGGCGAGGCCGAAATCAGCCTACCGGTTCCCGACTTCAACGGCAGTCTGCGCCTGATGGCGGTGGCCAGCAGCGCCGACCGCTTCGGCATGCAGGAGGCCGAAGTTACCGTCGCCGCGCCGCTGGTGGTCGAACTCGCCACGCCGCGCTTCCTGTCGATCGGCGACGCGGCCCTGCTCGCTCTCGACGTGCACAATCTGGCCGGCTCCGAACAGGAAATCAGCATCCGGGTCAGTAACGCCGACGGCCTGCTGATCCGCGATGCGGCACAAAAAATCAAGCTGCGCGACCAGCAGAAGCGCATCGTCCGCATCCCGCTCGAAGCCGGTTCGGCGCACGGCCTGACCGAAGTGGAAGTGCGCGTGGAGAGCCAGCGCAGCAAGCTGACCCGCACTTTCCCGCTGCAAGTCCAGGCCCCAACGCCACGGCAGAGTCTGGTGCGGCGCTACATCGTCGAGCCGGGCGAGAGCCTGGAGATCCGGGAAAACGAACTCGGCGGTTTCCTGCCGCAGACCGCCAGCGCCAATCTGGCGATTTCCGACCAGCCGCCCATCGACGTGCGCAGCGCCGTGCGCGGCCTGCTCACCTACCCCTACGGCTGCGCCGAGCAAACCACCAGCACCGCTTACCCGCATCTCTTCATCGACGAAGCCGCCGCCCGGCAATTCGGCCTCAAGGTCTACACACCGGCCCAGCGCGCCGAAATGCTCGACAAGGCCATCTCCCGGCTGGCCGGAATGCAGGCCCCGAGCGGCGGTTTCAGCCTGTGGGGCAACCACGCCGAATACGAATACTGGCTTTCCGCCTACGTCACGCATTTTCTGAACGAAGCGCGCGAACAGGGTTTTGCCGTGCCGGCCGAAATGGAGAAGAAAGCCGTCGAATTTCTCCTGAAAGGCTTGCAGGAAGGCACCGCCAGCCTGCCGCGCGGGCCGCTCAGCTACAACCGCAGCGGCACCTGGAACGACTGGCGCTACGCCGGCTCCGGTCGCTTCAGCGTGCTCGCCTACGGCGCTTACGTGCTGGCGCTGCACGGCAAGGCGCCGCTCGCCACCTTACGCCAGCTGGCCGAAGCCAGCGAGCAGTCGCATTCCGGGCTGGCGCTGGTGCAGCTCGGGCTGGCGCTCAAGCTGATGGGCGACGAGCCGCGCAGCCAGCAGGCCATTGCCGCCGGTTTGCAGAAACCGCGCGACAACCGCTACTGGTGGGGTGATTACGGCAGTACGCTGCGCGACTCGGCGCTGATGTACGTGCTGCTCAAGAAGCACAAGCTCGCGCCGGCCGGATACGCCAGTCTGGTGGCCGTGGCGGCGGGGGAAATGGAGAAGAACCGCTACCTGAGCACGCAGGAAAAAATGGCCGTGTTCCTGCTCGGCCGCGATTTCGCGGCCGCCGACGGCACGCCCTGGCAGGCCACCCTGACGCAAGGCGGCGCCAGCCAGAGCCTGGGCGGCAAGGGCGTGCAGTTCCTGCCGCTGGAAGGCGGCGCGCTGGCCCGCGGCATCACCCTCAAGAACACGCACAATGCGCGCCTTTACGTGTCGCTCGATCTGGTCGGCAACCCCGCCAAAGCGCCCGCCGCCCGCAGTGATGCCTTCGCGCTCAAGCGCCACTGGTACACCGCCGACGGCAAACCGCTCGGCGAGCGCGCCCTGCGTGTCGGCGAAAGCCTGCTCGTGCGGCTGGAAGTCAAGACCCACGGCCACTACGCCAACGCCATGATCGTGGACTACATTCCGGCCGGGATCGAAATCGAAAACACCAACATCGTCCAGAGCGAGCAGAGCGAACTCACCGTCGATGGCGTTTCGGTCAATCAGGCGATGCAGGATGCCCGCATCAAGCACGTCGAGTTCCGCGACGACCGCTTCGTCGTCGCCGCCCGTCTGGCCCCCGGCACGACCAGCTTCTTCTACCGCGCCCGCGTGGTGACGCCAGGCCGCTTCGTCGTGCCGCCCTCCTACGCCGAGGACATGTACCAGCCGGCCATTTACGGGCTGGCGGCGGACGGGGACCACATCACGATCAGCGATGGGGAGAAGCGTCATTGATCCAGCGGGGCGAGCCGTGCCGCTCGCCCTGACTGGCCTGCGCTGGCTGCTGGCCACCCTGCTCGCCGCCCTGCTCATCGCCGACCGGCTTTTCCCGCTGCCGCCGGATGCGGCGGGAAATCAACGGCGCGGGGTGCAGCTCGTGCTGGCCAGAGACGGCACGCCATTGCGCGCCTTTCCGGACGAGCGGCACATCTGGCGGCACCCGGTGCGGCTGGACGAGGTTTCGCCGCGTTACGTGGAAGCGGTGCTGGCCTACGAGGATCGTTTTTTCTACTGGCATCCGGGCATCAATCCCGTCGCCCTGCTGCGCGCCGCCGGGCAGTGGCTGCGGCATGGCCGCATCGTCTCGGGCGGCTCGACCCTGAGCATGCAGGCGGCGCGCCTGTTGACACCCACTCCGCGCAGCGTGGGCGGCAAACTCCGGCAAATCTTGCGCGCCCTGCAACTGGAACTGCATCTCTCAAAAAAGGAAATCCTCGAGCTTTACCTGACGCGCGCGCCGATGGGCGGCGTGCTGGAAGGCGTCGAAGCGGCCAGCCGCGCTTATCTGGGCAAACCCTCGCTGTCCCTCTCGCACGGCGAGGCCGCCTTGCTCGCCGTGTTGCCGCAGGCACCTTCCCGCCTGCGCCCGGACCGCTACCCGCAGGCCGCGCAGCAAGCCCGCGACAAGGTGCTGGATCGCCTGCGCCCGCGCTGGGGCCAGGCCGTCACGGACGATGCCCGGCAGGAGCCGGTGATCGCCCAGGCCATCCGCGAGCCGCTGCTCGCGCCGCTCTTCGCCGAACGGATGCGCCGCCGCCATCCCGGCCTAGCGCGCATCGAGAGCACGCTGGACGTGGCGGCGCAAAGCCTGGTCGAGCAGTTGCTCGCCAGCCGCCTGACGCTGCTGCCGCCGCGCGTTTCCCTGGCCGCACTGGTGGTGGACAACCGCAGCATGGAAATCCGCGCCTACGCCGGCTCGGCCGATTTTTCCGACAACACCCGTTTTGCCCACGTGGACATGGTGCAGGCGCGGCGTTCGCCCGGCTCGACGCTGAAACCCTTCCTCTACGGCATGGCGCTCGACGCCGGCCTGATCCACTCGGAATCGCTGCTCTCCGACGTGCCGCAGTCCTTCGACGGCTACCAGCCGGGAAATTTTCAGGCGGATTTTTCCGGCCCGGTGAGCGTCACCGAAGCCTTGCGCCAATCGCTCAACGTGCCGGCGGTCGAGGTGCTCGACCATCTGGGGCCGCAGAATTTCACCACCGCGCTGCGCGCCGGCGGCCTCAAACTCGATCTGCCCCAGGGCGCGGAACCCAATCTTTCGGTCATCCTGGGCGGCGCCGCCACCCGTCTGGAAGACCTGGTCGGCGCTTATCGCGCCCTGGCGCAAGGCGGCCTTGCCGCCAAGCCCCGCTATCGGATTGGCGAGGCCTTGCAGGAGAGCCGCCTGCTGAGCGCCGGGGCCGCCTTCATCGTCCGCGACCTGCTGGAAACCGGCGGGCCGGTCGGGCGGCACGTCGAGCCGGGCATTGCGGCGCGCCGCGGCATCGCCTGGAAAACCGGCACCAGCTTCGGTTTCCGCGACGCCTGGGCGATCGGCGTCAACGACCGCTACAGCATCGGCGTCTGGGTGGGGCGGCCGGACGGCACGCCGAATCCCGGCTTTTTTGGCGCGAACATCGCCGCGCCGCTCCTGGTCGATATTTTTTCTGCCATCGACACGCCCGCCGCCGTCGACCGCCAACCGCCCGCCAGCGTCACGGCGGCGCGCATCTGCTGGCCGCTTGGCCTGCGCCGCAGAGACACGCCGCCCGCACTGTGCCACCGCGAACGCACGGCCTGGCTGCTCAACGGCGTCGCGCCGCCCACTTTTCCCGACCGCCTGCGCCCCGGCCCGGCCCGCCATACC
>URNG01000014.1 GCA_900549295.1 uncultured Rhodocyclaceae bacterium
AGGTGTTTGTGCCGGCTCCGCCCCCCCCCCCCCCCCCCCCCAGCCGCTCGTACATGGCGCGGTGCGTTTCCAGCGGCCCGAGATGGAAGCGGCTGGAACCGAACGCGCCGCCCGGCGTCTGGCGCAGGCGGGCGATGTCGGCGTCGCTTTCCTGGCTGGTGTCGAGCAGATCCTCGCGCAGCGCGCCGAGAATGCCGTCGCGCCCGGCATAGACCTGGCCGATGCGGGCCGGGTCGGCCAAATGCTGACGGCGCGCTTCCTCGATGAGGCCGCACGCCGTCGCGTTGATAACGGCGGTAGCGCCTCCTGACTGCGCGTAGAAGGCGTTGATTGCCGCCATGTCTGCCTTATTTCAGCGCATCGAATACGGCAGCCGTGATGTCATCGACGCCGCCGACGCCGGCGATCTTGCGCACTTTCGGCGCTTCGGCGGCGCCGCTGGCGGCCCACTGACCGTAGAAATCGACCAGCGGCTTGGTCTGCGAGTGGTAGACGTCGAGGCGTTTCTTGACCGTTTCTTCCTTGTCGTCGTCGCGCTGCACCAGGTCTTCGCCGGTCACGTCGTCCTTGCCTTCCACCTTGGGCGGGTTGAATTTGACGTGATAGGTGCGGCCCGAAGCCAGATGGGCGCGGCGGCCGGCCATGCGCTCGATGATGTCGCTGTCCGGCACGTCGATTTCGAGCACGAATTCGAGCGGCACGCCGGCATCCTTCATGGCCTGTGCCTGCGGGATGGTGCGCGGGAAGCCGTCGAACAGGTAGCCGTTCTTGCAATCGTCCTGGGTCAGGCGATCCTTGACCATGCCGATGATGACCGCGTCCGGCACCAGGCCGCCCGCGTCCATGTGCTTCTTGGCTTCCAGACCCAGCGGCGTGCCGGCCTTGACCTGGGCACGCAGCATGTCGCCGGTGGAAATCTGCGGAATGCCGAATTTCTCGCAGATGTACTTGGCCTGTGTCCCCTTACCGGCGCCGGGCGCGCCCAAAAGAATCAGCTTCATGAAAAGTCCCTCTCATTGGAAAAAACCAGAAATTCTTGACCGTTTTTTTATGTTCTCTGCGGCCAACGCGCGCGCCGACCGGAACGCTCGAACTTACCTGCTAATTCAGGCAGGGTCAAACAGTTTGCGCACGCGCGCCGCGTCTTCCGGCGTGTCCACTCCCGCCGCCGGCGCGGCGTCGATCAGGGTGACGCTGATACGGTAGCCGTGCCACAGGGCGCGCAACTGCTCCAGCGCCTCGAACCGCTCGCACGGCGCTTCCTTCAGCCCCGCATACGCCTTGAGGAAGCTGGCGCGGTAGGCGTACAGGCCGACGTGCCGGCAGGCCGGAAAAGCGGCGGGCAGGCTCGGCTCCGCCGCCCCGGCCGCGAAGTGATCCCGCGCATAGGGAATCGGCGCGCGCGAAAAATACAGCGCGTCGCCGTCGGCACGACAGACCACCTTGACCACGTTGGGATTGAAGAAATCCGCCGCCGTTGCGATGGGATGCGCCACCGTCGCGATGTCGGCCCCGCTCGCCGCCAGCTGGCGGGCGGTTTGCGCGATCAACTCCGGCTCGATCAAAGGCTCATCGCCCTGCACGTTGACCACCAGCGTGTCGCTCGCCCAGCCGCGTTGCGCCACCACTTCCGCCAGCCGGTCGGTGCCGGTGGGGTGATCGGGACGGGTCAGCAGCGCCGCCACGCCGTGCGCGGTGCAGGCGGCGTGCACGTCCGGGTGGTCGGTCGCCACCCAGATTTCCTCGGCCCCGGACAAACGCGCCCGCTCGGCCACGCGCACGACCATGGGTTTGCCACCCAGATCGAGCAGGGGCTTGCCCGGCAGACGGGAAGAGGCGTAACGCGCCGGAATGACGATCTTGAAGGCAGGCACCACGGTCCCGGTCACGCTTCGTCGGTCAACTGGCGCGCTTCCTCCGCCAGCATCACCGGAATGTCGTCGCGGACGGGATAGGCCAGACGGCAGGGCTTGCAGATGAGTTCCTGCGCCGCCTTGTCATGCTTGAGCGGGCCTTTGCACAGCGGGCAAACCAGAATTTCAATCAGACGGGCATCCACGTAATTTCTCCACGATCAAATCCATCAAGGTCGGCGGCAAATCAGCCGTCACCGGCAAAACCCAGGCTTCGGGCAGGGCTAGAGCGGCGCATTTTACTGCATCCTTCTCGGTCATCAGCAGCACCGTTTGCGGGCCGAAATCGAGATCGGACGTCCGATAGGCGTGGTGATCGGCAAACGCATGGGCGCTGAAATTCAGACCGAGTGCCCGCAAACTGCGGAAAAACCGCTCCGGATCGCCGATGCCGGCGATGGCGTGCAGGTTTTTCCCCGCGGATTGCGCTGCCAGACCGGCCGCCGACACGCATATCTGCGGCGCATCCAGACGATAAAAATCCTGCGCCTGCAAAGTCATCGTAAACGCCGGCCGGCCTGCGGCCAGCGCATCCACCGCGCAGCCGTTGCCCACCACGGCATCCACCTCGCCCAGGCGCGCCAGCGGTTCGCGCAGCGGCCCCAACGGCAAACGCCAACCGTTACCGGCGGCACGCGCATCGAAAACGGCGATTTCCACATCGCGCGCCAGGCGGTAATGCTGCAACCCGTCGTCGCACAACAGCACATCGACTTGCGGATGCGCTGCAAGCAGGGCTTGCCCCGCCGCCGCCCGCTCCCGCCCCACCCACACCGGGCAGCCGCTGCGCCGCGCCAGGAGACAAGGTTCGTCGCCCACATCCTGCGCCCGGCTCACGGGCATCACTGCGCGCACGGCAGAGCCCAGGTCCGCGCCATACCCCCGGCTGACGATGCCCGGGTGCCAGCCGCGGGCGCGCAAATGCTCTGCCAGCGCCAGGGTGAGCGGTGTTTTTCCGGCGCCGCCGACGACCAGATTACCCACCACCACCACCGGCACCGGCAGGCGCTGCGGCCGCGTCCAGCGCCGCCGGGCAGCAGAGATCAGGACGAACAAGGCGTGCAGCGGCCACAGGAGCAACCACGCCAGCCCCCCGACAAGAAACCACAACGCCGGCCTTGGCCGGCGTTGGTACCACAGGCGTTGCAGCCAGTCGGCAAGCATTACTCGGGACTTTGCGTGGCGAAGGAAATATGCGGATAACCGGCCGCTTGCGCCGCCTGCATCACATCCACCACGCGCTGATGCGTCGCCTTGGCATCGGCATTGATGACGATCACCGGTTTTTCGCGCCCGCCGGCCGCTTGCTGCAGCGCCGCCGAAATCGCCGCATTGTCGCCTTCCGCGAGCGGAGTCCTGTTCACCAGAATCTGCCCGTTCGCCGTCACCGCCACATCGATTTCATTGGGCTGTTCGGTCGACTGGGCGGCCTCTGCCATCGGCAGATCGATTTCCAGGCCGGCATACTTGGAATACGTCGTGGTCAGCATCAGGAAAATGATGATGACGAGCAGCACGTCGATCATCGGAATCAGGTTCAGTTCCGGCTCTTCCCTGCTGCTGTCGCGCTGGAATCGCATGGCTTACTTCCGCTCGCCGTGCATGTATTCGACCAGCCGCACCGCCTGCTGCTCCATCTGGATGACGAAACTGTCGACGAGCGCGCGGAAGTGGCGCCAGAAGATCAGCGCCGGCACGGCAATGAAGATACCGAAACCCGTGTTGTAGAGCGCAATCGAAATCCCGTGCGCCAACTGCTGCGGACTGCCGGTGCCCGGCGCCTGCGAGCCAAAAATCTCGATCATCCCGACCACGGTGCCGAACAGGCCCATCAAGGGGCTGATGGAAGCGATGGTGCCCAGCGTGGTCAGATAGCGGTTGAGATCGTGCGCCACGGCGGCGCCCGTTTCCTCGATCGCCTCCTTCATGACTTCGCGCGAGGTGCCGACATTGCGCAAACCTGCCGCCAGCACGCGCCCCAGGGGCGAATGCCGCTCCAGGTCATCCAGCAGGCGGGCATTGTCGCCGCCGCGCCGGAACTCGCCCACGGCGCGCTGCAGGAGTCCGGGCGGCACGATCTTGCTGCGGCGCAAACTCACCAGACGCTCGATGATCAGGGCAACGGCAATGACCGAAGCCAACAATAATGGCCAGATCGGCCAACCTGCTGCTTTGACGATTTCAAACACGTGCCAATGTCCTTGGAAAATTCAGTGCGCAATTTTGCCCGTCCCCGCCCCCTCGGGCAAGTTATTCGACACCTCATTCGACGTCCCGCACAAAAAGAAGACACAGTTGCCGCCGAAATTTCATGTTTTCCCCCAGCTTTGCGTCCCATCTCATTGAAACTACAGGAGCCCTCCGCTTTATCCCCAAAAGCTGTGGATAAGTCTGTGGATGAAGTGTGGCAAACCACGCCCAAGCCGCACCAAACCAGCGCCCGGCTTATCCTGCCAAAAAACAAGGCACACTCTTTTGTCCATTAAAAATCAAACACTTGGATTTATTTTTTCTTGTCAATCCCATAGCGCAGGCATTTTTCCCGGTTAAAATCCGTCCATGCACACCCCGCCTCCTGCTGTCAATAACTCTCCGCTCACCGTCAGCGTCCTGAACCAGCAGGTGCGCGCCCATCTGGAAGCCGCTTTCCCCTTGCTCTGGGTGGCGGGAGAAATTTCCAACCTGACCCGGGCCGCGTCCGGCCACATTTATTTTTCCCTCAAGGACAACACCGCCCAGGTGCGCTGCGTGATGTGGCGCAGCCGCGCCCAGACGCTGGGCTGGCAGCCGAAAAACGGCGATCAGGTGGAAGCGCGGGCACTGGTGTCCTTTTACGAGCCGCGCGGCGAATTTCAATTGAGCGTGGAAGTCCTGCGCCAGGCCGGACAGGGCGCGCTCTTCGAGCGCTTCCTGCGCCTCAAGGCCGAACTGGAAAGCGCCGGGCTGTTCGCACCGGAGCGCAAACAGGCGCTGCCGCCCTACCCGCGCAAGATCGGCATCGTCACCAGCCTGCAGGCCGCCGCGCTGCGCGATGTGCTCAGCACGCTGCATCGGCGCGCGCCGCAAGTCAGGATCGACATCTTTCCCACCGCGGTGCAAGGCGAAGGCGCGGCCGCCCAGATTGCCGCAGCGCTGCAGGCTGCCGGCGTCAGCGACTGCGCGCTCGTCATCCTGTGCCGGGGCGGTGGCAGCATCGAGGACCTCTGGCCCTTCAACGAAGCCATCGTCGCCCACGCCATCGCCGCCTGCCCGCACCCCGTCATCAGCGGCGTGGGACACGAAACGGATTTCACCATCGCCGATTTCGTTGCCGACCAGCGCGCCGCCACCCCCACCGCCGCTGCCGAGCTCGCCACCCCGGAACAAGCTGCCCTGCACCACGCCATCGCGCGCCAGCAGGAGCGCCTGCACCGCGCCAGCCGGCGCCGGCTGGCCGATTTGCAGCAAAGGCTGGACCGGCTTGCCGACAAACTCATCCACCCGGCGGAAAATCTCGCCCGGCAGCGGGAAAAACTGGGGCTGCTCACCCAGCGCCTCTCCCGCGCCAGCCTGCGTCTGCACGAACAACGGCGCGCGCGCCTGTTGCGCCTGGCCGACAACCTCAAGCAGCTCGACCCGCTCGCCGTCCTCGGACGCGGCTACGCGCTCGTCACCGACGCCCGGGGCCAAGCCTTGCGCGACAGCGGTCAAACCCATGTCGGTGCCGATCTGCAGATCCGGCTCGCCCACGGCCAGATCAGGGCCGCGGTCAAAGCCCTGGCGCCCGAGGTTGTCGCCCCTGGTAAAGCTGACTAGAATCTTTTACTTCACCCCCATCAACACAACGGAGAAAACAATGGAACATCAACTGCCCGCCCTGCCCTACGCCAAGGACGCCCTCGCCCCGCACATGTCGGCGGAAACCTTCGATTATCACTACAGCAAGCACCACCAGGCTTACGTGACCAATCTCAACAACCTGATCAAGGGCACCGAATACGAAAACCTCGACCTCGAAGCCATCGTCAAGAAAGCCCCCGCCGGCGGCATCTACAACAACGCCGCGCAGGTCTGGAACCACAGCTTCTTCTGGAACTGCATGCAGCCCAACGGCGGCGGCGCGCCGGGCGGCGCGCTGGCGGCCGCCATCAACGCCAAGTGGGGTTCCTTCGACGCCTTCAAGACCGCCTTCCAGACCTCCGCCGTCGGCAACTTCGGCTCCGGCTGGACCTGGCTGGTCAAAAAGGCCGATGGCAGCCTCGACATCGTCAACATGGGCGCCGCCGGCACCCCGCTGACCACCGGCGACAAGCCGCTGCTCTGCGTCGACGTGTGGGAGCACGCCTACTACATCGACTACCGCAACCTGCGGCCGAAATTCGTCGAAACCTTCCTCAACCATCTGGTGAACTGGAACTTCGTCGCATCCAACTTCGCCTGAGCGGTTATTCCGGGCAAAAGTCGAAAGTAAAAATCCCCGGGAAGAATCTCCCCGGGGATTTTTTTTGTCTTGTTGGCCTGAGTTCATGACTCGGGCGAGTTTCCGGCGGCAAGCTGTTCGTCCGGGTCATGGACCCGGACCCACGGCTGGCTTCAGTGCGTCAGCCAGCCCACCGCCGGCACCACGGCCACGCCGGCGGCGATCCACAGGCTCTGGCGGACGAAGCTGTCGCCCTGCTTGTGCAGCAGCGGAAAAATATCGGCCAGCGCGACGTAGATGAAGCTGGAAGCGGCAATCACCAGAACGTAAGGCAGCGCCGCATCGACCGCGGAAAGGGTGAAGAAGCCGAGCGCGCCGCCGAGGACGGCGGAGAGGCTGGAAGCGGCGTTGGCGATGAAGGCCTTGGCGTTGCTCCAGCCGGCGTTCTTGAGCAGCACGAAATCGCCCATTTCCTGCGGCACTTCGTGCGCGATGATGGCCACGGTGGTGGTGATGCCGAGCATGGGGTCGGCGATGAAGGCAGCGGCGATCAGCACGCCATCGACGAAATTGTGGAAACCGTCGCCCACCAGGATGAGGAGCGGCGCGGTGACTGTGGCGTGGTGGCCGTCGTGCGCCTTGCAGTCGCCGTGCGAATGCCGCCACAGGGCCAGACGTTCGAGGGTGAAGAAGGCGAACAAGGTGGCCAGCATGATGGCGAACAGCGTCGCCGCCGGGCCGCCGTGGTGATGGTGCCCGGATGCCGCGTGTTCGGCATGGGTTTCTTCCGTATGCCGGTGAGCGCCATGATCGTGGTCGTGCGCCTGATCCTCGCCATGCTCAACGTGCGCCGCCGGGGCCGGCAGGCTGTTGAAGGCTTCCGGCAGGACGTGCAGGAAGGCGGAGGACAGCATCACGCCGGCGGCGAAGGCGACCAGAATGGCGGTGGCCCGGCTTGACAGGCGGAACACGACGGCAGCCGCGGCGGCCATGCTAATCAGGCCGCCCGCCAGACAGGCGAGCAGGATCATGCTCAAGGTGTGCATTTTGGATTCCGGGGAAAACGGTACGACGTCGTACCTGGGGCGGCGATGTTATAACAAATCGCCGCGCTCGCGCTCGACGCGGATGCTTCGGCAAGGCGCTGAACCAATCCGTCCGCCCTGGGCTTGTCAAAGGGTGTCACCTGCAAAATCAATGAGTTCGACAGGGCCAACCCGAACGGTTTGGATTTGCTCAGAACTTCCTTAACGCGGATTCGGCGGATGAACACGGATGAACGCGGATCGAAGGCACTCGGTCATGGATTTATCCGCGCAATCCGATTTGCTCCGCGCGAATCTGCGTTCAATGCCGCGTTCAATGCGGTTTGCCAGCGCAAGCGCCTTGGCTCATGCGCCCTCCAGCACGCGCAGCAGCGAGGCCGTGTCGTCCTTGCCCCAACCCGCCCCCATCAGGGCGTTCAACTGCTGGCCGACGCAGGCCGCCAGGGGCAGCACCGCCCCGCTTTGCCGCGCCGCGTCCAGCAGCAGGCCGAAATCCTTGTGGTGCAGACGCGCTTCGATGCCGGCGGCGAAATCGCGCTCGACCATGCGTTTGCCCATCACGTCGAGCACCCGGGACGCGGCGGAGCCGCCCGCCAGCGCCTCCCGCACCTTGCCCGCGTCGACCCCGGCGGCGCGCGCCAGATGCAGGGCTTCGGCCACGGCTTCGATGGCCGCCACCATGATCATCTGGTTGCAGGCTTTCGCCACCTGTCCCGCCCCCGCCGCGCCGACATGCACGATGCGCTGGCCGAGCTTTTCCAGCAGCGGGCGCACCCGCGCCAGCACCGTTTCCTCGCCGCCGACCATGATGGCCAGCGCGGCCTCCTGCGCCCCCTGCGCGCCGCCGGACACCGGCGCATCGAGCATGTGGATGCGCTGCTGCGCCAGTTGCGCGGCGATGTCGCGGGCGGCGTCCGGAGCGATCGTCGAGCAGTCGATCAATACCGTGTCCGCCGCCATGCCCTCGCGCAGCCCGTTTTCACCCAGGGCGACGGCGCGCACGTCGGCGCTGGAAGTCACCATCGTGAACACCGCCTCGCAGGCCGCGCCCAGTTCCGCCGGCGTCGCGTGCACCGTGGCGGGCAGACCGGCGCAAGTCGCCGGACGCCGCGCCCAGACGTGCAATTCATGCCCGGCCCGCGCCAGATGCAGAGCCATGGGCCGCCCCATGGCGCCCAGACCGATGAAACCCACCTTCATTGCGTCACTCCCGAGAGCCGCTCCAGCACTTTCAGCACCGCCACCGAATCCTCCTCGCCCAATCCCTGCGCCAGCGCCGCCGCGAACAGTTGCGCCGCCACCGCCGCGCCGGGCAGACTGACGTTCAGCTCGTGCGCCGTTTGCAGCACGATGTTGAGATCCTTCTCGTGCATCCAGCTTTTGAAGCCCGGCTTGAAATTGCGCTCGATCATGCGCTGGCCGTGGTTTTCGAGAATCTTCGAATAAGCGAAACCGCCAAGCAGGGCTTCGCGCACCCTGGCCGCATCGACGCCGTTCTTCTGCGCAAAATTGATGGCCTCGGCCACCGCCGCCACGCCCATGCCCGTCACCACCTGATTCGCCGCCTTGGCCGTCTGCCCCGCGCCCGGCCCGCCGACATGCACGACGCTGCCGCCCATGCACTCGAAGGCGGGCAAGGCGCGGGCAAAGGCCGCTGCCGAGCCGCCCGCCATGATCGACAGGCTGCCGGCAATCGCCCCCGGCTCGCCGCCGGAGACGGGCGCATCGACGAAATCAATGCCTTTTTCAGCCAGCTCCGCATGAATTTCCCGCGCCGCTGCCGGCGCGATGGTGCTCATATCCACCGCCACCAGACCGGGATCGGCCTTGCCCGCCAACGCGCGCATCACCTCGCGCACGTCCGGCGCATCGGCCACCATCGAAATCACCAGATCCTGCCCCTGTGCCAGTTCCGGCAGGTCCGCCGCCGCCTTTGCCCCGGCTTCCAGCAGCGGCGTCATGGCTGCCGGCCGGCGCGCCCACACCGTCAGCACATGCCCGGCGCGCAGCAGATTCAGCGCCATCGGCCGCCCCATGATGCCCAGTCCGACAAAACCGATGCGCATGCAATCTCCCGTGAATGAAGCTTTTGAGTAAGTCACCCATGACTCAAGTCATAGATAACCTTGATTCCTGGCACTGTCAATTCGCCTTTCCGGCGCATCCTTACGATAAAGCGGCGCGCGACGAAACGGGGCGGGGAGTTCTCGCGAAACTCTCCGCCCCGTCGGTTTTTCGGCTGCTGGCCGCCGCGCGGCCGACCGGTCAGCCCAGCAGGCGTTTTTTCAGGACTTCCAGTTGCGCCACGTGGTCGGCTTCTTCCTCGACGAATTCCTGCGCCATGGCGATGACGCGCGGATCGGCGGAGGCGTCGGCGACGCTCTGGTAGTAGGCCAGCCCCTGCCGCTCGCTGGCCAGCGCCAGTTCGAGCGCGGCGGGGATGTCCATCAGGGCGTCGACGCCCCACCAGGCGGCGGCTTCGGGCGATTCGCCGTCGGGCCAGTCGTAGCCGTCGGCGGGCAGGTCGCTGATGTAGCGGAAACCGCCGCGCGTCATGGCTTCCTTCAGGTGCAGGCGGGAGAAGTCGGCGAACTGGCGGAACAGGGCCGACACTTCGGCGTTGCCGAGGGTGTCGAGATGGTCGGCCAGTTCGTCGAAGCGGCGGGCGGCTTCGGCTTCCAGGCGAACGGCGTGGGCGAGGAAACGGCGGATGCTGTCCATCGTCGCCTCAGCCGAATTTGAACAGGATGCCGAAACCGCCGCGCGGGTAGTTCCAGTCGACGTTGTTCTGATCGCAGATCAGGCGGCAGGTGCCGCATTCCAGGCAACCGTCGACCACCAGTTCGATGCCGCCGCTGTCGTCGATACGCCAGCAGCCCGCCGGGCAACACACGGTGCACGCCTTGCCGCCGCAGGAAACGCAGGTTTTCGCGTCGCGCACGGCGATATGCGGTCTGCCGGTATCGACCCGGTAGCGGTTCTGAAAGAGTTTTTCCTCGACGTTGAGCGTCGGGGGAACGAAGGTGGTGCTCATCGGAAAGCCCTCCAAAAGCGGTAGGCGTCGCCCAACAGGCCCAGCAGCGAGCGCTTGCCCTTGAGTTCAGCCATAATTTTCTGTTGCTTGGCGCGTTTGCTGACGCCATCGACGGTGAGCAGTTCGCGCGCGGCGTCGCCGAGGAAGCGCGGGTACATGCCCAGCAGGTGCGGTTGTTCGGTCAAGAGTGTCGGCACATCCTGGTATTTTTTCAGGTCGGCCATGACGAAACTCTCGTCCAGGGCACGTTTGTAAGCCGCCAGATTCGCCGCCGTAAACGGTTTTTCCGCCGTTTTCAGTGCAATCAGGGTTTCCGCCGCCATGCGCCCGGAGGTCATGGCGAGGTTGGAGCCTTCGCGGTGCACCGCATTGACGAAGCCGGCGGCGTCGCCGACGATCATCCAGCCGTCGCCGTAAAGCTGCGGCAGCGCCTTGTAGCCGCCTTCCGGGATCAAATGCGCGGAATACTCCTTCATTTCCGCGCCTTCGATCAGCGGCTTGATGCTCGGGTGGCGTTTCAGGGCTTCCAGCAGTTGATAAGGCGTCAGCGACTGCTTTTTCATGTCGGACAACATGCAGCCGATGCCGATCGCCAGCGAATCCTTGTTGGTATAGAGGAAGCCCGTCCCCAGCATGCCGTGCGTGACGTTGCCGGCAATCTCGATCACCACGCCCTGGGTGCCGGTGATGTTGAAGCGCGCATCCACGACTTCCTTGGGTAGGAACAGGACTTCCTTGACCGCCAGCGCCATGTCGTCGGCGGTGATTTCCGGGCGCAGGCCGGCGCGGCTGCCGACCAGGGCGTTCGCGCCGTCGGCGAGAATCACGCAATCGGCGTAGATGTCGCCCTGCTCGCGCTCGGTGCGCACGCCGATCACCTTGCCGGAGCCGTTGCGCAGGAGTTCCGTCACGGTGGTTTCGCAGACGATCAGCGCGCCCGCCTTTTTCACCTGCTCGGAAAACCAGCGGTCGAAGCGCGCGCGGATGATGGTGTAGCGGTTGTACGGCTCCTGCGAGAAGCGCGCGTCGCGGTAGCTGACGCCGGTGCTGGTCTGATCCTCGTCCATCAACCACATGCGCTGCTCGACGATGTGGCGCTCCAACGGCGCGCTGTCGCGGAAATCGGGAATGATCTTTTGCAGGGCGTCGGCGTAGAGAATGGCCCCCTGCACGTTCTTGGTGCCGGGCGATTCGCCGCGCTCCAGTTGCAGCACCGACAGCCCGGCCTTGGCCAGGGTATAGGCGGCGGCGTTGCCCGACGGGCCTGCGCCGACCACGATGACGTCGAATTTTTCCATGCTCAGGCTCCTTCTTCCTGTGCCGGCGCGGCCTGCTGCGCCCTCGTTGCGGCCAGACGCTTGGCAAAGGCCGCCTGCAAGGCCGGCAAGAGTTCCAGCGCATTGCCGACCAGGGCGTAATTGGCGAAATCGAAAATGGGCGCACTGGCATCGACGTTGATGGCGGCGATGGCGTCCGCGCCCTCCATGCCCACCCGGTGCTGCACCGCCCCGGAAATGCCGGCGGCGATGTAGAGCTTGGGCCGCACCGTCTTGCCCGATTGCCCGACCTGACGCTCAGGATCGGCCCAGCCGGCATGCACCGCCGGGCGCGACGCGCCGACTTCGGCGCCCAGCACCTTGGCCAGACCGAACACCTTGTCGAAATTTTCCGGCTTCGAGAGACCGCGCCCGCCGGAAACGATGAAATCGGCAAAGGCCAACTGCGGCTTGTCGGCCTGCGCGTCGGGGATGAAATCGATCACCTTGGTCACCACGGCTTCTTCGGCCAGGGTGAAAGGGTGTTCGATCAGACGAATTTCACGCCCATTTTCACGCCCATTCTGGCGCGCCGGCATGGGCATGACGCGCGGGCGCACGGTCGCCATCTGCGGGCGGGTGGCGAGGTTGACGATGGTGCACATCAGGCTGCCGCCGAACGTCGGCCGGCTGGAGAGCAGCGATTTGTCGCTCGGGTCGATTTCCAGGCCGGTACAGTCGGCGGTCAGGCCGGTGAGCAGGGTGGTCGCCACCGAGCCGGCGAGATCGCGGCCCTGCGCCGTCGCGCCGAGCAGCAGGATTTCCGGCTGGTAAGTATTCACCAGCTCGGTCATGCCCGCGGTGTAGGTCTGGTTGCGGTAATCGGCCAGCACCTCGCTTTGCATCAGATAGCACAGGTCGGCCCCGTAGCAGGCCGCTTCGTCGACCAGGGCGCGCACTGCCGGGGCGGGGCCGCCGAGAATGGCGACGGCCAGCTCGCAGCCCAGGGTATCGGCCAGTTTGCGGCCCTTGCCGAGCAGTTCCCAGGAGACGGGATGCACATGACCATGCTCGTGCTCGACGAACACCCAGACGTTCCTGTACGACTTGAAACGCTCGGGCAGCACCCGCTTGGGTTTCTTGATCGGCTTGGCGATATCGGTTTCGTCGCTCATGCTTTTTCTCCTTGCCCGGCCAGTTGATCGAGGTGGGCGATGAGTTCGCCTTCCAGTTGCGGGAAGTCGGCAAACAGTTTTTCCACGAAGGCATCGGCCATCGCCGCCGGGGTTTCGCCGGCGATACGCTGCGCCTTCACCGCCTTGGGTTTCGGCCCGAACACCTGGGCCACGGCGGTGGGCGAGCCTTTCAGGCCGACTTGCGTCAGGTCGGTAATGCCGGCCCCGTCGCGGTTCCAGATTTCCACTTCCTGACGGGCGGCGCGGAACATGCCGGGCATGTCGGCAAAGCGCATTTCATTGCCACCTTCGAGCATGGTGATGACCGCCGGCAGCGCCGATTGCAGCACTTGCACGCCCCCCTCGGCACGCCGCTCGACCACCAGACGGCGCGCCGCCGGGTCGAGTTCGCGAATTTTCGAGACGTAGGTCAGCAACTGGTAGCCCAGGCGGATGGCGATGCCCGGCCCGACCTGGGCGGTGTCGCCGTCGATGGTCTGCTTGCCGGTGAAGATGAGATCGAGCGGCTGGCGCGCATCGAGCGTGCGCAGGGCGGAAGCCAGCACGAAGGAAGTGGCCAGGGTATCGGCCCCGGAAAACACCTTGTCGGTAATCAGGATGGCGTGATCGGCCCCGAAGGAGAGGCACTTGCGCAGCGCTTCTTCCGCCGGCGGCGGCCCCATGGTCAGCACGGTGATGCTGGCCCCGGTGGCATCCTTGATGCGCAGCGCTTCTTCCAGGGCGAACAGGTCGAAGGGGTTGACGATGGCCGGCACCCCCTGGCGCATGATGGTGTTGGTCACCGGATGCACGCGAATCTGCGCACTGTCCGGTACTTGCTTGATACAAACGGCAATATGCATGGTTGATCCCGGTTCGATTAAAAAAGGGCGGGCCGTGGAAAAACGGCTATTTTAGGGTTTCCTGATCGGTCAGTCATGTTTCGCGCGCGGATTTCAGGGCTGAAAACGGTAGCCCACCCCGATTTCCGTCAGGATGTGGCGCGGCTGCGCCGGGTTGATTTCGATTTTCTGCCGCAGATGGCCGACATAAACGCGCAGATACTGGTGATTCTCCACCGCCTGCCCGCCCCAGACCCGCGCCAGCAGATGCCGGTGCGTCAACACCCGGCCCGGATTGGCGGCCAGGTACGCCAGCAGGCGGTATTCGATCTGCGTCAGGTGCACCGGCTCGTCCGCCTTCGTCACCGTACGTTTGACGCAGTCGATTTCAAACTCGCCGAAGCTCAGGCACGCCTCGCCGGCCAGGGCATCCGGGCGGCGGCGCAGCAGGGCGCGTACCCGGGCGAGCAGTTCCGCCATGCCGAAGGGTTTGCTCAGGTAATCGTCTGCTCCGGCGTCGAGCGCATCGACCTTGCTGTCCTCCGCGCTGCGCGCCGACAGGATCAGCACCGGCACCGACGACCAGGCGCGCAGGTCGCGGATGAAATCCACCCCGTCACGATCCGGCAAACCCAGATCGAGAACGATCAGATCGGGCTTCTGCTGCGCCGCCTGCTCCCCTGCGCGCGCCGCGCTGCCCGCCTCGCAGGTGGCGAAACCCTCGCACTCCAGCGCCAGCGCCACGGTTTCGCGGATCTGGCGCTCATCTTCGACGATCAGGATCATGGATTGCTCACTCATGCCGCCTCCGCTTCATCATTCATGAAGGCCGGTGCTTCGCCCAAGGGCAGGCGGATGGTGAAACAACTGCCGCCCGTCGTGCGCGGCACCGCATCGATCTCGCCTCCGTGCGCCTTGACGATGCTGTGTGCAATCGACAGTCCCAGCCCGGTGCCGGCGATATGCGACTCCACCTGTCCGCGCTGAAATGCCGCGAACAGCCGCGCCGCATCCGCCGGATCGATCCCCGCGCCGGCGTCGCACACCGCCAGCCACAAATAACCGGCGGCGCAACCCACATCCACGCTCACCGGCGTATCGGGCGGCGAATATTTGGCGGCATTGTCCAGAAGATTCCACAAAGCCCGCTCGAACAGCACGGCATCGATATTCACCGGCGGCACATTGGGCGAAACCTGGGTCACGAATTCGCGCTGCGGCCACTGGCTGCGCGCCTGCTGCAAGGTCACGCCCACCACCTCGTCGATCGGCTGCCAGGCTTTTTTCAATTCCACCGGCCCGCTGGCAAGACGCGCCATGTCGAGCAGGTTGTTCATTTGCCGGCTCAAATTCAGCGCCTGCTGACGCAAGGTTTCCAGCAAGGCCGCCTGGCGCGCCGGCGGCAACTTCCCCATCTGCAGGGTTTCCGCCTGGCTGACCAAAGCCGTCAAGGGCGTGCGCAAATCGTGTGACAAGGCAGCCAGAATCGAGCTGCGCAGCGCCTCAGCCGCGTGTTTCAGTTCCGTGGCGCGCATCTGCTCGGACAATTCGGCGCTTTCCCTGCTTTGCTGGCGGACACGCTCGGCATGGCGGCGCAGCCGGGTAGTGACCTGTCCCGCAGAGAGCGCTATCAGCAACAGCAGCCCCGGCACCAGAAACTCCCGGCTATCCGCTTCCATGACGAACACCGCGTAATACCCCAGCCCCCCCGAACATGCGGCGAGCAGGGCGGGGCCAGTGCCATAACTGATCGCCACCACCACCGCCGCCAGCGCATAAAGCAGTGCCGCGCCAGCCGGTGTGACCGCCTGCTGCCAGGGCGCAAGCAGGAGCGTGCCCAGCGTCACGCCAAGCAAAGCCCAGAAATAACCCGCCCAAGGCGTAGAAAGATCGATGTCACCCATGGGTCGTCATGCTAGAGGCCGGGGTATAAAAATGCCATCAAAGGCCAGGGATGAACGATACGCACTGTTGCAAACCGTTACTTGAGCTTGGTCCCACCGCACCTTATCGTTCACCCATGTGCTGACCAGACATCAGCCCTGACGGTGAAAGCCCTCCTCTCCCTCACCCCAACACCGTCACGAAAGCCCTGTACATCCCCCAGTACAGGGCTTTCTTCTTTTGGATGCTTTTGGGTACTTACCCCTCCGGTTTGCACCCTGGAATCACCAGGCGGGCGTTTCCACCGCTGCCGGCGGCGGAGGTTCCGGCAACCAGGCACCGCTCGCACCATAGACGGCCAGACCCGCCACGGCCAGCGCCAGCACAAAAGCAAGCACGCCGCCGCCACGCGCCGATTCCCCATCTTCCGAGGCTTTCCAGCCCAGCACCATGGGTTTGACCAGATTGTCCTTCTTCACATGAGCGTAGAAAAGAATCGCCGCCACGTGCAGGGCAACCAGGGCAAGCAGCACATTGACGACCAGATGGTGCCAGCGCGTCGCCAGATTGCTGATGTCCCGCCCGACGAGATCGTAAAGCGGCCCGGTGAAGGCGATATCGTCATTGGCCACCAGACCGCTCAGGACCTGAAACAGCAACACCCCGAGCAGACCGAAAACCGAAAATGCGCCCAGGGGGTTATGTCCATGTCCGCGCCATTCTCCACGCAAGTAGGCGGCTACTTTCTTCGGCGTCGGGAAGAAATTGAAGAAACGGGCATAGGTCGAGCCGAGAAAACCCCACGCGATGCGAAACACCAGCAAACCCAGCACCACCAGCCCCAGGACACCATGCCACCGGATCAGATTGCCCCCCACCTTGCCGCTCACCACCAGGGCAATGACGGCCGCGACCAGCAACCAGTGAAACAGGCGAATGGGCAGATCCCAGATCAGAATTTTTCGTTCGGAATGCATGCGCGGTCTCCAGAGAGAAAAAGCAAAAAAGGGCACCGCAGGGTGCCCCGGTCATCCGGCAGGCGGAAGTTACTTGGTGCGGTAGTCGTCGTGGCAAGCCTTGCAGGTGCCGCCGAGCGTGCCAAACGCCGTCTTGACCGCAGCGGCGTCGCCGGTTGCCGCAACCTTGGCCAGCTCGTTGGCGGCCTTGTTGAAGTCGCCGGCGATCTTGCCGACTTTCGGACCGTCGGTGAACAGGGCCGGCTTGACGCGGGTATCGACCCAGCCCTTGCCCTTGTCGCTGCCCGGCACGTAGAGCGATCCCATGCCCGAATTGGCGATGGCCTGGATCACGGTGGCGGCCTTCTGCACCTCGTCCTTGTTGTAATTGCCTTGCAGGTTGGCATCGATGCGGGCCATGTTCCAGGCCAGGGTGCCGTAGGCGGATTGACGCCATTTGATGGCGTCCTCGACCTTCACCTGGGCGTGCGCGGTAGCGGTCAGGGCGGTGGCCAGGGCGGCGATCAGCAGTTTGCTTTTCATCTTGTGTTCTCCGTTGTATCGAAAATAAAAATAAACCCGCTTGAAGCATCCAGGGTACGAGCGAGGCAGCCAGCGGGTTTGATTTACCTCAGAATTCTACCCCGGAAGATCGTCATACAGCCTATGCTGATACAGATTGATACAAAGGCCGCAGCCGCGACCGAGGCTTGAAAAGCCACGTTTTTCCGCTACACGCCGGCATTGCACCAGCCGCCAATTGAAAAACCCCGGTTCTTCACGAACCGGGGTTTTCGCTGGCGCGACAGTCGTGCGCTCAGCCGCGGGCGGCCTTCAGCGCCGCGTTCAGCGTCGGACTCGGGCGCATCACCGCCTTGCACTTCTCGGCGTCGGCCTTGTAGTAGCCGCCGATGTCCACCGGCTTGCCCTGCACCGTCTTCAGCTCGGCGACGATGGTCGCTTCGTTGTCGCTCAATGCCTTGGCGAGCTTGGCGAAGTAGGCGGCCAGTTCGGCGTCTTCCTTCTGCACCGCCAGTTCCTGCGCCCAGTACATCGCGAGGTAGAACTGCGAGCCGCGGTTGTCGAGTTCGCCGGTTTTCGGCGAGGGCGACTTGTTGTTGTCGAGCAGCTTGCCGGTGGCGGCATCCAGCGTCCTGGCGAGCAGCTTGGCGCGGGCGTTGTTTTCCTTGATACCGAGGTCTTCCAGCGACACGGCGAGCGCCAGGAATTCGCCGAGCGAATCCCAGCGCAGGTGGTTTTCCTGCGTCAGTTGCTGGACGTGCTTCGGGGCCGAGCCGCCGGCGCCGGTTTCGTACATGCCGCCGCCGTTCATCAGCGGCACGATGGACAGCATCTTGGCGCTGGTGCCGAGTTCCATGATCGGGAACAGGTCGGTCAGGTAGTCGCGCAGGATGTTGCCGGTGACCGAGATGGTGTCCAGCCCGCGTGCAACGCGCTCCAGCGTGAAGCGCATGGCGCGCACCTGGCTCATGATGTGGATTTCCAGACCGCTGGTGTCGTAATCCTTGAGGTATTTCTGCACCTTCTTGATCAGTTCGTTCTCGTGCGGACGGTAGGGATCGAGCCAGAACACCGCCGGCATCCCGGAATTGCGGGCGCGGGTGACGGCGAGCTTGACCCAGTCGCGGATCGGCGCGTCCTTGACCTGGCACATGCGCCAGATGTCGCCGGCTTCGACGTTTTGCGTCAGCAGCACTTCGCCAGTGTCGATGTCGACGATGTTGGCGATGCCGTCCTCGGCGATCTCATAGGTCTTGTCGTGCGAGCCGTATTCTTCCGCCTTCTGCGCCATCAGGCCGACGTTCGGCACCGTACCCATGGTGCGCGGGTCGAAGTTGCCGTTCCATTTGCAGAAGTTGATCATCTCCTGGTAGATGCGGGCGAAGGTCGATTCCGGCATGACGGCCTTGGCATCGTACTGCTTGCCGTCGGAACCCCACATCTTGCCGCCCTGGCGGATCATCGCCGGCATCGAGGCATCGACGATGATGTCGTTCGGCGAATGGAAATTGGTGATGCCCTTGGCCGAATCGACCATCGCCAGCTCCGGGCGATGCTCGTGGCAGGCGTGCAGGTCGCGGATGATTTCGTCGTGCTTGGATTCGGGCAGGGTCTTGATCTTCTCGTACAGATCGACCATGCCGTTATTGACGTTGATGCCCAGTTCGGCGAAGGTCTGCGCGTGCTTCTCGAAGGCGTCCTTGTAGTAGATCTTGACGCAGTGGCCGAAAACGATCGGGTGCGAAACCTTCATCATCGTCGCCTTGACGTGCAGCGAGAAGAGGATGCCGGCTTGACGGCAATCTTCCAGTTCCTTCTCGTAGAACTCGCACAGCGCCTTCTTGCTCATGAACATGGAGTCGATGATCTCGCCTTCGAGCAGCTTGACTTCCGGTTTCAGCACCGTGCTCTTGCCGCCCTTGCCGAGCAGTTCCATGCGCACGCGGCGCGGTTTGTCGAGCGTCAGCGACTTTTCGCCGTGGTAGAAGTCGCCGCCGTGCATGTGGGAAACGTGGGTTTGCGACCACTGCTTCCACTCGCCCATCGAATGCGGGTTCTTCTTGGCGTAGTTCTTGACCGCGGCGGGCGCGCGGCGATCCGAGTTGCCCTCGCGCAGCACCGGATTCACCGCCGAACCCAGGCACTTGCCGTAGCGGGCGGCGATGTTCTTTTCCTCGTCGGTGGTCGGGTTTTCCGGGTAATCCGGCAGCTTGTAGCCCTTGTCCTGCAATTCCTTGAGACATGCCTTCAACTGCGCCACCGAAGCGGAAATATTGGGCAGCTTGATGATGTTGGCGTCCGGATCGAGCGTTTTCTTGCCCAGTTCGGCCAAGGTGTTGGGCACGCGCTGCGCTTCTTCCAGATACTCGGGAAACTCGGCAAGCATGCGCGCCGAAACGGAAATGTCGGCTTTCTCGACCGCAATGCCGGCCGGCTCGGTAAAGGTGCGGATGATCGGCAAAAAAGCACAAGTCGCCAGCAGCGGCGCCTCGTCGGTGAGCGTGTAGATAATCTTGGACTTGCCTTGCGACATGCTAACCCCCTGAGATGGTTTCAATATGCGAGCCGGCACGATACGCCGGCTCCCTTGCACAACACTTACAAAACTCCGGGAGTATCTCGAAGGGGTGGCTTGCGGTCAATGGTGCAAGTCAATTTCACGATGCGAGAAAACGGCAGCCCAATTGCCCAGGGTAGCTCAGGGCACTCAAGGCCGCCGCTCACACATTTTCGTCAGCCCGCAGAAAACGCCATTGCCCCGCCGCCAGCTTGCCCAGGCGCAGGTGGCCGATGCGGGTGCGCTGCACGCTTTTCACGTTCAGCCCGACCGCTTCGCACATGCGCTGCAAGGGACGCGTCTGCCCTTCGCGCACGATGAAATGCAACTGGCCTGGGTCAAGCTGCTTGACCCAGGTTTTGCCGAGCGCGCGGCCATTGAGCGGCAAACCCTCGCGCAAGAGTTCCAGATCCTTGCGGCTCAATTCACCGCTGATGCGCACCAGATATTCGCGCTCCAACTCGCGCTCGTCCGCCAGCAGACGGCGCGCCGTGCCGCCGCTGCGGGTCAGCACCAAGAGGCCGCTGGCTCCGGTTTCCAGATTTCCAGCCGCCACCAGATTGCGCAGCATCCACGGCTGCAAGGCCGGATCGCCCGGTTGCGCAACGCGGTTTTCCTCGGTCAGCAGGGTCAAGGCCACCTGCTCACCCCCCTTCGCACCGCTCCACTCGCAACTGTAGCCCGCCGGTTTGTGCAGCAGAAAAGTGACTTCGCGGGGAGCAGGCACACTCGTTGGCCCGGCATCCTGACGCACCTCGATCTGCGCCTCGGGGGCGATGCGCGCGCCCAGTTGGCCGATGCGCTCACCATCGACCCACACCCAGCCGCGCTCGATCCACAGATCGGCCTCGCGGCGCGAGGCCAAGCCGCGTTCGACCATGACCTTGGAGAGGCGCACGCCGGACGGCGCGGGCGCGGCGACCGGCAACGGCTTGGCTGCGGGCGGTTTTTCCCTGGGGGCAAAGCTTCTTGCCGGAGATTTCCCTGGTTCTGTCTTACCTTTGCCGGAGCGCATTTCTCCGGCGACCGGCTTGCCCTCGGCGGGGGTTTTGCTGCCGAACGCGCCTGCCGGTTTTTTCCCCGGCAGCCGGTCAGCCGGCGTTTTTCGCGCGCTGTTTTTGGCACCGTATTTTGCGCCGCCTCGCGCATCATCGGCACGCGGTTTCAGCGGCCCGCGCTTTTCCCCGGCGCGCGCCTCGCCCCACTTGGAGTAGGCCGTTTTGGCGGGTTCGGCCACGGCGTCCCCGGCGCTTTCCGCAAGCACCGCCGGTTTGGGACGGCGCGTCAATGCGCCGCCGCGTACCGGGCGCTTGCGCGCCGCGCCTTCGGCACCTGCCACGGACTTGGCGACACCCAGACGACCACTGGTCGATACCGGAGCGGGCGGCTCGGCATCGAACCGGGCCGCCTCGGCAGGCATTGCGGGCAAGGTCTCCGGCGCGGTTTTGTCAGCGGCTTTTTTGTCAGCCGCCCGCCTTGGTGTTTGCTGCGACGCCTGCTTCGGCGTTTTCTGCGCCGGTTTGCCGTCGGCCTCGGCAGCGACTTCGGCCTCGGGCTTGCGCCACTTCGCCCAGGGATCGTCCGTCTGGCTCATTGCAGGTCGAGCAGTTCGACTTCGAAGATCAGCGTCGCGTTCGGCGGAATCACGCCGCCCGCGCCGCGCGCGCCATAACCCAGGTCGGCAGGAATGGTCAGCTTGCGGGTGCCGCCGATCAGCATGCCCTGCACGCCTTCGTCCCAGCCCTTGATGACGTGGCCGCGCCCGAGCGGAAACTGGAAGGGATCATTGCGATCCTTGCTCGAATCGAACTTGCTGCCGTTTTCCAGCCAGCCGGTGTAGTGCACCGTGACCAGATCGCCCGCCTGCGCCGCGCGCCCCGTGCCGGGGACGGTATCTTCGTAAACCAGCCCGGAAGCCGTCGTGATTGCTGCCATGTCTGCGCTCCAAAAAGGGACGCAGTCTAGCACAGCGGGGCCAAAAAAATTGCGCCAAGGCTTTGACCTATTGGCAGTTTTCCGTATAATACGCGGTTCTTTGCAGCACCCTTTGTTTCAATTTCCGTTTTTCATTTTCGGAGTCCAACTCATGTATGCGGTCGTAAAAACCGGTGGCAAGCAGTATCGCGTGTCCGCTGGCCAAAAACTCAAAGTAGAACAGATACCGGCAGAAGTTGGCGCAGAAATCACCCTCGATCAAGTCCTCATGGTGGGCGAAGGCGAGTCGGTGAAGGTCGGCGCCCCCCTCGTCGCTGGTGCTTCCATCAAATGCACCGTGGTGTCCCAGGGCCGTCACGACAAGGTCAAGATCTTCAAGATGCGCCGTCGCAAGCACTATCAGAAGCGCCAGGGCCATCGTCAGAATTACACCGAACTGCGCATCGATTCGATCGCGGCCTGAGTTTAAGGAGCACTCCACATGGCACACAAAAAAGCAGGCGGCAGTTCGCGTAACGGCCGCGACTCACAGGCACAGCGACTGGGCGTCAAGCGCTACGGCGGTCAATTCGTGCTGGCCGGCAACATCATCGTCCGCCAGCGCGGCACCGAATTCCACCCCGGCGAAAACGTCGGCTGCGGCAAGGATCACACCCTGTTCGCACTGAAGGACGGCGTGGTGCAGTTCTCGATCAAGGGCGAAAAGAAGCGCCGCACGGTCACCATCGTCCCGGCTGCTGAATAATTCAGCCCGGCGACACCTCGAAAGCCCTGTCCGCCGGATAGGGCTTTTTAGTTTCAGGAGGCGGAAAACATGAAGTTCATCGACGAAGCCAAAATTTACGTCAAAGCCGGCGACGGCGGTAACGGCATCGCCACTTTCCGCCGCGAGAAATACATTCCGATGGGCGGCCCCAACGGCGGCGACGGCGGGCGCGGCGGCAGCATCCATGTGATTGCCGACCGCAACATCAACACCCTGGTCGATTACCGCTACACCCGCAAATTTCTCGGCCAGCGCGGCGAGAACGGCGGCAGCGCCGATTGCTACGGCAAGGGCGGCGACGACATCGTGCTGCGCATGCCGGTCGGCACCGTGGTCAGCGATCTGAATACCGGCGAGGTGCTGGCCGATCTCGACGTGCACGACAAGAAAGTGCTGCTTGCCAAGGGCGGCAAGGGCGGGCTCGGCAACACCCACTTCAAGTCCTCGACCAACCGCGCTCCGCGCCAATGCACCAAGGGCGAGCCGGGCGAGGAATTCGACATCGCGCTGGAATTGCGCGTGATCGCCGACGTCGGCCTGCTCGGCCTGCCCAATGCCGGCAAGAGCACGCTGATCCGCGCCGTTTCCGCCGCCCGCCCCAAGGTGGCGGATTACCCCTTCACCACCCTGCATCCCAATCTGGGCGTGGTGCGCGTCGGCGCTGAAAAGAGCTTCGTCATGGCCGACGTGCCGGGCCTGATCGAAGGCGCGGCCGACGGCGCGGGCCTCGGCATCCGCTTTCTCAAGCACCTGCAACGCACGCGCATCCTGCTGCATCTGGTCGACATCGCCCCGCTCGATCCGGAAGCCGATCCGTTGCGCGATGCGCTCGCCATCGTCGGCGAACTCGTCAAGCACGACCCGACGCTGGCCGACAAACCGCGCTGGCTGGTCTTGAACAAGCTCGACCTGATCCCGGAAGAAGAACGCCAGAGCCGCATCGACGAGTTTCTCGCCGCCTATCGCGCGGCCACGCAATACGCCGGCCCGGTTTTTCCCATCGCCGCCATCACCGGCGACGGCACCAAGCCGCTCATCTACGCCCTGCAGGAGGCGCTCGAAGGCATGGCCCGCCCGGAAATCCCCGATGACGACGAAGGAGGGGGCGCTGCCATCGAAACCCCGGAAAGCGCCACATGACCCCGCTCGCCGCCGCCCGCCGCCTCGTCGTCAAGGTCGGCTCCGCGCTCGTCACCGATAACGGCAACGGCCCCGATCTGGCCGCCATAGCCGCCTGGGCGCGGCAGATCGCCGCCCTGCGCGCCGAAGGGCGGGAAATCGTGCTGGTGTCCTCCGGGGCAGTGGCCTGCGGCGTGCAACGCCTGGGCTGGCAGCGCCGGCCCAGAACCGTGCACGAAAAACAGGCCGCCGCCGCCGTCGGTCAGGCCGGGCTGGTGGAAGTCTATGAAGCCGCGTTCAGCCAGTACGGCCTGCGCACCGCGCAGATCCTGCTCACCCACGACGATCTGGCCGACCGCAAACGCTACCTGAACGCCCGCTCGACGCTGAACACCCTGCTCGAACTCGGCGTCATCCCCATCATCAACGAAAACGACACGGTGGCGACCAGCGAGATCAAGTTCGGCGACAACGACACCCTGGGCGCGCTGGTCGCCAATCTGCTCGAAGCCGACGCGCTCATCATCCTTACCGACCAGAAGGGGCTGTACACCGCCGATCCGCGCAAGTATCCCGACGCCCGCCTGATCGAAACCGCCGCCGCCGGCGACCCCGCGCTGGAGGAAATGGCTGGCGGTGCAGGCAGCCTGGTCGGCACCGGCGGCATGATAACCAAGGTGATTGCCGCCAAGCGCGCCGCCCGCAGCGGCGCTGCCACGGTGATCGCCAGCGGCCACGAGAACGATCCCATCCTGCGGCTGGCCCGCGGCGAAGCGCTCGGCACCCTGCTGGTTTCCGAAACGCCGCCGCTGGCGGCGCGCAAGCAATGGCTGGCGGATCATCTGCAGCTGGCTGGCCAGCTCACGCTGGATGCCGGCGCGGTCAGCGCCCTGCAAGCCGGAAAAAGCCTCCTGCCGGTCGGCATGACCGCCGTGCACGGCGATTTCGAGCGCGGCGCGGCCGTCGCCTGCCTGACCGAGGACGGCCGGGAAATCGCCCGCGGCCTGAGCAACTACGGTAGCAGCGAAGCGCGCCGCATCACGCGCAAAGGCACGGCGGAAATCGAAGCCATCCTGGGTTACGTCGAGGATGCCGAGATGATCCACCGCGACAATCTGATTCTGCTGACGCCGTAAAAAAACCGGCCAACCGACAGATCAGAATCAGGCCTGCAACACGAACGCCATTTTCGTTCCGGCGATTTCGATCACGTCATGATCGCCCAGGGCCTGCGCCTGAGCGTCGATGGCCTTGCCATTGAGCAGCGGATAAGTCTCGCCTTCGACGTGAGTGAGAAAGTAGCCGTGCGGGCGGCGGGCAATAACCGCCACCTGCAGGCCGGGCTTACCCAGGGTGGTGAGCGTTTTTTCCAGTTTCAGGAGCTTGCCCGCATTGGCTCCGCTCAATAGCTGGATTGCCGCCACCGGCAAGGCACTGGTACGGCTCGTCGTACCGATGTGACTGCGCGTCTGGCTCTCTGCCGTGGGTTGCAGGGACAATTCACCCGTGTTGCTCACCTTGCCGATGTCGGAACGGATCATGGCCGTTTGCTCCGCATCCGGCAGCACGCTGTGCCCGGCATTGTCGGCCATGTACTTCAGCTTGTATTTCCCGAGTTCGACGATGTCGTTGTTGCGCAGAAAATGCTTCTTGATCGCCTGCCCGTTGACCAGCGTGCCGTTAGTGCTGTTCAGGTCTTCCAGGAAGGAATCCTGCAAAATCGTGACGACGACGGCGTGTTCACCGGAAATGGCAAGATTGTCGATCTGGATGTCGTTATGGGGTTTGCGCCCGATCGTCAGGCGCTCCTTGTTCAGTTCGATTTCCTTGAGCACCAGGCCATCCATGGAAAGAATCAGTTTTGCCATGTCACCGTTCCCAGATTATTTCGTTTGATTGAGAAAACCGTGCCACCAGCGCTTGGCAGCCGGTTGCGCCGCGCTGTGCGCATCCAGGCGCAACAGGACGACGGAAACATTGTCGCGGCCACCGTATTCGTTGGCCCGCTCAATGAGATGCCCGGCGCGCGTCGCCAGGCTGAATTTGTCCTGCCCGACGAGTTCGCAGATTTCGCGGTCTTCCAGCATGTCGTTCAAACCGTCGGAACACAGCAGGACGATGTCGTCCGGCTCCAGTTCGTGCGTGGCGGTATCGACCAGCACGTCGCTCTCGACGCCCAGCGCGCGCGTGACGAGGTTGCGGTGTTCAGCATGACGCGCCGCTTCCGGGCTGATAAGACCTTCGTCGATCTGTTCCTGCAACAGGGAATGATCCTTGGTCAGCAGGTGCAATTTGCCGCGCCGCCACAGGTAGGCGCGCGAATCCCCCACATGCGCCACATGCAGGGAGCGCCCGAGTATCCAGGCAAAGACCAGGGTCGTGCCCATGCCGGCACAGGCCGCGCTGCTTTGCGAAGCACGGTAGATCGCCGAATTGGTGCCGCGCACTTCGTCGCTGATGATCTGCTCCGGTCGTTCGAGCATCTCCGGCGCCTCGGAAGCGCTGCGCAACAGGCGGGAAAAACTGGTGGCAAGCAGGGTCGTCGCCATGCTGCTGGCCACTTCGCCCGCGTTATAGCCGCCCATGCCATCGGCCAGCACGCCGATTCCGAAATCGGCATCGACAAAAACGGCATCTTCGTTATGCGCCCGCACGATGCCCGAGTCGCTGCATGCCGCAACCGTCAACGCATCGTGTAAAACAATTTCCGCCTGTGCCATGTTTGTCTTGTTCCTCAGCCGCAAAGGCCAGAGGGACTATTGTCCGGTGTCTGCTCCCTGCGGTCAATTTTTATCTTGAGAGCATTTTACAGCGCGCCTACAGCGCAACTTCCTGCCCCAGCCCCCTGCTGCGCGCGGCCACAACGACGCGCGCGGCCAGGGCCAGATCCTGGATCGCCAGACCTTGCGACTCGAACAGGGTGATATCGTTTGCCGCCTGCCGCCCTGCCTGCCTGCCGATGAGGATATCGCCCAACTCGACCAGTTGCCGCGCATGCAGGCGTCCCTTTTCCAGCAGCGGCAGCAAATCGCCCGCTTCGGCAAGCGCCGTCGGCACGCTATCCACGGCAATCAGCTGGCAGCGGCGCAGGGTTTGCTCGGAAATTTCCTGGCGGATCAAGGCATTGGACCCTGCTGCGTTGATATGCGCCCCTTCTGCCAGCCAATCCGCCTCGAACAAGGGTCTGCTCGCCGTCGTCACCGTGCCGATCACGTCGCTCTCGCGCACGGCGGCTTCGGCGCTGGGCGCTGCAACGATGTCCCTGCCGGTCGCCTCCGACATGCGCGCACAAAAATCCGCCAGTTTTGCCGCATCGCGCGCAAACACCTTGACCGTTTCCAGCGGCAGTGCCGCGCAAATCGCCTGCACATGGCCTTCGGCCTGCCAGCCGGAGCCAAACACGCCGGCCACTCGCGCCTCCGGACGTGCCAGCGCGCGCGCCGCGACACCGCTGGCCGCGCCGGTGCGCACCATGCCCAGATAATCCGCCGCGACGACGGCAGTCGGTTCGCCGCTGGCCGCATCGAACAGATGCACCCGGAAACGGTTGCCGCTGCGGTTGCTGGTGTACGCCTTGTAGCCGATCACGCCTTGCGCTGGCAAAGCACCCTGCAAAATGTGCAAGGTAGTTTGCGGCAGACGGCTGCGCTGACGGGGAATGTCCACCGCCCGCCCGTGCGCGAGTTCCCGGTGCGCTTCTTCCACGGCGGCGAGCGCCATGTCCGTGGTCAACACCTGACGCACGTCGTCTTCAGTCAACAAAAGCGCCATTTTTTTCTCCGCGAGAATTGGGCGATTACCCGGCGATTCCTGCCAGCAATTCCTGCAATTCGCCGTTCTGGTACATCTCGCGCATGATGTCGCAGCCGCCGATGAATTCGCCCTTGACGTAAAGCTGCGGAATGGTCGGCCAGTTGGCGTATTCCTTGATGCCCTGGCGGATGGCTTCGTCGGCCAGTACGTTCACCGTGACGAAGTTTTCCACGCCGCAGGCTTTCAGAATCTGCACGGCGGTGCCGGAAAAACCGCACTGCGGAAAGCGGGCGTCGCCTTTCATGTAAAGCACGACCGGATTGCCGGTGACGGTGGCGTGAATCTGCTGCTGAATGTCGGACATAAAAACTCCAGAATCAAATCCGCCCGCCGGACACGCGATCCGTGCCAGCGAGGTCGGGGTGGGTAAAGGTGTCTTGGAAACCCGCCGCCTGCAATAAGTTCCGGCAGGTTTCGCCCTGATCGTAGCCGTGCTCGAACAACAGCCAGCCGCCCGGCTGCAAGTAAGCGCCCGCTCCGGCCACGATCCGCCGGATACAGGACAGGCCATCCGCCGCATCGGTCAGCGCCATGCGCGGCTCGAACGGCAGGCCGTCGCCTGCGAGATGCGGGTCGTCCGCCGCGATGTAGGGCGGATTGGCGACGATGAGATCGAAGCGCCGCCCGGCCAGCGGCGCATACCAATCGCCCTGGAAAAACTCGACCTGCGCCCGCAAGCGCCGGGCGTTGTTGCGCGCCACGTCGAGCGCCGCAACGGACAGATCGACCGCGCAGACGGTGCTTGCCGGGCTTTCCAGCGCCAGCGAAACGGCGACGATACCGGAGCCCGTCCCCAGATCGAGCACCTGCGCCGGGTTCGGCAAAATCTTCAGCTTGGCCAGCGCCAGTTCGATCAGGACTTCGGTTTCCGGGCGCGGCACCAGGACGGCGGGCGTCACCTGAAATACCCTGCCGCGAAATTGCGCCTCGCCGAGCAGATAGGCCACCGGCTCGCCCGCCTCGCGCCGCGCCGCCCAGGCCATGAATTGCGCCTCGGCCAGCGCAGCGAGCGGCGTTTCCGGACGCGCCAGCAAGTCTGCGTGTGAGCACCCACTTGCGGTCTGTAGCAGTAAACGAGCGTCCAGCCGTTCGATACGGCCACACGCCCAAGCCAATGCTTCGCCCAGGGTCACGCGCCGCCCGCCAGTTCGGCCAGTTGGTCGGCCTGATGTTCGGCAGCCAGCGCGTCGAGCACTTCGTCCAGATCGCCCTCCATGATGGCGGCGATCTTGTAGAGGGTGAGGTTGATGCGGTGATCCGTCACCCGGCCCTGCGGAAAGTTGTAGGTACGGATGCGCTCGGAGCGGTCGCCAGAGCCGATCAGGCTCTTGCGCGTGCTGGCGATGGCGCTCTGCTGAGCGCGCAATTGCTGATCCTTGATGCGCGCCGCCAGCACGCGCAGGGCGGATGCCTTGTTGGCGTGCTGCGAGCGCCCGTCCTGGCATTCGGCGATCAGCCCCGTCGGCAGGTGGGTGATGCGCACGGCGGAATCGGTCTTGTTGATGTGCTGCCCGCCGGCGCCGGAAGCGCGGAAGGTGTCGATCTTCAGATCCGCCGGATTGAGGTTCACGTCCTCCACCTCGTCGGCTTCCGGCATCACCGCCACCGTGCAGGCCGAGGTGTGGATGCGCCCCTGGGTTTCGGTTTCCGGCACCCGCTGCACGCGATGCCCGCCGGACTCGAACTTGAGCCGCGAATACGCCCCATCGCCGTCGATACGGCAGATGATTTCACGATAGCCGCCCAGTTCCGACTCGTTGGCCGACAGGATTTCCACCGGCCAGCGCCGCCCTTCGGCATAGCGCGCGTACATGCGGAACAGGTCGCCCGCGAACAGCGCCGATTCATCGCCGCCCGTGCCGGCACGAA
Organism: uncultured Rhodocyclaceae bacterium; assembly: GCA_900549295.1. GTDB lineage: Bacteria > Pseudomonadota > Gammaproteobacteria > Burkholderiales > Rhodocyclaceae > Azonexus. Next base: position 29,087 of record URNG01000014.1, read on the forward strand.
TTTCCAGCAAGACGCTGCGCTCGTCATTGGGGTCGCGCGGCAGGAGCAGCTTTTGCAATTCCAGTTCCAGTTCCGGCAGACGCGCCTTGGCGGCGGCGATTTCCTCCTCCGCGAAAGCGCGCATTTCCGGATCGGCGCGCAAGACCTCGGCCTCGTCCAGATCGCGCTCGCACTGGCAGAAGGCCTGATACGTCAGCACCACCGGCTCCACCTCGGCGCGTTCCCGCGTCAGGCGGCGGAATTTGTCCATATTCCCCGCCGTTTCCGGCGCGGCGAGCAGCAGATCGATCTCGCCCAGGCGATCCGTCAGTAAGGCCAGCTTCTGGCGAATGCTATCTTTCATGAAACAGCTTGTCGTAGGGCACAAAGGATGCGCAGTTTACCCGGAAAGGAGAAGGAACCTGCGATTGGCTTGGCGGGTCAGAGAGCGGGTCACCCTTCCTGCGCCCCTCCCTGCGCCAAAACCATGCCCAGCAACTTCCCCGCCTTCTTCGCCGACGCCCCGCGCATCACGCTCCACGATCCGCTCGCCGAATTTCTCGGCAGCGCCACCGACGGTCGCATCGAATACGGCTACGCCGATGCCGTGCGTCTGGCCGGCCACTCCTGCCCTACCGTCGCCGGCGCCTGGCTGATGACCGTGCACGGGCTGCGCGCGCTCTACAAGGATGCCACGCCGGTACGCGGCGACATCGCCGCCCGCCTGCGCGAACCCCGCGACAGCGGCACCACCGGCGTCGTTGCCAGCGTCGTGCAACTGATTACCGGTGCCGCCGCCGAAACCGGCTTCCACGGCATCGGCCCCAACCGCCGCTTTTCCCGGCATCAGCTCCTGCAATTCGCCGCCCAGGACCAAACCGCCACCCTGAGCCTCACCCGCCGCGACAGCGGGCAGAGCGTACACCTCGATCTCGACCCCTCCTGCGTCCCCTGGCCGGCGGAAATGCAGTCCCTCATGCCCCGCGCCGTCTCCGGCCAGGCCACCCCCGCCGAACGAGCGCGCTTTGCCGACCTCTGGCAGGAACGGGTACGGCAGATGCTGATCGAGCATGCGGACGATCCGCGACTCGTTCACGTCACCACAGCGTAAAAAACCCCGCGCATTGAAGTGCCACGCGGGAGCAACGCGGGGTTTTGCTTATGGGCTGCCAGCGTCAGCGGGTACGCAACAAACTCTTGACCTGCCGGTTGCGCGGCAAAGTGTAGTCGTGCGCGGCGAGCACCAGACTGCTCGACGGATCGACCAGCTTGAGCGTCACATGCAGCATGCTCGCCCCTTCGGCATAGGTGCCGACGACCACGCCCTGAGCATTGTGCGCGGCAGCGACTTCGCGGATCTCACGGGTCAGCAGGAATTCGCCTTCGTTACGCTTCATGTAGATGCCGTTACGCACCTTCAATTCGGCCACCGGGCGGCCCGATTGCGTCAGCCACGAGGCGATGTGCTCCGTCACCAGACGCCCCAGGGTGGAGGACTGTTCCAGCGCATTCACGTTGGCCAGGGTCGCCACGATCAGCGCCGAGCCACCGCCATCGCGGTTGCTGGCCGCAGCAGGGCGGCCGATTTGCGCCATCAGGGCGGCGGCGGCCTGGTAATTGGCTTCGCGCAAGGGATCCTGCCGGGCCTCGGTCCAGGTCGGCTCGACCTGACGCGGCCCCTCGGTCGTCTGGCATGCGGCCGTGATCGCCAGCAAGACGGCGATGGAGAAAAGTTTCAGCGCGCGCATTTGCTGCCTCCCTGACCGCAATCACCGAGAATCTGCAACGGCTGGGCGCTGCGCTGCTGGTTCCAGTACAGAGCTGCATCCTGGTCCGCCGTGTAATAGATGCTGGAATGGCGGCTGACGATGCGCTGGCCATCGGCAACCGATACCGTCAGCAGGATTTCCGACTGCGGCACCGGGCCGGACGCATGGCGGCCACCGTCCAGACCTTCGCTGCGCAACCAGTCGAAACCTTCCAGACCGGCAACGGCGGCCAGCAGCTTCGATCCCGCATTGACCCCTCGGGCACTCGCGCCGGGAGCGGCCAGCACGCCGCCAATGGCCCACAAACCCGCCGTCAGCAAGGTCGCCTCACCGTAAAAGCGGGTTCCGGCAGCGCGCTCCGGCTGGAAACCGTAAATGTTGTAGCGCACATCCGCCACCAGCGCGCCGTTCGGATCGAGCGTCACCGGCACCCCCTGGGCCACCAGCGAGGTCGTCAGCAACTCGCGGAAACCTTCGACGAAAGCCTGCTCTCCACCGGGCTGCGGAATATGCAAAGCGCGCCCGTTGAGCTTGCCGTCCAGACTGCCGACCAACTGCGCCGCAAAGTGGTCGGCAATCAATTGCCAATGCCGGGCGGCCTGGAGCTTTTGTTGTTCCTCGTTGGCAAAACGTGTCGGCGCAGGCACGTCCGCATAACGCGCCGCACATCCCGTAAAGCCGAGGCAGACGGTCGCCGCTGCCAGCGCAAATACTCTTTTTTTCACAAGTCCTCTCCAAGAAAGGCCACCCCGAAACAAGCGGCGGCAAAAAATGCAAGCCAAATACTAAGAATTCCTTAGTTCAGGGTCAAGCAAAAACTAAGACTATTTGAGTCTCATGTCGTAATCAGGCTTCAATCCCGCTCAATGGCAGACTCGTCGGTTTTCTCCATGCGCTTGAAAGCAGCACGCGTGCGCAAGGGATTGACGCAGATGCAGTTGGGCGTGCTGGCGCAGATCGACGAGTATTCGGCGAGCGCCCGCATCAATCAGTACGAGCGCGGCAAACACCAGCCGGATTTCAATACCGCCGAGCGGCTGGCCCAGGTGCTGTCAGTGCCGACGCCTTATTTCTATGCGCGCGACGACCTGCTCGCCGATTTCCTGCTCGACTGGCACGCGCTTTCTGCCGCCGCGCGCAGCGCCATTGCCGCCCGGACCAGGGAAATACTGACCGCGACGGACGAAAAACCCAGTGAAGAAACTGACGGGAAAAACGGCAGAGACGCCCCCGCCGCCTAGCCCCATACCCGGCCCGCGCCCACGCTGAGCAGGCCGAGCCAGGTGCCGAGCAGGGAGCCGCCCAGATGCAGGCTGGCGAGGCTCAGGGCGAGCAGGGGGTGGCCGCCGAGCAGGCGTTCGACGACTTCGGCGGAAAAGCTGGAAAAGGTGGTCAGACCGCCGAGAAAGCCGGTAATCACGAAAAGCTTGAGATACGCGGGCAGATCGGCGTGCAGATGGAAATAGCCGGCTGCCATGCCGACCAGATAACCGCCGAGCAGATTGGCCGTCAGCGTTCCCAGCGGCAAGGCGGGAAACACCGGATTGAGCGCGATGCCGAGCAGCCAGCGCGACAGCGCGCCGAGCATGCCGCCCACGCCGACGGCGAGAATGGCCTGAAGGTGCATCCGCGTTTTCCCCGACTGATGAAAGCGGCAATGATAGCAAGCGCGCCGTGCCGCTCAGGCGGCGGAGGAACAAACAAAAAGCAACCTTTCAATCGATCTATATTATTTCAAGGAATATAGAGAAGCTGACCCGCTGAGTAGAATGCCGCCTGTCACAAAACCTACACAGGCCTGAAATGTTCGGTGCGCTGATGCCCAAAGAGGGCAAGTATTTCGATTACTTCAACGCTCACGGCGACTTGATCCGCCAAGGCGGCAAGACCCTGCGTCAGTTGATCGACGCCCTGGCTGGCGTGGACCCCAACGGCGGCGTAAACGCCCTGGCCGACGAAGTGGACCGCCTGGAGCGCGAGGCCGACAAGGTAACGCACGAACTGCTCAGCCAACTGCACAGCGCCTTCATCACGCCATTTGACCGCGACGCCATCCACGGGCTGATCAACAGCATGGATGACATCCTCGACGTGATGCAGGACGTGGCCGAATCGCTGTCACTGTATGACATCCAGCGGGTGCCGGCCGAAGCCTGCGCGATGGCGGAAATCACCGAAAAGAGTTGCCACAAGGTCAACGAGCAGGTGCGTTTGCTCAACAACATGGACAACGCGCCGCAGATTCTCGCCCTGTGCAAGGAAATCGACGAACTGGAAGGCGAAGTGGATCGCCTCCTGCGCAAGTGCATGTCCAAGGCCTTCCGCGAAGAGCAGGACGTGCGCGAGCTAATCAAGCTGAAGGAAATTTACCAGCTGCTCGAATCCGTCACTGACCGCTGCAAGGACGTTGCCGGCTGCATTGAAGCCATCGTGCTGGAAAACTCCTGACTTCCCCATGGATAACCTGACCATCGGCTACGGGGTCCTCATCACCCTGATCGTCGTGGCTTTGCTGTTCGATTTCATGAACGGCTTTCACGACGCGGCCAACTCGATCGCCACCGTGGTGTCGACACGGGTGCTGAAACCGCAGCACGCCGTGCTGTGGGCGGCTTCGTTCAATTTCCTGGCCTACTTCCTCTTTCATCTCAAGGTCGCCTCGACCATCGGCAAAGGCACCATAGACCCCAGCATCGTCGATCACTACGTGATTTTCGGCGCGCTGATCGGGGCCATCTGCTGGAACATCATCACTTGGTATTACGGCATTCCCTCGTCGTCCTCGCATGCGCTGGTCGGCGGTCTGGTCGGCGCGGCGGTGGTCAAGGCCGGTTTCGGCAGCCTGATCGCTTCCGGCATCCTGAAAATCATTGCCTTCATCTTCATCGCCCCGCTGCTGGGTTTCATCTTCGGCGGCACGATGATGGTCATCATTTCCTGGCTCTGCCGCAACATGGCACCGCGCAAGGTCGACAAGACCTTCCGCCGCCTGCAACTGCTCTCCGCCGCCGCCTACAGCCTGGGCCACGGCGGCAACGACGCGCAGAAAACCATCGGCATCATCTGGCTGATCCTCATCACCGCCGGCTTGTCCACCACCGAATCGGAAATTCCCGGCTGGGTGGTGCTCGCCTGCTACACGGCGATGGGCCTGGGCACCATGTTCGGCGGCTGGCGCATCGTCAAGACCATGGGCAACCGCATCACCAAGCTGAACCAGCCGCGCGGTTTCAGCGCCAACAGCGGCGGCGCGTTCACCCTGTTCATCGCTTCCGCCTTCGGCATCCCGGTATCCACCACGCACACCATCACCGGCGCGATTGCCGGTGTCGGCACCACGCGCGGTGCCAAGCAGGTGCGCTGGGGCGTGGCGGGCGGCATCGTCTGGGCCTGGATTCTGACCATTCCGTGCAGCGCCATCATGGCCGCGCTGGCTTGGTACATGGGGCAACTGATCCTGTAGCCGCAGGCCGGGCCACGGCAGCGCCGGGCTGATAGAATGGTGGTTTTTGCAACCGACGATCCCGCCCCATGTCCGACACGCCCGCCGCCGCCAATTTCATCCGTCACATCATCGAAGCCGATCTGGCCGCTGGCAAGCATGCCCAACGGCGCTGGGCCGGTCAGCCGGGGCCGGCAGCAGCGCACGCGGCGGCACCGCTCGATGCGGCGAAGATCCGCACCCGTTTCCCGCCGGAACCGAACGGCTACCTGCATTTCGGCCACGCCAAGTCGATCCTGCTCAATTTCGGGCTGGCGCAGGAATTCGGCGGGCGCTGCCACATGCGCTTCGACGACACCAACCCGGAAAAGGAAGAACAGGAATACGTCGATTCCATTCTCGATTCGGTGCGCTGGCTGGGCTGCTCCTGGCAGGACGCGGCAGAAAACAATCTCTACTACGCCTCCAACTACTTCGACTGGATGCTGCAATTCGCCGAATACCTGATCGACGCCGGCCACGCCTACGTCGACAGCCAGTCGGCCGAAGAAATGCGCGCCCGGCGCGGCAGCCTCACCGAAGCCGGCCAGGATTCGCCTTTCCGCAACCGTTCGGCGGAAGAAAGCAAGGCGCTGTTCAAGCGCATGCAGACCGGTGAATTCGCCGATGGCGCGCACATCCTGCGCGCCAGGATCGACATGGCCTCGCCCAACATCAACCTGCGCGACCCGGCCATCTACCGCATCCGCCACGCCACGCACCACAACACCGGGGACAAATGGTGCGTCTATCCGATGTACACCTTCGCCCACCCCATCGAGGACGCCCTGGAGTGCATCACCCATTCGCTGTGCACCCTGGAATTCGAGGATCAGCGCCCCTTCTACGAATGGGTGAATGAACGCCTCGCCGAAGGCGGCCTGCTGCAACGCCCGCTGCCGCGCCAGATCGAGTTCTCGCGCCTCAACCTCAGCTACATCGTGCTCTCCAAGCGCAAACTCATTCAACTGGTGGAAGAAAAGCACGTCACCGGCTGGGACGACCCGCGCCTGCCGACGCTCGCCGGCGCGCGCCGCCGCGGCTACGCGCCGGAAGGCTTCCGCCTCTTCGCCGAGCGCATCGGCGTTTCCAAGGCCGATTCCCTGATCGAATACAGCGTGTTTGAAGACGCCCAGCGCGAAGTCATGAACCAGATGGACGAGCGCCGCGTCGCCGTGCTCGACCCGCTGAAACTCATCATCGACAACTACCCGGAAGGCCAGTTCGAGGACTGCCACGCCCCCAACCACCCGCTCAAGCCGGAACTCGGCCAGCGCACCATGCCTTTTGGCCGCGAACTGTGGATCGAAGCCGAGGATTTCCAGGAAATCCCGGAAAAGGGCTTCCGCCGCCTTTTCCCCGGCAACAAGGCGCGCCTGAAATACGGCTACATCGTCGAATGCACCGGCTGCGACAAGGACGCCAACGGCAAGATCATCGCCGTGCGCTGCACCTACCTGCCCGACACCAAATCCGGCACGCCGGGCGCCGACAGCGTCAAGGTCAAAGGCAATCTGCACTGGGTCAGCGCCGCGCACGCCTGTCCCGCCGAAATCCGCCTGTATGAACGCCTGTTCGCGGTTCCCACCCCCGGCGCGCGGCGTGAAGGCGATGCGCCGGATACGGAGCGCGATTTCCTCGCCGACCTCAACCCCGATTCGGTGCGCCGCATCACCGCGCAGCTTGAACCCGCGCTGCGCGACGCGAGCGCCGAACAGCGCTTCCAGTTCGAGCGGCACGGCTATTTCGTGGCCGACCGCGTCGATTCCCAGCCCGGCGCGCCGGTATTCAACCGCGCCCTGACCCTCAAGGATTCCTCGCACAAAGGAGGCTGACATGGCCGGAAGCTGGGGCTGCCCGCACGAAGTCGACGACCGCTGCACCAAGATCAACAACCTGCCCTGCGACCCCGGCATGAAAGGCTGCGAACTCGCCGGCCGCTTCCGCTTCGTCGACGAAAGCAAGAACGAACGCTACTGGGAGAAGAAGGCGCGAGAGAAAAAAGCGGCAGAAAACGGGGCGACGCCGAAATGATCTATCTGGAACTTTTCCGCGCCCTGGAAAAACACCGGGTTCGCTACCTGCTGGTCGGCGGCCTCGCCATGAACCTGCACGGCGTGCCGCGCATGACCATGGACGTCGACCTCATTCTCGTTCTGGATGCGGACAATCTCGACCGTTTCATCGCCTGCGCCGGGGAACTGGGCCTCACGCCATGCGCGCCCGTGCCGCTCGCCGCCCTGAAAGACCCCGCGCAACGCAAGACCTGGGCCGAGGAAAAACACATGATCGCCTTTGGCCTCGTCAATCCCAAGGCCGGCGCGGCCACCCTGGTCGACGTGCTGATCTCCCCCGGCATCGACCTCGCCGCGGCCTTCCAGCGCGCCCTCACCCGCGACCTCGATGGCATCCCCGTCACCCTCGCCGCCATCGACGACATGATCGCCCTGAAACGCGACACCGGACGCGCCCAGGACGCCAGCGACATCGAGCATCTGGAGCGCCTGCGTGGCTGCTGAATCCAAAACTCCCATCACCGGCGGCTTCAGCTACCACGTCAGCGACGAGCAGCTCGCCGCCTTCGCCCGCCTCACCCCCATGCAGCGCCTGGAATGGGTGGAGGCCGCCCGCCAGTTCACGCTGCTGACACAAACCCCGGAAACCCGCGAACGCCACGAACGGCTGCGCCGGGGGCTGCCGATCGTGCCCTGAACCGGCATACCCGCGACTGCCGCCATGAACACGCTGTCCACCGAAAACATCCTCGATCTGCTCTGCGATTACCTTTCCCGCTCGATGCGGGAAAGCAAGCTGCAACTGGACAGCTCGCAGATCGACGGCCGCCTGAATTCCCAGGCCAACGAGCGGCAGATCAGTCAGGCGCTGGAACTTTTCGGGCTGGCCAGCGAGCGGTTTCAATCGGCGCAGTTGAAGGTTGAAGTTTCCCCGCCGCGTTTCTGGTTCGATTTCTGCATCCGCGGCCCGGGCGTTTTCCTGCCGGTCAACGTCAAGGTATCTTCGCTCGAAGGCAACGACAACCTGTCCAGCAAGGAAGGGGTTTTCTTCGCCTTGACCGGCGTCGATCCCAAAACGGTGAGAATCAACGACTGGGAACGCTATTGCGAGGCGATCGGCCAGCATCTGGCAACGCAGCCGGCGGCCGATTACTACTTTCTGGTCGTCAACAAGCGGGTCGCCGGCGACGTTTTCTGGACCAGCCTGAAACATCTGCCCGAACTGACGCCCAACGGCAACAACCCGCCCTTCCAGTGCAACTGGTCGAAAAACCGCGTGCGCGCCAGCCGCTCGCGGGAGGAAGCCGTGGCCTACATTCTCGGCGTCTTGCGCCAGACTTTCGTGCTGCGGGCGAAAGCGCTGGAAAGTTTCGACGCGCACATCAGGATCGCCGCGCCATGACGCGGGACGTCATCAATCTCGGCCAGGTCTTCACGCCGCCCAAGGTCGTCGAGTTCATGCTCGGCCTGCGCCGGAACCAGGGCCGGACGCTCGAACCCTCGGCGGGCAACGGCGCTTTTTTTTCCGCGCTGGCGGCGCGCGGCGCCGCGTGCGTCGGCATCGAATTCGACGCGCGGGTCGCGCCGCCCGGCGTCCGGGTCATGGATTTCTTCGACTACCCGGACAGCGAGCGCTTCGACACCATCATCGGCAATCCGCCCTACGTGCGCTTTCAGGACATCGCTGCCGGCACGCGCCGCAAACTGAAATCCGGACTGTTCGACAAGCGCAGCAACCTGTTCCTGTTCTTCATCGAAAAGTGCATCCGCCACCTGACCCCTGGCGGCGAACTGATCTTCATCGTGCCGCGCGAGTTCATCAAACTGACCGCCGCCCGCAAGCTGAATGCCTGGCTGCACGCGCAGGGCAGCATCACGCACTTCTACGAAACCGGCGACGTGCGCATCTTCGGCGAGCACACGCCCAATTGCGCCATCTTCCGTTTCGAGAAGGATCGCTTCGATCGCGCCATGGCCGATGGCCGCAGGTTCACCGAAGTCGACGGGCAATTGATGTTCCTGCGCGGCAATCATCAGGTGCGCTTTGCCGACTTGTTCACGGTCAAGGTCGGCGGCGTGTCCGGGGCCGATCACCTCTACGCGCACCCGGCGGGCAATCTGGAATTCGTCTGCTCGAAAACCGTCGATACCGGCGAGACGCGCCGCATGTTCTACGACGTCGAGCACCCGCACCTGCAAAAGCACAAGGCGGAACTGCTCGCCCGCCGCGTGCGCAGCTTCGACGAAAGCAACTGGTGGCGCTGGGGCCGGCATTTTCCCGTCAATGACTTGCCGCGCATCTACGTCAATGGCCGCACCCGCAAAGCGGCCCCATTCTTTCTCCACGACTGCCGCAATTTCGATGGCTCGGTGCTGGCCCTGTTTCCCAAACACGAACAGATTTCCCGCCGCGACCTGATCGCCTGCACGGCCATGCTCAACCACGAAGTCGATTGGCAGGAACTCGGCTTCGTCTGCGACGGCCGTTACCTGTTCACGCAGCGCAGCCTGCAAACCTGCCTGCTGCCCGATGCCTTCTCTCGTTTCCTTCCCCCGAATTCACCATCCTCCGCCAAGGAATCCGCATGACTTTCACCGACCAGCTCGCCGCCGCCAGCCAGAAAAACGATTCGCTGCTCTGCGTCGGCCTCGATCCCGATCCGGCCAAATTCCCGGCTCACCTGAAAAACCGCAGCGACGCGATCTTCGGCTTCTGCGCCGACATCGTCGATGCCACCGCCGATCTGGTCTGCGCCTTCAAGCCGCAGATCGCCTACTTCGCGGCGCGCCGGGCCGAGGATCAATTGGAAGCGCTGATCGCCCACATCCACGAAAAACACCCCGGCATTCCGGTGGTGCTCGACGCCAAGCGCGGCGACATCGGCTCCACCGCCGAGCAGTACGCCATCGAAGCCTTCGAGCGTTACCGGGCGGATGCCGTCACCATCAATCCCTACATGGGCCACGATTCGGTGACGCCTTATCTGGCCTATCCCGGCAAGGGCGTTTTCCTGCTCTGCCGCACCTCCAATCCGGGCGGCTCCGACCTGCAATTCCTCGAAATCGGACAGGATAAGAATGGTGAAAAATTGTATGAACACGTCGCCCGTCTGGCGGCGGAAAAATGGAACGCCGACGGCCAGATCGGGCTGGTGGTCGGCGCCACCTTCCCCGCCGAGATCGCCCGCGTGCGCGCCCTGACCGGCGACATGCCGCTGCTGGTGCCGGGCATCGGCGCGCAGGGCGGCGACGTCGAGGCCACTGTAAAGGCGGGCAGAACCGCCGCCGGCGCGGGCTTGCTGATCAATTCCTCGCGTGCCATTCTCTACGCCGGCCAGGGCGAGGATTTCGCCAGCGCCGCCCGCCGCGCGGCGGAAGAAACCCGCAACGCCATCAACCCGCACCGATAAGGAACAACCGCCATGCGCATGGACGATTACCGTAACAGCGACAACGTCGAAGACCGCCGCGGCAGCCGTGGCGGCGGCGGGGCGCGGCTCGGCTTGGGTTCC
>URNG01000015.1 GCA_900549295.1 uncultured Rhodocyclaceae bacterium
GCGCATCTTTGGGGGGAGGGGGGGGGCCGCCCCGCCCCCCCCCCCCCAGCCGATGTCGCCGCCTTGCAGGGCGTCCTGTGCATCCGAATAGGCGGCGGTCAGTTCGGCGAAATTTTCGCCGGCGCGCGCCTTGACCAGCGCCTGTTCGCCGCGCTGGCGCAGGATCTGCAATTGCTCGGGGCTGGCCGATTCCGGCGCGCGCAGCAGGATGTGGGCGAGATGGTATTCGTCGCTGCCGCGCGTGCTCTGGTTGGCCAGATAATTGTCGATTTCGCTGTCGGAAATCACCAGTCGGCTTTCCACCTCGCGCTCGCGCAGCCGCGCCATAATCATTTCACCCCGGATTTCCTCGCGGAATTCCCGATAGTTGATGCCGTCTTTTTCCAGGGTGCTGCGAAACTGCGCCAGACTCAGCTGGTTGTTGGCGGCGATGCGGCCAATGGCCTGATCGAGCTGGGCGTCGTCGATGCGCATGCCGCTTTCCCTGGCGTAGGCGAATTGCGCCTCTTCCATGATCATGCGTTCCAGCATCTGGCGTTCCAGATCTTCTTCCGGCGGCAGCGGCGTGCCTTGCCTGGCCAGTTGTTTCAGTACCGTATCCAGGCGGCTGCGCAATTCATTGCGCGTGATGACGCCATCGCCGACGACGGCCACGATGTAATCCGCTTCCTGGGCCGATGCCGCGTGGCTGGCCGGAGTCGGGAGGAGGCTCGTCAGGCAAATTGCGGCGAGGGAGAACAGGGTTTTCATGACGCTCATGGGGGATGCTCTAAAAGGAATCGGGAGCCAACTCGTTGGTTTTGCCATAGCCTGGGATACTGCGCCGCAGCAGGCTGAGCGGATTGGAGCCGACGCTGGCGAAATCCTGCAATTCGAGTTGCAGGAAGAAACTCGTGTCGGGCGTGCCGGAAGTGGCCGACAGGCGCTGCGCCACCGCCCGCACCGCCCAGCAGCCGGCGTTGTATTCGAGGCCGGCGATGGTTTCCAGCGTCTGGTGGTCACGCATGGAATAATTGATGCGGCCCACGCCGTACCAGCGCGGTGCCAGCGGCCACTGGCCGGAAATGTCAACCTGATCGACCAGCGCCTTCTGGTTGAGCGGGTCGCGCGTGTAACGGTAACTCGCCGAGAGCACCTTGCCGTAATCGGGCTGGAAGCGCACGCCGGCGGAGAAGCGCTCGTTGAGGCGATCCTTGTAGTTGTATTCCCAGGTGCCTTCGGCGTAGGTCTTGGGGGCGACCAGGCCGGCGATGGAGGCGACCAGATTGGAGAAATTGGCCGGGCGCTGTGCCTCACCCGGCAGCAGCACGCGCTGATCCTCGAAGTAGTAGCGCTGGCCGAGCATGGCCTTGAAGCGCTCGGCCCCAGTGTCGGCGTCGAGAATGCGGGTGGTCAGCGCGGCGGTGAGCTGGTTGGCGTCATTCACCCGATCGTAGCCGACGTAGCGGTTCTCGGAAAAGATCTGGGCGAAATCGAAATCGGCCAGACCGGTGTCGAATACCGGAATGCGATCCTGTTTCTTGTACGGGATGTGGACGTAGTAAAGGCGCGGTTCCAGCGTCTGCACGTAGGCGTTGCCGAGTAATTCGCTTTCGCGCTCGAGGATCAGGGTGGAGTCGAAGCTGAAGGTCGGCAGCACGCGCGAGAAGTTTTCCTTCCTGCCGCCATTGATGCGGGCTTCATCCACCGCATAGCTGCTCATGTGCAGACCCACTTTGGGCAGCAGGCGGAAAGCGGAAGCCACCACTGGCCAGCTCAGTTGCGGGTAGAAGACCAAGCGGTCGCCCACGGCCTTGTTCTCGCGGTCGTCATGGGTGAAGCGGCTGTACTGACCTTCCAGGGCAAAATCCAGCGCGCCCAGGAGATTGGTTTGGTAGCCGGTCAGGTTCAGGCGCGGCTCCAGGAAATAGGGACGGGCGACGGGGTTTTTCGGATCGGGCTGCAAGGTCTGGTAGCGCAGCACCTGCAAGGAGGTGCTCAGCCAGGAGGCGGGGGTGTAGCCCAGGGTGATCTGGCGCTCCAGCTGGACCTGTGAGGTCTGCAACAGGCGCGAGGACATGTCTTCCCAGTAGAAGTCGTCGGAGACGCCATTCCAGTTGACGTACGCGGACAGGCCCTTGGCAAGACTCTGCTGGTGGCGCAGGCTGTAGCCATAGCGGCTGCGGTCGAGAAACTGCTTGTCGTTGCCCAGGTATTCGCCGCGAATCTCGCTCTCCATGCCTTCGCCGAGGTAGCGGGCCTCGGCCCCCAGTTGGGTGCCGCGCTTGCTCATGTAACGCGGGTAGAAGGTGGCGTCGTAATTGGGGGCGATGTTCCAGTAATAGGGCAGGGTGAAATCGAAACCGCTCTTGGTCGATTGCTTGAAGGTCGGCGCCAGCAGGCCGGAGCGGCGGCGGTTGTTGAGCGGAAACCAGATTTTCGGGGTGTAGAAGAGGGGCGCGCCCTGGAACCACACGGAGGCGTGGTCGGCGGTGCCGAAGTCCTTGTCGAAATCCATGTCCATCTTGCTCGCCTGCAAATACCAGTCGGTAGAGCTGGGTTTGCAAGTGGAGAAGGTGGCGCGGTCGAACAAAAAGTGATTCTCGCCCGCGAGATCGATGCGTTCAGCACTGCCGCTGGCGGTGGAGGTGCGTTCCAGCGGGGCTTCGGTCGGCAGGCCGTAGGTGTTGGGAATGTTCAGCATCATTGGCGCGCCGCTGTTGGAGCCGTTGATGCTGGCCACGGTGACCGTGACGCGCGTCTTGTCGTAGAAGGCGTTTTGCACCGAACGCTCGATCTGGTAGCGCGCGGCCTCGGTATGACCGATCTGCTCGGTCAGCCGGATCTTGAGGTATTCGGTGTCGATCTCGGCGTCGCCCTGTTTCAGATGCACTTGGCCGATGGCTTCGGCTTCGTCATCCAGCGGCCGGTAGGTCAGGCGGTCGGCCAGCAGCAGGGTGTCGGGTTTGCGCAGCTCCACGTTGCCGCGCGCGCGGGTTTCGAGATCGGTTTCGCCTTCGAGGTGATCTGCCACAAGAAAGAGCGGGTGTTCGTCATCGTTGGTGAGCAGCTTGGCCGGGCTGGCCGCGTTTTGCGCCTGGTCGCGCTTTTCCTTGTTCTTTTCCTTCTCGCGCGCCAGCAGGTTGAAGCGCCGCTCCAGCCGCATGCCGGTTGCCGGGTCCACCGCAGCCGGCGCTGCCTGTGCCACCGGCACACCGGAAAACAGGCAGCAAATCAGCAGGGCCAGCGGGCGGCGGGGGAAAACGATCATCGGTGCCTTCAGGAAAGCCCGGAGCCGGCTTGGCGGATGCCCGGGTGTTAAAATCGCGCCATTTTACAACGAAGCGTTCAATCTCCGATGCCTTCCACGCCACCAAACGCACGCGATCGACTCGTGCATGACTGGGTCGCCCAGCGTTTTGCCAATGAAACTGTCCGCATCGCCCCGGCTTCCGCCGATGCGAGTTTTCGCCGCTACTTCCGCCTGACGCTGCCGGATAGCAGCACCCGCATCCTGATGGATGCGCCGCCCGCACAGGAGGATTGCCGCCCTTTCATCAAGGTGGCCGGCCTGCTTGCCAAGGCCGCTCTGCCCGCGCCGCGCGTGCTGGATCAGGATCTGGAGCAAGGTTTCCTGCTGCTCACGGACCTGGGTCGCATCGGTTATCTGGAGGCGCTGAATGCCGATCTGTCCCTTGCCGATACGCTGATCCGCCCCGTGCTGGATGCCTTGGTGCGCTGGCAGCTTGCCTCGACCCCCGCCACCTTGCCGCCCTACGATGGCGCGCTCCTGCGCCGCGAGCTCGAACTTTTTCCGGAGTGGTTCATCGGTCGTCATCTGGGCGTCGCGCTCGACGACAGCGAAAAACTCATGCTGGAGCGCACATTCAGGTACCTGATCAACTCGGCGCTGAACCAACCCAAAGTTTTCGTGCACCGCGACTTCATGCCGCGCAACCTGATGCTGATGGAGAGTGAGCAAACACTTGTGCCCGCCCTCATCGATTTTCAGGATGCCGTGTACGGCCCTATCACCTACGACGTCGTTTCGCTCTTCCGCGATGCTTTCATCTCCTGGGATGAGGAACAGGAAATCGACTGGGTGGTGCGCTACTGGGAAAAGGCCCGCGCCGCCGGCCTGCCGGTGCGCGAGGATTTCGGTGATTTCTGGCGTGAATACGAATTGATGGGCCTGCAACGTCACCTGAAAGTGCTCGGCATCTTCTGCCGCCTCAAATACCGCGACGGCAAGGACAAATACCTGGAAGACCTGCCCCGTTTCATGCGTTACGCCAAAAAAACCGCCAGCCGCTACCTTCCTTTGAAACCCCTGCTCAATCTGCTCGACAAACTCGACGGGCATACCGAGCAGATCGGCTATCGCCGGTGATCTTTCGAGTGAAATGTGAAACGTGAAAGGTGTAAACCCGCCCACGTTTCACATTTCACCTTTCACGCCAAAAAAATGAAAGCCATGATTCTTGCCGCCGGTCGCGGCGAACGCATGCGACCGCTGACTGACCACACGCCCAAGCCGCTCCTGCTGGCGGGAGGCAAGCCGCTCATCGTCTGGCATCTGGAAAAACTGGCGGCGGCGGGGTTCTCTGAAATCGTCATCAACCACGCGCACCTGGGGGAACAAATCGAGGCGGCGCTTGGTGACGGCTCGAAGTGGGGACTCACCATCCGCTACTCGCCGGAACCGCCAGGCGCGCTGGAAACGGCGGGCGGCATTGCCCGTGCGCTCCCCTTGCTGGGGACTGCCCCGTTTCTGGTCGTCAATGGCGACGTCTGGTGCGACGTCGATTTCGCAGCCTTCGCAGGCCATGCTTGTCCCCCGGGCGGGGCATATCTGCTGCTGGTCGATAATCCGGCGCACCACGGCAGCGGCGATTTCTCACTGACCGGCGAACGCATCATTCCGGCCAACGGTGAGCAAACGCTCACCTACGCCGGTATCGGCATTTTTTCGCCGCTCATGTTCCGCGCAGTGCCGCCCGACCAGCCGCTGAAACTGCGCCCGCTGCTCGAAGCGGCGATCGCCGCTGGCAGGCTTGCCGGAGAACGTTACGCAGGCCGCTGGGTCGATGTCGGAACACCCGCACGGCTGACAGAACTGGACGAGCAGCTAGGACACGACCAAGAAACCCCCTTTGCCAAATCGACGACCTTATAAGCACACCTCTACGACACCGACTCATTTTGCCTGCGCCGATGATTACCCAAGACAACCTGAACACTGCGCTCGAATTTTTAGGGTTTACCAAAACCGGCCAGAAGCACAGCAAAAGCATCGCCGCCACCCTGGCCCGCAAGCAGGCCATTCTTGAGCGTTATTTGCGAAAGCGGCAAAAAAAGTGTTTTGGCATAATTCCGTTGCCCATTTCAACGGAGCGCTGCCATGACTGATTTTTCCGTTTCACAGACCCATCATCAAAGTTTTGAAGGCATCCGCCAAACCGATAACGAAAACAATGAGTTCTGGCTGGCTCGCCAGCTCGCCAAGGTGCTTGATTATTCGGAATACCGCCATTTTCTGCCGGTCGTCGAGCGCGCCAAGGAGGCTTGCGCCAAAAGCGGCCAGTCCGTGACGAACCATTTCGAGGATGTCCTCGAAATGGTCGACATCGGTTCCGGCGCCAAGCGGCAATTGCCGGACATCCGCCTCTCCCGCTACGCCTGCTACCTGATCGTCCAGAATGGCGATCCGTCCAAGCCGGTTATCGCCAACGGCCAAACTTACTTTGCTATCCAGACTCGCCGTCAGGAACTGGCGAACGATACGGCGTTCGGACAACTGAGCGAAGACGAAAAGCGCCTCGCCATCCGCAACGAACTGGCGCAGCACAATAAATATCTCGCGGCCGCCGCAGTCGACGCCGGTGTCGAGAGCGGCAAGGATTTCGCCATTTTCCAGAATCACGGCTATCGTGGTCTGTACGGCGGCCTGGACGCCAGCGGCATTCACGCCCACAAAGGACTGAAAAAAAGCCAGAAAATCCTCGACCACATGGGCAGCACGGAGTTGGCGGCCAACCTGTTCCGCGCCACGCAAACCGAGGAAAAGCTTCGGCGCGATGGGGTCAAAGGCAAACAGCAGGCCAACCGGGCCCACTATGCTGTTGGCCAGAAAGTCCGCCAGACCATAGAGGAACTTGGCGGCACCATGCCGGAAGACCTACCGACGCCGGGGCGCAGCATCCAGCAGATCGAAGCCGCCAAGAACAGAATCACCAAGAAAGACATCGACTGAATGACCCACGACCCGCATTTGCAATATTTCCTCGCCCGCCGCAAACGCCTGTTGCAAACCATCGGCAACGGCGTCGCCGTCATTCCGACTGCGCCGGAAGTCATCCGCAACCGCGATGCGCATTATCCGTACCGGTTCGATAGCTATTTCTGGTATCTGACCGGCTTTCCCGAGCCGGAAGCGGTGCTGGTGCTGGTGGGTGGGAAGAAACCCCGCGCCATTCTTTTCTGCCGCGACAAGCACGAAGAACGTGAAATCTGGGAGGGCTATCGCTATGGCCCGAAAGCGGCCAAGGCGGCGTTTGGCTTCGATGCGGTTTATCCAATCGCATCTTTCGACAAAAAGCTGCCGCAGTTGCTCGCTGGCCGCGAAGCCTTGTGGTACGGCATCGGCCACGATGCGGCCTGGGATGCGCGCATTGCGCAAGCCTTGAATGCGGTGCGGGCGCAAACGCGGGCCGGCCGGCAGGCGCCGCGAACCGTGCATGATCTGCGCACCGAGCTCGATACGATGCGCCGCATCAAGGACGCGCACGAACTGGACATCATGCAGTGCGCCGCCGACATCACCAGCGCCGGCCACGTCCGCGCCCTGCGCGCCTGCCGCCCGGGCATGGGGGAATACGCGCTGGAAGCCGAGCTCACCTATGAATTCCGCCGCCTGGGCGCGGCGGCGCATGCGTACACGCCCATCGTCGCAGGCGGTGCGAATGCCTGCGTGCTGCACTACGTGGAAAACAGCAAAACCCTGCGCGACGGCGATCTGGTCTTGATCGATGCCGGTTGCGAAGTCGAGGGCTACGCCGCCGACATCACCCGCACCTTCCCGGTCAATGGCCGCTTTTCTCCGGCGCAGAAGGACGTGTACGAAATCGTGCTGGCGGCGCAAGCCGCTGCCATTGCCGCCGCCGCGCCCGGTCAGTCCTTCATGGCGGGGCATGATGCGGCGGTGCGCGTGCTTACCCAGGGGCTGGTCGACCTGAAATTGCTGGCGGGCGGCATCGACAGCCTGATTGAAAAAGGCGAATTCCGCCGCTTCTACATGCACCGCACCGGCCACTGGCTGGGGCTGGACGTGCATGATGCCGGTGAGTACAAAGAGGGCGAGCAATGGACGGTGCTGCAACCGGGCATGACGCTGACCGTCGAACCCGGCCTCTACCTCCGTCCGGGGCCGGATGTGCCGGCGGCACTTGCGGGTATCGGCATCCGCATCGAAGACGACGTGCGCATCACCGCCGACGGCTGCGAGGTGTACACGACGGCGCCGAAAACCGTGCGTGACATCGAGGAAAGCATGCGTCATGACTGAGACAGCCTTCCAGGATACGGACGTCCTCATTCTGGGTGCCGGCCCGGTCGGGCTGACCCTGCACCTCGCCCTGGCGGCGCGCGGCATCCGCTCGCGCCTGCTCGAACGCCGCCCGCTCGCCGCGCTGCAGGCCGATCCGCGCGTGCTGGCCTTGTCGCATGGCGCGCGGCAATTGCTCGAGCAGATCGACAGTTGGCCCGAGCGTGCCGCCACAGCCATCGAGAACATCCACATCTCGCAGCGCGCGGGCTTTGGCCGTACCGTGCTCGACAGGGCCGAATATGGCCTGCCGGCGCTCGGCTATGTCGTGCGCTACCGCGATCTGACGGCTGCCCTGTGCCGCCGCTTGGCGCCCGATGCGGTCCTGGCCGAAAGCGAAGTCATCGCGGTACAGGAGACGCCGGTGGGCGTGCGGGTCAGCATCCGTCAGGCAGGGGCCATCCAGACCTTGCGTGCGGCGCTTCTAGTACATGCCGAAGGTACGCCCGGCAACGACCCGGCGGTCAGCGTGCGCGAATATCACCAGCACGCCGTCATTTGCGAAGTCACTCCCAGCCAGCCGCACGGCCAGCGTGCCTGGGAGCGCTTCACCCCGGATGGGCCGCTCGCTCTCCTGCCGCTGGGGCAGGAGTTCTCCGTGGTGTTCACCCTGCCGGCGGAAAAAGCGGATGCCATCATGGTGCTGGATGATCGCGCGTTCATCGCTGCGCTGGAAGAACAGTCCGGTCGCCGCCTGAAATTCAGCCAGCCCAGCCGGCGCAACCGCTTTCCGCTGGCGCTTCGCCTGCGCAAAACCCTGGCGGAAGGCCGGGAGGTGTGGATCGGCAATGCCGCGCAAACCTTGCATCCGGTCTCCGGCCAGGGCTTCAACCTCGGCCTGCGCGACGCTTGGCAACTGGCGGAAACCCTGCTCGGCCACGGCCTGACGAGCGCTGCCCTGCACACTTACGCGCGCGCCCGGCAATGCGACCGCCAGGGCGGGGCATTATTTACCGATCAGGTGGTGCGCACTTTTTCCACCGATTTCGTCCCGATCAAATGGGCGCGGGGTTTGGGCCTGTATGCTCTCGACCTCTTTCCGCCCGCCCGCCATTTCATCGCCAAGCGCATGATCTGGGGCGGCCGGGGCTGGTAATCCTCCGCACCGAAACTGCTGCATGTCCCCTTTTTCCGCCTGGTTTCTCGCTTGTCGCCCGAAAACGCTGACGGTGTCGCTGTCGCCCGTCCTCCTGGGCACGGCGTTGGCTTGGCACGATTCTGCACGGCTCCTGTGGCTGCCTTTCCTGGCGGCCTTGTTGGGGGCCTGTCTGATTCAGATCGGCACCAATCTCTTCAACGATGCGGGCGATTTCCTGCGTGGCACCGACCGGGCCGGACGCCTGGGGCCGCGCCGTGCCAGCGCCGAAGGCTGGCTGCGCCCCGGTGCCGTGCGCCGGGGCGGGTGGCTGGCCTTCGCGCTGGCCTTTCTCTGCGGCTGCTATCTGGCGGCCCATGGCGGCTGGCCCATCGTCGGCATCGGCCTGGCCTCCCTGGCCGCTGGCTGGGCCTATACCGGCGGGCGCTGGCCGATTGCCTATGGCCCTTTTGGCGAGTTGTTCGTCATCCTGTTTTTTGGCATGGCGGCCGTAGTTGGCAGCTATTACCTGCAGACGCTCACCTGGAGCGGCGCGGCGCTCGTCGTCGGAGCCTTGCTTGGCCTGCAGGCGGCGGCGGTGATTACCGTCAATAACTACCGCGATCTCGAGGGCGACGCGCAAAGCGGCAAGCGCACCCTGGCCGTGCGCCTGGGGCGTCCGGCAACGCGCGGCTTGTATGCGTTCGAGATGCTGCTGCCTTATGCTTGTCTGCCTTTTCTTGCGGTCGGCAGCATTCTGCCCTTCCTTGCCCTGCCGCTGACGCTGGTTCTGGTCTGGCAGTTTTTCCACACGCCGCCCAGCGCCGCATTCAACCGGTTATTGGCCATGACGGCAGGTTTGCAACTGGTCTTTGCCCTGCTTTTTAGCCTGGATTTGACTATTTTTTAGGCAGGTTTTCGGGTAGAATCCGCCCCTTCCCTTGCTTCCGGTCGCCCTCGTTTTGCCATGGAATTCGTTGGTTTCACGCTGCGTAACAATCTGTTCGTCGCTCCAATGGCAGGCGTTACCGACCGCCCGTTCCGCCAGTTGTGCAAGAAAATGGGCGCTGGCCTCGCCGTCTCCGAGATGGTGACCTCCAATTCGTTGCTCTACGGTAGCGCCAAGACCCTGCGGCGGGCGAACCACGAGGGCGAGGTCGCGCCGATTTCGGTGCAGATCGCCGGGGCCGATCCGCGGATGATGGCCGAGGCCGCCCGCCACAACGTCGCCAACGGCGCGCAGATCATCGACATCAACATGGGCTGCCCGGCGAAGAAAGTGTGCAACGTCATGGCCGGTTCCGCCCTGATGCAGGACGAGCGGCAGGTGGGGCGCATCCTCGACGCCGTGGTCGCCGCCGTGCCCGACACGCCGGTCACGCTGAAATTCCGCACCGGCTGGAATCTCGCCAACAAGAACGCGCCCAATATCGCCCGCATCGCCGAAAGCGCCGGCGTGCGCGCCGTCGCCATCCATGGCCGCACCCGCTGCCAACAATACACGGGCGAAGCCGAGTACGACACCATCGCGCTGGTTAAAACCCTGGTCAAAATTCCGGTGATCGCCAACGGCGACATCACGACGCCGGAAAAAGCCCGCCACGTGCTCGACAAAACCGGCGCCGACGGCCTGATGATCGGTCGCGCCGCGCAGGGCCGTCCCTGGCTGTTCCGGGAAATCGAGCATTACCTGAACACCGGCGAAAAACTGCCGCCCGCGCCGGTCGCCGAAATTCACGCCATTCTGCTGGCCCATCTGGAAGACCTCTACGCTTTCTACGGTCTGGAAACCGGCGTCAAGGTCGCGCGCAAGCATATTTCCTGGTACACCAAGGGGCTGATCGGCTCGGCGGCGTTCCGCAAGGAAATGAACACGCTGCCCACGGTCGAATTGCAGCGCCGGGCGGTGGATGAGTTCTTCCTGCGCTACGCCGAAGCGCACACCCACCTGCACTACGAAGACAAACACGAGGAGGCTGTCGCAGCATGAGCCAGCACGATCTCGCGCGTTGCGTGACCAACGCCCTGGAACAGTATTTCCGCGACCTGGACGGCGAAAAACCCGCCGCCATCTACGACATGGTGCTCAAAAGCGTCGAAAAACCCATGCTCGAACTGGTGCTCGACAAATCCGGCAGCAACCAGACGCTCGCTGCTGAAATGCTCGGCATCAATCGTAATACGCTGCGCAAGAAGCTGACCGAGCACGATCTGCTCTGACGATACACCACTCCTTTCCCTTCTCTCTTTTCCTTTCCCGCAAAAATGATCAAACAAGCGCTGATTTCCGTTTCCGACAAAACGGGTGTTCTCGAATTCGCCCAGGGCCTTGCCGCGCAGGGCGTCAAGCTGCTGTCCACCGGCGGCACCGCCAAAATGCTGCGCGACGCTGGCCTGCCCGTCACCGAAATCGGCGATTACACCGGCTTTCCCGAAATGCTCGACGGCCGCGTCAAGACCCTGCATCCCAAGGTGCACGGCGGCATCCTCGCCCGCCGCGACCTGCCGGAGCACATGGCGACCATCGCCGCGCACGACATTCCGGCCATCGATCTGGTCTGCGTCAACCTCTACCCTTTTGCCGCCACCATCGAAAAACCGGGCGTGACCCTGGCCGATGCCATCGAGAACATCGACATCGGCGGCCCGGCCATGGTGCGCTCCTCGGCCAAGAATTACGCCGGCGTCGCCATCGTCACTGATCCTGTCGACTACGCGCCGATTCTGGCTGAGATGCAGGCCAGCGGCGGCGCGCTGGCGCTGGCCACCCGCTTTGATCTGGCGAAAAAAGCGTTCACCCACACCGCGCGCTACGACAGCATGATCGCCAACTGGCTGACCGGGCTGGAGGCGGAGGCTGAAGCGCAACCCGAAGCCGCCGCGCCGACTCCGGCCATCTTCCCGAACCGGCTGCAACTGGCCTTCGACCGCGTCGAAACCCTGCGCTACGGCGAAAATGCCCACCAGCAGGCCGCTTTCTACCGCGATACGGCTGCCTTGCCCGGCGGCATCGCCGCCTATACCCAGTTGCAGGGCAAGGAACTCTCCTACAACAACATCGCCGATTCGGACGCCGCCTGGGAATGCGTCAAAGCCTTCACTGCCCCGGCTTGCGTCATCATCAAACACGCCAACCCGTGCGGCGTCGCCGTCGATGGCAATCTGCTCGCCGCTTACGAGAAGGCGTTCAAGACCGATTCCACCTCCGCCTTCGGCGGCATCATCGCCTTCAACGGCGAAGTCGGCATCGACATCGTCGAAGCCATGAACGCGCGCAAGCACTTCGTCGAAGTGCTGATCGCCCCGGCCTTCACCGCCGAAGCCCGCGCCGCGCTGGCCGCCAAGCAGAACCTGCGCGTGCTGGTGGTGCCGCTGGGCAGCGCCATGAACGCGCTGGAACTGAAGCGCGTCGGCGGCGGCCTCCTGGTGCAGACGGCGGACGATTTCACCGCCCAGGCCGGCAGCCTCAAGGTGGTCACGAAGAAGCAGCCGAGCGCGCAGCAGATCGAGGATTTGCTCTTTGCCGAGCGCGTCGCCAAGTTCGTCAAGTCGAACGCCATCGTCTTCTGCGGCGGCGGCATGACGCTGGGCATCGGCGCCGGGCAGATGAGCCGCGTCGATTCGACCAAGATCGCCAGCATCAAGGCGCAGCATGCGGGTTTGTCGCTGGCCGGTTCGGTGGTCGCGTCGGATGCCTTCTTCCCCTTCCGCGACGGCGTCGACGTGCTGGCCGAAGCTGGTGCGACTGCCGTCATTCAGCCGGGCGGCTCGGTGCGTGACGAAGAAGTCATTGCCGCCGCCGACGAGCATGGGTTGGCGATGGTGTTTACCGGCACCCGCCACTTCCGTCACTGAGTCCGTGACCGGCTGCGTCATGACTTCGCCTCGCTGGCTACGAAATTAGCCCTGATATGGCAACTTGAATTCACGAATTGTGACTTCAAGTTGCGGCGCAGCCTGCCGTTCAAACTGGTTTGCCCTATGAAAGAAGCCCGCGCAAGGGTTGAGGAATAAGGAATTAGCACATGAAACTACTCGTCATCGGCTCCGGTGGCCGCGAACACGCCATGGCCTGGAAGCTGGCGCAGACGCCCGGTCTGCAAAAGGTCTATGTCGCGCCCGGCAATGCTGGCACGGCGCGTGAGCATGAACTGGAAAATCTGGCGCTGACCGATCCGCAGGCGCTGGCCGATTTTGCCGAGGAAAACAAGATTCACCTCACCGTGGTCGGCCCGGAAGCGCCGCTGGCGGCGGGTGTGGTCAATATCTTCCGCGCTCGCGGCCTGAAGATTTTCGGCCCGACCAGGGAGGCTGCGCAGCTCGAATCCTCCAAGGATTTCGCCAAGCGTTTCATGGCCCGCCACGGCATTCCCACCGCCGAATTCGAGACGTTTTCCGATGTTGCCGCCGCGCATGCCTACATCGACGCCAAGGG
Organism: uncultured Rhodocyclaceae bacterium; assembly: GCA_900549295.1. Taxonomy (GTDB): domain Bacteria; phylum Pseudomonadota; class Gammaproteobacteria; order Burkholderiales; family Rhodocyclaceae; genus Azonexus. Next base: position 13,093 of record URNG01000015.1, read on the forward strand.
CGCGCCCATCGTCATCAAGGCGGACGGGCTGGCGGCGGGCAAGGGCGTCGTCGTTGCCATGAGCCTGGAAGAAGCGCATGCTGCCATTGACGACATGCTCTCCGGCAATAAACTCGGTGATGCTGGCGCGCGCGTCGTCATCGAGGAATTTCTCGATGGCGAGGAAGCCAGCTTCATCGTCATGGTGGATGGCAAGAACGTGCTGGCGCTGGCTTCCAGCCAGGATCACAAGCGCATCTTCGATGGCGACCAGGGGCCGAACACCGGCGGCATGGGCGCTTATTCGCCCGCGCCCTGCGTGACGCCGGAAATCCACGGCCGCGCCATGCGCGAAATCATCCTGCCGACGGTGCAGGGCATGATCAAGGACGGCACGCCTTACACCGGCTTCCTCTACGCCGGCCTGATGATCGGCAAGGACGGCAGCCTGAAGACCCTGGAATTCAACTGCCGCCTGGGCGACCCAGAAACCCAGCCGATCCTGATGCGGCTCAAGTCGGATTTCGTCAAACTGCTGGAACACGGCATCAACGGCACGCTCGATCAGGTCGAAGCGGAATGGGATCGCCGCATTGCGCTGGGCGTCGTGCTGGCCGCCGCCAATTATCCGGAAACGCCGCAGAAGGGCGACGCCATTACCGGCCTGCCCGCTGGCAACAGCTTCGGCGAGGATTGCCACGTCTTCCACGCCGGCACGGCGGAAAAAGGCGGTCAGATCGTCACCAGCGGCGGGCGCGTGCTGTGCGTCACGGCGCTCGGCGAGAACGTCAGACTCGCCCAGAAGGCCGCTTACGAAGCCGCCGCCCAGATCCACTGGGAAGGCCAGCAATACCGCAAGGACATCGGCTACCGAGCAATAAGCCGGTAAAACGGACACCTACCACGCAACGATCGAGCCTGTACCATGATGAAATTCACCTTCCACCCCAAACTGCTCGATTGTCTGCATGATTACTCGCGCGCCCAGGCCGGCAAGGATGTCGGTGCTGGGATCACGGTCGGCGTGCTGGCGCTGCCGCTGGCGATGGCCTTTGCCATTGCCTCCGGCGTGTCGCCCACGGCGGGCATCTGGACGGGCATCGTCGCCGGCCTTCTGATTTCGCTGCTGGGCGGCTCGCGGGTGCAGATTGGCGGGCCGACCGGCGCCTTCATTCCCATCATCTACGGCATCGTCGTCGCCCACGGCTACGTCAACCTGCTCGGCGCCACCCTGCTGGCCGGCGTCCTGCTGCTCGCCATGGGACTGGCCCGGCTGGGGCAACTGATCCGCTTCATTCCGGTGACGGTGGTGATCGGTTTTACCAACGGCATTGCCGTGGTGATTTTTCTCGCCCAGATCAAGGATTTCTTCGGCCTGAAAATCGAGCAGGTGCCGGCGGAGTTCTTCGAACGCATCAAGGTGCTGGCCGCGCATGCGCATACGGCGGATTTGCCGACGGTGGCGCTGTCGGTGGTCTGCCTCGCCTTCCTGCTTTCCTACAATCGTCTGGCCCAGCGCTTTGCTCTGCTGCGCCGTGCGCCAGGCCCGCTGGCGGTGCTGGTCGTCGGCACGCTGATCGCCTGGCTGCTCGAATTGCCGGTGGATACCATCGGCAGCCGTTTTGGCGGTATTCCGCAGGAATTGCCCGCGTTCGGCATGCCGGCGGTGTCGATTCACGATCTGGGCAAGCTGATTTCGCCGGCGCTGACGATTGCGCTGCTCGGCGCCATCGAGTCGCTTTTGTCGGCGCGTGTGGCCGACGGCCAGATCGACGACCGGCACGACCCCAACCAGGAACTCATGGCGCAGGGTATCGCCAACATCGCCGCGCCCTTGTTCGGCGGTTTTGCGGCCACCGGCGCGATTGCCCGCACCTCGACCAACGCCCGTGCCGGCGGACGCACGCCGGTGGCCGGTATCGTGCATGCGTTCACCCTGCTGGCCATCGTGCTCGTCGCCGCGCCGCTGGCGGCCTATGTGCCGCTGGCGACCTTGTCGGCCATCGTCATGGTGGTGGCGATCAACATGGGGGAATGGCACGAGTTCAAGACGCTGACCCGCTTTTCCTGGAATTACCGCATCATCCTGCTGGTCACTTTCTTCATGACGGTGCTGTTCGACCTGACCGTTGCCGTCGAGCTGGGCATGGTGCTGGCGTGCATTTTCTTCATTTACCGCATGTCGGACCTGACGCGCATCGAGCGGCGTCTCCTGACCAGCGAACAGCTTGGTCCGCAGCTTTGCCACCCTGACGGCAGCCCGCGCGTGGCGGCCTGGCAGGTGTATGGCGCGCTCTTTTTTGGCGCGGTAAACAAGCTGGAGGAATTGCTCGATCCACGCATCGGCCACCCGGAAATTCTTATCCTCGACATGCAGCGCCTCATCCAGCTCGACACCAGTGGCCTTGAAGGGCTGGAAAATCTGCACGATCAACTGGTGAAACGGCGTTGCTCGCTTTTGCTTTGCGGCTTGAACAGCCAGCCGCTGTCGCTCATGACGCGCTCGGGTTTCGTCGATCTGCTGGGTAAAAGCAGCGTTTTCATCGATCTCGAAGACGCCCTGGCGCATGCGCGCCGCGCCCTGGAATCCGCGGCTCAGGCGCGCTGAATGCGCCGGGTTTCGAGGACGGAGAAATACAGGCAGGCCTGCCCGGAAGAGGCGAGGACGACCCGCGCCGGTTCCTGCGCGCTCTGGAATCCGAGCTTGCGGCAACCGTAGGGCATGTTGGGCACGAAGGTGATGTAGTAGTGCCGGCAATCGCGGCAGTGCGGGGCGTCCATGAACGGTCGCAGAGAAAAGTAAAAAAATTAACAGAATTCTTACGCTAGACTTACCGGAATGCCGGTAGGCTCGGTTAGAATTTAGCAGTTTTTTTATATCGGGCACAGCAGCATGATACGCAAAGATTTTCTCAGTACCCGCCAGGCGGCGCTGCGGTTGGGCGTTTCTTTGGGCACGGTGCAAAATATGGTGGAAGCCGGTGCTCTGGAAGCATGGAAAACCGCAGGCGGCCATCGCCGGATTCCGATTGCGGCGATCGACGGCCTGCTGGCCAAGCGTTTCCGCCCCGGTGGCCTGGAAAGCGATCAACTGGATCTGCTCATCATCGATGCCGACCCCGAGCAGCGCGCCACCTACGAGCGCACCATCAAAGGCTGGAAATTGCCCATCCACCTGCATTTTGCAGAAAACGGCGTGGTCGGTTTGTTGCAGATCGGCCAACGCACGCCGGACGTGCTCATTTGCAGTACCCAGTTGCCCGGCATGGATGGCGAAACCATGCTCAGCCAGTTGTTGGCTGGCGCGCCGCCCCCCGGGATGGACGTGATTGCGATCGGCGCGGATGCCAATGCCCCGAGCAAGTTGCCGGAGGCGATCACCCGTTTCAGCAAACCCATTCCCTTTCACGAATTGAAGGGGTTCATCCTCGGGCGTCTGGCGGCGTTTCGCCGGCACTGAAGCGGTTTGTTGGCGACAACCGGGGGTAAGCCCCGGTTTTCCCCGCCGCTTCAGTACACCACCACCGCGTTTTCAGGCTGCAGCCACACGCTCAGCGCTTCCAGCAATTCATCGTCGAGGTTGACCTGCCAGTCGCGGCCCAGAACGAGTTCACACTCGGCCCGGCTTTGCCGGTAGCGCAGGCGCACCGGGGCGCTGCCGCCGGGGGTGAAGGGATGGAGGAGGGTGCGCAGGCGCTGCGCATCCGCCGTTTGCGCAAAGTTCAGGCGCAAATGCTTGGCAAAGCGCGCGCGGGCTTCGCCTAAAGTCATGAGCCGTTCGGCAACGACGCGGTTACCGCCGGAGAAATCGTCGTGGCTGACCTTGCCTTCGACGATCAGAATGGCGTCGGTGACGATTTTCCGGCGCTCGGCCTCGAACAATTCGTTGAATATCGAAATTTCCACCATGCCCGTGCCGTCATCCAGTTGCACGAAGAGCATCTTGCCGCGCCGCGTCATCTGCGTGCGAACGCCGACCACGATACCCGCCAGCGTCTGAAATTCCTTGGCCGGTTCCAGCCGGTTCAGGGGGCGGCGGATGAAGCGCGCGAGTTCGGGCCGGTAGGTATCGTAGGGATGCCCGGAAAAGAAAAAGCCGAGCGCCGTCTTCTCTTCCATCAGGCGGCTGCGCTCGTCCCAGGGTGGCATGTCGACGTATTGCGGCGCATGTTCCTCGGCGACGTCCTCGAGATCGAACAGGCTGCTCTGCATGGCGTTCTTTTCGCTCTGCTCGGCGAACTCCATGGCAATGCCGACCGAAGCCAGCAGCTTGTGGCGATTGTCGTCCAGGCCGTCGAACGCGCCGGCGCGGATCAGCGCCTCGATGGTGCGCCGGTTGACCATGCGCTTGTCGCAGCGCTGGCAGAAATCGAACAGATCCTTGAACGGCCCGCCTTCCTCGCGCGCCTTGAGAATGACGTTCACCGCCTGCTCGCCGGTGCCTTTCACCGCGCCCAAGCCATAGCGGATGGTGTCGCGATCCACCGGTTCGAAGCGGTAGGCGGAGGCATTGACGTCCGGCCCGAGCACCTTGACCTTGTTGGCGACGGTGTCCTCGTAGAAGATTTTCACCGTGTCGGTGTTGTCCATGTCGGAGGACAGGGTGGCGGCCATGAAGGCGGCGCAGTGGTAACGCTTGAGCCAAGCGGTGTGGTAGGTGACGACGGCGTAGGCGGCGGTGTGCGACTTGTTGAAACCGTATTCGGCGAACTTGGTCATCAGGTCGAACAACTGTTCGGCCAGCGCCGGGTCGTAGCCTTGCTCTTTCGCTCCGGCGGCGATGGTTTCGCGGTGCTTGGCCATTTCCTCCGGCTTCTTCTTGCCCATCGCCCGACGCAGCATGTCGGCGCCGCCGAGCGTGTAGCCGCCGATGATCTGCGAAATCTGCATCACCTGTTCCTGGTACACGATGACGCCGTAGGTCGGTTCCAGGCTGGCTTTCAGGTCGGGGTGGAAATAGTCGATGGCCTGCTGGCCTTTTTTGCGCAGGATGAAATCGTCCACCATGCCCGATCCGAGCGGGCCGGGGCGATACAGCGCCAGCACGGCGATGATGTCCTCGAAGCGGTCGGGCGCGAGCTTCTTCAGGAGCTTCTTCATGCCCTCCGATTCGACCTGGAAGATGGCGGTGGTGTTGGCGTCCTTGAGAATCTGGTACGCGCCGGGGTCGTCGAAGCCCAGGCTCATCAGGTCGAGGCGCTCGCCGCTCTGGCGCTCGATATAGTCGAGCGCCAGTTCGATGATGGTGAGGTTGCGCAGGCCCAGGAAGTCGAACTTGACCAGTCCGGCCTTTTCCACGTCGTCCTTGTCGAACTGCGAGACGGGCGAAGCGTCGTTGCCGGTGGCCTGGTAAATGGGGCAGAAATCGGTGATGCGTCCCGGCGCGATCAGCACGCCGCCGGCGTGCATGCCGACGTTGCGGGTCAGGTCTTCCAGACGCCCGGCCAGATCGAACAGTTCGCGGATGGTTTCGCCATCCTGGCTGTCGGCCATCATTTCCCGCAACGCGGGTTCCTGTTCCAGCGCCTCGGCGAGCGACACCGGCTTGTTCTGCACCACCGGGATCAGCTTGGAAATCCGGTCGCACAGCGAATAGGGCAGGCCGAACACGCGCCCGACGTCGCGGATCACCGCCTTCGAGGACATGGTGCCGAAAGTGGCGATCTGCGACACCGCCTGCGCGCCGTAGCGTTCGCGCACGTATTCGATCACCCGCCAGCGGTTGTCCTGGCAGAAGTCGATGTCGAAGTCGGGCATCGACACCCGTTCCGGGTTGAGGAAGCGCTCGAACAGCAGGGCGTAGGCGAGTGGATCGAGATCGGTGATGCGCAGGCTGTAGGCGACCAGCGAACCCGCCCCGGAACCCCGACCGGGGCCGACCGGCACGCCGTTTTCCTTGGCCCAGTTGATGAAGTCGGCAACGATCAGGAAGTAGCCGGGAAAGCCCATCTGGATGATGGTGTCGCACTCGAACTTGAGGCGCTCGTCGTACTCCGGGCGGCGCACGGCGCGCACTTCGGCATCTGGGTAAAGCTCGGCCAGTCGCCTTTCCAGGCCGGCCTGCGCTTCCTGCACCAGAAATTCGGCGATGGTCAGCCCGTCGGGAATGGGGAAATCGGGCAGGAAGTTCTTGCCCAGGGTCAGTTCGATGTTGCAGCGCTTGGCGATTTCCAGCGTGTTTTCAATGGCCTCCGGCAGATCGGCGAACAGTTCGGCCATCTGCGCCGCGCTCTTGAAATATTGTTCCTCGGTATAAAGTTTGGGGCGGCGGGTGTCGCCCAGCACGTAGCCCTCGGCGATGCAGACGCGCGCCTCGTGCGCCTGGAAGTCGTCGCGGCGCATGAATTGCACCGGGTGAGTGGCGACCAGCGGCAGGCCGGTTTCGCCGGCCAGATCGGCGGTCTGGTTGACGAGGTATTCCTGTTGCGGCTGGCCGTAGCGCTGCACTTCCAGATAGAAGGCGTCTGGGAACAGCGCCGCCCAGGCCAGGGCGCGTTCGCCGGCCTGCTCGAAATTGCCGTTCAGCAAGGCTTCGCCGACGTCGCCCTGATGCGCGCCGGAGAGCGCGATCAGGCCGTCGCAGCCGATTTCGCGCAGCCATTCGCGGCGGATTTCCGCCCGGTCGCGCCGCCCTTCCGTCACGTAGGCGCGGGTCAGCAGTTCGCACAACTGGCGGTAGCCCTCGCGGTTGCGGACCAGCAGCAGCAGGCGGCCGGGCGCATCGGTCTCGGTGGGGCCGCTCACCCACACGTCGACCCCGGCGAGGGGTTTCAGCCCCTTGCCGCGGGCGCTGCTGTAGAACTTGATCAGGCCGAACAGGTTGCCCAGATCGGTCAGGGCCAGCGCCGGCATGCCGTCGGCGGCGGCTGCCTTGACCGCGTCGGCGATGCGCACGATGCCGTCGGTGACGGAATATTCGGAATGCAGACGGAGGTGAACGTAGCGGGGAGAATTCATGGCGCGGATTTTACCCCGGGCCGCAGGCTTGTCGTTTGTCGGCGACGCCGGTCTGCCAGCGCGGACGGGTTTCGCAATCTTCTGTTACATTGCACCAATACTTGCGCAAGAGTGTTTTGCGATCCTTCCCGCCTATAAATCAAAAGAAAACTTGCCATAAAGGAGAACAGCACTCCGGCAAGTCGAGAGGAGACGATTCCGCCCTGCGTGCGGGATCATCCTTTTCAGCCACAAATAACGTGTGTCCCGTTCCGGCGGGGCTTTTGGCGCCTGTTCGTGGGCGTCGTCTAGTCTGAAAGGAAGCTGTGCATGAGTACTTACGTCGCTCCGTTGCGTGATATGCAGTTCGTTTTGAAGGAAATCGCCGGTCTGGACGAGATCTGCGCCCTGCCGGGCAACGAAGAATGCTCGGTCGAACTGGTCGAGTCCATTCTCGAAGAAGCCGCCAAGTTTGCAACCGGCGTGCTCGATCCAATCAACCGTAACGGTGACCAGCAGCCCGCAGCGGTCAAGGACGGCGTAGTGACGACCTCGCCCGGCTTCAAGGATGCCTACAAGCTGTTCTGCGAAACCGGCTGGAACGCCATGCCCTTCTCGCCGGAATACGGCGGCCAGGGGTTGCCGGCGGCAGTGACCATGGCGGTCAACGAAATGTGGAAATCGTCCAACATGGCGTTCGCCCTGTGTCCGATGCTGACCGGCGGGGCCATCGAAGCCATCGCCCATCACGCTTCCGACGAACTGAAGCAGAAATACCTGCCGAAGATGGTCGAGGGCACCTGGACCGGCACCATGAACCTGACCGAGCCGAACGCCGGCTCCGATCTCGCCGCCATCAGCACCAAGGCGGCGCGCGCTGCCGACGGCACCTTCCGCATCACCGGCACCAAGATTTTCATCACCTGGGGCGAGAACGACGTCGCCGAGAACATCATCCATCTGGTGCTGGCCCGTCTGCCGGATGCGCCGCCGGGGCTGAAGGGCATTTCCCTCTTCCTGGTGCCGAAATTCCTGGTCAATGACGACGGCTCGCTCGGCGCGCGCAACGACCTCATCTGCTCCTCGCTCGAACACAAGCTGGGCATCCATGGCAGCCCGACTTCGGTGATGTCCTACGGCGACAAGGAAGGCGCCGTCGGCTACCTGATCGGCGAAGAAAACAAGGGCGTCGGCTATATGTTCACCATGATGAACCACGCCCGCGTCAACGTCGGTCTGGAAGGCGTCGGCATCGCCGAGCGCGCCTATCAGCATGCCCTGTGGTACGCGAAAGAGCGTATCCAGGGGGCCATCATCGGCGACAAGTCGGGCGAGAAGAAGCCCATCCTGCATCACCCGGACGTGCGCCGCCTGCTCATGGAATGCAAGGCGCGCACCGAAGCCATGCGCACCGTGGCCTACTACGCTGCCGCCCAGATCGACCGGGCGCATGCCGGCGACGCCGCCGCGCAGGCCCGCATCGACCTCCTGACGCCGGTAGTCAAGGGCTGGAGCACGGAGCAGGGCGTCGAGCTTTCCTCCACCGCGCTGCAGGTGTTCGGCGGCGTCGGCTTCGTCGAGGAAACCGGCGCGGCCCAGTATTACCGCGATTCGCGCATCACCACCATTTACGAAGGCACCACCGCCATCCAGGCGAACGACCTGGTGGGCCGCAAGCTGGCGCGTGAAAAAGTGCCGGGCGCGGCGATGAAGGCGATGCTGGCAGAAATCAACGCCACTGCCGAAGAACTCAAAGGCAAGGCCGGCCTGGAACAGATCGCCAGCCAGTTGAAAGCCGGGGCCGACGCGTTGACCAGAACCACGGACTGGATCATCGCCAACTACGCCGACAATGCGCCGACCGTGCATGCCGGTTCCGTCCCTTTCCTGTGGCTGACCGGCACCGTGACCGGTGGCTGGCTGCTGGCCAGATCGGCGGGCATCGCCGCTCAGCGCATCGCCGAAGGTGACGCTGATCCCTACTACACGGCCAAAATCGCCACCGCGACCTATTTCGCCACGCACCAGTTGCCCTTCGCGGCAGCCTATGCGGCGGAAGTGACCGGCGGCGGCGCGTCCGTCTTCGCGCTCCCGGAAAACCTGTTCTGAGAGGAAGCATCATGCGTACCGATCGCGATGCAATGGAATACGATGTCGTGATCGTCGGCGGCGGCCCTGCGGGGCTGTCCGCTGCGATCCGCATCAAGCAGCAGGCGGAAAAGGCGGGGCAGGAAGTGTCGGTTTGCCTGCTCGAAAAAGGCTCGGAGATCGGTGCGCACATCCTGTCGGGCGCGGTGATCGAAACCCGCGCCCTGGCCGAACTGTTTCCCGACTGGCAGGGGGGTGGCGACGGGAGCGCGGTGGCAGGAGCGCGGCGCGCCGCTCAACACGCCAGCCGGCGAGGATCGCTTCCTGTGGCTGTCGGCGACAGGGGCGACCAAGTTGCCGACGCCGCCGCAGATGTCCAACCACGGCAACTACATCGTCAGCCTGGGCAATTTCTGCCGCTGGCTGGGCGAGCAGGCCGAGGCGCTCGGCGTCGAAATCTACCCCGGCTTCGCCGCCGCCGAAGTGCTCTACCACGAGGACGGCTCGGTCAAGGGCGTCGCCACCGGCGATCTCGGTCTGGGCAAGGACGGCCAGCCAGGCCCGAATTTCCAGCCGGGCATGGAACTGCACGCCCGCCAGACCATTTTCGCCGAAGGCTGCCGCGGCTCGCTGACGCGCGAATTGTTCGAGCGCTTCAATCTGCGCGACGGGGCCGACCCGCAGACCTACGGCATCGGCATCAAGGAATTGTGGGAAATCGATCCGGCCAAACACCAGCCCGGCCTGATCGTGCACACCGTGGGCTGGCCGCTTTCCAGCGACACCTACGGCGGCTCCTTCCTCTATCACCTGGAAGACAATCTGGTGGCGCTGGGCTTCGTCATCGGTCTGGATTACAAGAATCCCTGGCTGTCGCCGTTCGAGGAATTCCAGCGCTACAAGACGCATCCGTCCATCCGTACTTTTCTGGAAGGCGGCCGGCGCATTTCCTACGGCGCCCGAGCCCTGTCCGAAGGCGGCTACCAGTCGCTGCCCAGACTCACCTTCCCCGGCGGCCTGCTGATCGGCGATACCGCCGGCTTCCTCAACGTGCCGAAGATCAAGGGCACGCACATGGCCATGCAGTCGGCCATTCTCGCCGCCGACGGCGTGCTGGCCGCGCTGGCCGACGAAAGCGGCAAGGAAGCCACGGCCTATCCGGCGGCGCTCAAGCAAAACTGGCTGTACGACGAGCTGTACCGCGTGCGCAACATCCGCCCCGCCTTCAAGTGGGGGCTTCTCGGCGGCTTGGCCTACGGCGCGATCGACACCTTCCTGTTCCGCGGCAAAGCGCCGTGGACGATGGCGCACCACGACGACCACAGCCAGCTCGGGGAAAAAACGGCCTATCCGAAGATCGACTACCCGAAACCGGACGGCGTGCTGACCTTCGACCGCCTCTCCTCGGTATTCCTTTCGGCCACCAACCACGAGGAACACCAGCCCTGCCACCTGCGCCTGAAAGACGAGAGCGTGCCGATCAGCGTGAACTACGCGAAATACGGCGCGCCGGAAACGCGCTACTGCCCGGCGGGCGTCTATGAAATCCTGGGCGAGGAAGAAGGCAGCCCGCGCCTGCAGATCAACGGCCAGAACTGCCTGCACTGCAAGACCTGCGACATCAAGGACCCCACCCAGAACATCGTGTGGACGGTGCCGGAGGGCGGCGGCGGGCCGAATTACCCGAATATGTAAGCGAGAATATGCAAGCCTCTGCGTGAGAGACCAGGGAGAACAGCAAACGACTTGAGTCTCTTTCCTTTCAGGGCCGCCTCGGTGGCCCTTTTTTTACGCCTGGGATTTTTACTACCTGCTTTTCGGTAGTGTTAACAGTGTTACGCGACAAACGAGAGTAAAGTTTCGCGTTACCCATCCCATCGTTCGGAGCGTCTCATGCTCAACCGCCGCATGCACATGTTGTCCACACCGCCTGCCGTTTCCCGTGCGCCGGGATTGTTGGGCAAGTTGGGTGCGCTGACTTCGATCCGTGACACCGAACTGGTCGAGCAAAGCCTGTTGCGCACGCTCGGTCCCTTGCTCGGCGTGCTCGACACCTCGCTCTACCGCCTGAACGAGCGCCATCAACTGGCGCGGGTGCTGCACTATCACCGCTCCAAGGTGGTCGATGCCGACGGCGTGGTGCGCATGACCGAGCGGATCGAGGAATTGAGCCAGATCGCCGACGTGCCGCATGAAGTGATCGCCCTCACCGAAAACGTCCGCCTGTTGGGAAAACCGTGCACGCGCACGCACAAAGGCGAATTTCTCATGGCCTACCCGCTGTTCGGCAACAACGAAGTGTGCGGCTACTTCGTTTTTCTGCGCGATCACGAAGCCTCGCCTAGCGAGGACGCCACCATTCGCGGCGTGCTGGAAGTCTTTTCCAATTATTACGCCCTGCTCGACGTCAGCCAGCGCGACCGCCTGACCGGCCTGCTCAACCGTCAGGCGCTGGAAAGCAATTTCGAGCGCATCTGGACGGCGATGGCCCGCCCGGATGCCTATCAGGAGCGCACCGATGGCCGCCGCAGCGCCCGTGCCGATACCTTCTGGCTGGCGGTGATCGACATCGATTTCTTCAAGAACATCAACGACACCTATGGTCACATGATCGGCGATGAGGCGCTGCTGCTGGTGGCCCGGCTGATGCAGGCAACCTTCCGCACTTCCGATCTGCTCTACCGTTACGGCGGCGAGGAGTTCGTGGCCATCGTCACGGCGGAGACTGAAGCTATTGCGCACAATATTTTCGAGCGTGTGCGCATGGCGATCGAAGCACACAATTTCCCACGCGTGGGCCAGATCACGATCAGTATCGGCTACGCTCAGATCGACCCCGATGTGCTGCCGGTGGAAGTGCTGGGACGTGCCGACCGCAGCCTGTATCAGGCGAAGAACGATGGCCGCAACCGCATCTACGATTTCGAGGAACTGGTGCGCAAGGGCATCTTCCCCAGTCCTTCCTATGGCGACGCCGAGCTGTTCTGATCCGGCGCGGCGAGTCACGTAAAAGAATCGCGTAAAATCCGCTTTTCCTCCTTATCGGGCCAGGGCAGTACTGGCCCGATGTCGTTTTCTCGCGCTTTTTCGTTCTGGAACGCCCATGTTGCAAAAATCCACCGCTTTCACCGGCATTGCCGGCCCCGTCGTGCTCGTCGTCATGGATGGTTATGGTTTGCCGAAAAGTGCGGTCGGCAGCGCCATCGCGGCGGCGCAAAAGCCCAATCTCGACCGCCTGTTCGCGCAAGCGCCGCACGTCAGCCTGCGCGCCCACGGCACGGCGGTCGGCATGCCGTCCGATGAGGACATGGGCAACTCCGAAGTCGGCCACAACGCGCTCGGCGCCGGGCAGGTGTATGCCCAGGGCGCGGCGCTGGTGGCCGATGCGATTGCCGGGGGCAGCCTGTGGGCAGGGGAAGCGTGGCAGGAAATCGTGGCCGCCGCCCGCGTCGGACATGGGGTGATTCATTTCATCGGGCTGTTCTCCGACGGCAACGTGCATAGCCACATCGACCACCTCAAGGCGATGGTGGCGCGCGCCAAGCAGGAAGGCATCGCCAGGGTGCGCATCCACGCCCTGCTCGATGGGCGCGACGTGCCGGAAACCAGCGCGCTCGATTACGTCGTGCCGTTCGAAGCCTTCCTGGCGAGTCTGAACGACGACAGCTTCGATGCCCGCATCGCCTCCGGCGGCGGTCGCCAGTACATCACGATGGACCGCTACGACGCCAACTGGCCGATGGTCGAGCGCGGCTGGCGCACGCACGTGCTGGGCGAGGGGCAGCAATTCGCCAGCGCGCTGGAAGCCGTCGATGGCTTGCGGGCGCAGCATCCCGGCACCATCGACCAGGATCTGCCGGAATTCGTCATCGCCGAAAATGGCAAACCCGTCGGCACTATCGAGGATGGCGACGCAGTGGTGTTTTTCAACTTCCGTGGTGACCGCGCCATTGAAATCAGCCGCGCTTTCGTCGAGGCCGATTTCACCGAATTCGACCGCGTGCGCGTGCCGCGGGTGACTTACGCCGGCATGCTGCAATACGACGGCGACCTGCAACTGCCCAAGCGTTTTCTGGTGCCGCCGCCGGCCATCACCAACACCTCCGGCGAGTGGTTCAGCAAGGCGGGCATCAGCCAGTTCGCCTGTTCGGAAACGCAGAAATTCGGCCACGTCACCTATTTCTGGAACGGCAACCGCTCCGGCAAGTTCGCCGGCGAAACCTGGCAGGAGGTGCCGAGCGACGTGGTGCCTTTCGAGGAGCGGCCCTGGATGAAGGCGGCGGAAATCACCGATGCCATGATCGCCGCCATCCGCAGCGGGCAATACCGCTTCCTGCGCTGCAACTTCGCCAATGGCGACATGGTCGGCCACACCGGCAACTTCCGCGCGGCGACCATGGCGGTGGAAGCCGTCGATCTGGCCCTGGGCCGTCTGCTCAAAGCCGTCGCGGCGGCGGGCGGCGTGGCGCTGATTACCGCCGACCACGGCAACGCCGACGAGATGTACGAACTGGATAAAAAAACCGGCCAGCCGGCGCAGAACGAGGACGGTTCCTACAAGGCCAAAACCGCCCACACCCTGAACCCGGTGCCGCTGATCCTGTTCGACGCCGCCAGCGGCGGTCGCCTTGGCTTGCAGCAGAGCGAATCCGCAGGTCTGGCGAACATCGCGGCGACCGTGGCCAACCTGCTGGGTTACGAGAAACACCCGGCCTGGGAGGACAGCCTGCTGCGCCTGCGGGCCTGAACCGGGGAAGCGCTGGAAATCAGCCGACGGGTTTTTCTTTTGGCAGCCAGCGCTGCACCGTGGCGAACAGGATTTCCGGTTGCACCGGCTTGGCGATGAAGTCGTTCATGCCGGCTGCAAAGCAGCGCTCGCGGTCTTCGGCGAAGGCGTTGGCGGTCATGGCGATGATGGGCAGGCGGGCCAGTCCGGGCAGCGCCCGGATGCGGCGGGTCGCCTCCGGGCCATCCATGTTGGGCATCTGCATGTCCATCAGGATCAGGGCATAGGGCTGGTTTTCCGCCAACTGGCGACAGGCCATGTCGACCGCCTCGGCACCGTCTGCGGCGCAATCGACGTCGATGTCGATTTCGTCCAGCAGCATCTGGGTGATTTCGCGGTTGACCGGCTCGTCCTCGGCCAGGAGCACGCGCTGGCGCTGCGGTTTCCGGGGCGATGGCGCAGACCAGGTTCCGCTGGCGCGGGGTTCGGCAGGAAGCCGGGTTTCTGCGCCCTGTTCCCGGCGCAGACGCGCGGTGAACCAGAAGGTGCTGCCTTGCCCCGGGCTGCTGTCCAGACCTGCCGTGCCGCCCATCAATTCTGCCAGGCGGCGGGTGATCGACAAGCCCAGCCCGGTGCCGCCATGCTGGCGGGTGCTGGAATTGTCGCCTTGCTCGAAGGGCTCGAACAGGCGTTGCTGGGTTTCCGGGGCGATGCCGGGGCCGGTGTCGCGTACCGAAAAGCGCAGTAACACGGTGTTTTCGTCGGATTCCAAGGTCGTCACGGCGACGTCGATGCGCCCGCTTTCCGTGAATTTGACCGCGTTGCTGAGGTAATTCAGCAACGCCTGCTGCAGGCAGGTGGCATCGCCAAAGAGTTGCCCCGCAGGCCAGTTGCGCTGGCTCGTCAGGTCAAGCCGTTTTTCCCGGGCGCGTCCCTGGATCATGGCGAGGACGTTGTCGAGCAGGGCGTCGGGTTCGAGCGGCGATTCGTTCAGGGTGAATTTTCCGGCGTCGATCTTGGCTAGATCCAGCACGGCATTGATGATTTCGAGCAGATGATGGCTGGCTTGCTCCAGGGTGTGCATCCGCCCTTCCTGGGCTTTGCTCAGGCCGCCGCGCCGGATCAGGTAGGCCATGCCGGTAATGGCATTGAGCGGTGTGCGGATTTCGTGGCTCATATTGGCCAGAAACCGGCTTTTGGCCGAACTGGCCTGCTCGGCCGCCAGTTTGGCCAGCATGAGCTCATGGGTGCGCGCGGCGACCAGTTCTTCCAGATGCTGGCGGTAGTGCTCCAGTTCCGTTTCGATACGGCGGTTTTCAGTGATGTCGCGGCTGATGGTGGCGAGCGCGAGGCGGTTGCCGTCTTCCGCATAAAGGCTGATTTTCCGCGCTTCGATGATGCGCATCGGGGCGCTGGCGGGATTGGCGTATTCGTAGCTGATCTGTATGCCGGGATGTTGCCAGGCGTTTTCATCCGAGCGTGCGCCGTTCAGGTGAAATTCCCGGTAATCCGGGCGCAATTCCGCCATTTCGCTGTGGGTCTTGCCCAGCCAGGGAAAATTTCCCAGGCCGAGCCCCTTTTCTGCCGCTGCATTGATCTGCAGCCAGCGATTGCAGCCGTCCTTGAGCACGACGATGTCGGGCAGGGCATCGATGAAGCCCGTCAGCAATTTGTTGCTGTCGCGTAGCGCTGCGGTTGCATTCTGGGCATCGGCGATACGCTGCTCGATGGCCTGGCTCATCTGCGCGAAATTGCGGCTGAGGGCGACGATTTCGCTGGGGCCCTTGCGCGGCAGCGGATAACGGTAATCGCCGGCGGCGATGCGCTGGCTGCCTTCGGCCAGGGTGCCGAGGTGGCGGGTCAGCCAATAGCCGGTCAGGCCGAGGGCGAGCAGGCTGAGCAGGAGGCCGCCCATGCTGATCAGGGCGCTTTGCACGATGAGGTCGTGCCGGGTCTTGGCAATGAAATTCAGGGAAATGCCGTAGTGCAGATCGGCATAGTGCTGTCCATAAACCTCGATGGGAAAGACGACATGTCGCAGTTCCGGACGATCCGCATCGATGCCGGGGGCCGGCAAGGGTTTTTCTTCCGGCCAGGCGGCGCTGGCGATGCGCCGGTTTTCCGGGGTGACGAGTACCAAGTATACGGTTTCGCTATGCTTTAACCAGCTCTCGAGGATTTCGTGCACCGTGGCGTAATCGCGATTGGCGAGCGGTGCCGTGAGCGCGGTCTGGTACAGCAATTGGGCGCTCTGGATGTGCTCTTCGACATGCACGTGCAGATGCCGCTCGATGACGCGCAGCCCGTTGCCGATAATCAGGGCGATGAAAACGAGCTGAATCAGCAGGCTGGCAAAAATCAGGCGAAAACGCAGGCTGCGGAAGAATGCCGGAAGTTGCATCAAGGCAACTCCAGCAAGCGTTTGGTGAGGCCGATGTAACTGCGCAATTGCGCCCGGTCAGCGGTGGAAAGCGTGGCGTAGCCGCCATAGCCGGTTTGCTGGAAAAATGTCTTGCCGCTTTCGGTTGCCGGAAAAGAGGCCAACGCCTGGCGGGTGCGTTCCGCCGTCGCGGGATCGAGGCGGCGATTGAGCAGGGTGCATACCTGCGGCAGGGAAATGCCTGTGTCTTGAAAGGTGACGCCGTGCTTCAGATCTTCCGGGTTTTGCGCGAGCGCGCTGCGGGCCACGAAAGCGGCATCGGCCATGCCGTTGGCGACTGCCGCGATGGCGGCGCCGTGCGAAGGGTATTCCTGCAACTGGTAATCCTTGCCGAATTCCAGCCCGTTCTGTTCCAGCCATTCCAGGCTGCCCAAGGTGATGATGGCGAAATGGCTGGGGGTGGCGATGATCTTGCCGCGCAACTGTGCCGGCTGCAGATGCGGGCTGTGGGCGGGCAATACCAGTATGGATTCGAGCTTCGTGGCATAGCGATAGAGAATGCGCATATCCCCTTCTTCAGCCAGAGCGGCAAAATGCGGCCCGCTGATCGCAAGATCGAATTCGCCGCCCAACAACTGCTCGATGTGGGCGCGATAGTTGGGGGCGGTGTAAATGACGACTTTGCGCCCCAGTTGCTGTTCGAGATGGGCGGTGAGCGGCTGCAGGCTGCGGATCAGTGCCTGCGGGCTGTTGAAGGGCATGACCCCGAATCTGAGCGGCGTTTCGTCAGCCGACGCCGCGCTGGCGCTCAGGCCGAATAGCAGAAAAACCCAGCATAAGCGAGGCAGGAAAGCGGACATGGGTTTTCTCCGGTTGCAGGCGTCTCCTGACATTATGGCTGAGGAGGCAAGACTGGAGTAAGCGCGGGGTCAGAAAAATCCTACGGTGTTTCACTTGGCCGGTGCGC
This sequence comes from uncultured Rhodocyclaceae bacterium, assembly GCA_900549295.1. Taxonomy (GTDB): domain Bacteria; phylum Pseudomonadota; class Gammaproteobacteria; order Burkholderiales; family Rhodocyclaceae; genus Azonexus. Next base: position 30,169 of record URNG01000015.1, read on the forward strand.
TCAGAATGGCGCCAGCACCGCGATGACCCGCCCCGGTTCGATCCGTACCGAGCGCAGCAGCCAGCGGGCCGTGCTTTCCTGCGGGCTGGCGTCCGGGCGCAGGCGATAGGCGGGGGTCTTGCGGAAATAGCTTTTCAGCATGCGATTCAAATATTGCTCGATCAAGCCTCGCCACTGCGGGTCCAACCCCGGCGCGTGCACGCTCTGCGCTTCGGGCTGGTCGAGATAGAAGGCTTTTTCCCGCTCGTCGTAGCGCAGCCCGGCGGTGCCAACGAGATCCACCGGCAGGGCGCTCGCGCCAGCCAGGCTGAGGTAGACGCGGGCGCGCACGGTCAACCGCCCTTCCGGCTCGCCCAGTCGAATGGCGGGCGGTTCGGGCAGGCTGGCGACCAGCAGTTCGCCGTAGCGTTTCTCCTGTGGCCCGCGCTTGGCGAGTTCTTTCTGAACATCCGCCTCGGAAAAACTCACTTCCTGCTCGAGAAAAGCCAGGGTGGGCGGGCAGCAGCCAAAGACGAGGGCAAGGCAGCAAAGAAACCGGCTGAGGATCATGTTGAGATATTCCCGGAGAAACTGCGGCACAGAGGCACAAAAGAAGCAAAGAAATGAACGAAAGCAGCGCACGCTTCACGAACCTGAACGTTCTCCCACCTGCTCTCCCTCACCTTTCACCTTCTTCCGGTACTGCACGGGTGCCACCCCCGTCCAATCGACAAAGGCGCGGTAAAAGGCGGAGGTGTCCGCATAGCCGAGTTCGCTGGCGATCTGGGCGATGCTGTGGCTGGTCTTGGTCAGGCGGGCCAGCGCCAGATCGCGGCGTAGCGCATCCTTGATGGCGCGGAAAGTTGCGCCTTCTTCTTCCAGGCGGCGGTGGATGGTGCGTGGGGAAAGATGGAGACGCTCGGCGATTTCTTCCAGGCTCAGGGATCGCGGCAGGCTGTCGCGCAACAGGTCGCGGATGCGGGTGACCATGGCGCGGTCGCGGCGGTAGAGCGAGGTGATCTTGCCGGGGGCGCCGTCGAGGAAGCTTTCCAGATCGGTTTCGTCGCGGCGTATCGGCAATTCCAGAAAATTGGCGTTGAAGCTGGCGACCAGCGTGCCGGTGCCGCCGGGAACGGTGGGGGCGAAACGGGAATCCTCGGTGAAGATGAGGGCGTAATCGGCAGAGTGGCTGGGCCGGCGATAGGGAAAGAGCACGCTGTCCAGCGCCAGACCGCGCGCCACCAGCCAGCAGGAAAGGCCATGCAAGAGGCGCAGCAGCCATTCGAAGGCGAACACCCGCCCGGGGTCGTCGGGTGCAGCGGCGAGGCGGCGGGTTTCGGCAATCACCAGTTCGGCCCGTCCCCGCTGACGGCGGATGCTCACTTTCAGGTCGGGCAGGATGAGGCGCAAAAAACGCCCCATGCGCTCCAGCGCGTCAGCCAGCGTCGGGGCGGAGAGGCTGCCCCGGCAGAGAAACTCGAAACTGCCGACGCGCATCGGCTGGGCAAAGAGGCCGAAGGCTTCGTCGTCGAACGTCCGATTCAGCAGGTTGTACAGGGCGGCATAGCGATCGACCGGAATCCGGCTGGCGTTATCTGCAGGATTAAGCCCGGCTTGCCGCAGAAAGCCTTGCGAGTCGATGTTGCGGCGATCCAGTCCGGCCAGCATGCCGTGCACAAATTCAATGGCGACAGTGGTTTGGCGTGAATTTCCGAACGGTGAAATGTTGCGCTGCATCAAACCGCTCCAGGGGCGAGAAAAATTTCCAATGCGCGCCATTATGGCCGAAATTGCACGATTGTCGTCAAAGCGAACAATGGCGGACTGGCGAAAGCGCCCTAAGATGCGGTCATCGACCACTCACCGGAGACTGTTTGCCATGACTGATTTGTCCGTAGCCAAGAAGCTGTCCCCCTACAAGCCGAAGAACAAGGTGCGCTTTGTGACTGCCGCCTCGCTGTTCGACGGCCATGATGCTTCGATCAACATCATGCGTCGCATCCTGCAGGCGACCGGCTCCGAGGTGATCCACCTCGGCCACAACCGCGCCGTGCAGGACATCGTCAACGCCGCCTTGCAGGAAGACGCGCAGGGCATCTGCATCACCAGCTACCAGGGTGGTCACGTCGAATTCTTCAAGTACATGATCGACCTGCTGAAAGCCAACGGCGGCGAGCACATCAAGGTGTTCGGCGGCGGCGGCGGCGTGATTGTGCCGGCGGAAATCCGCGAGCTGCACGACTATGGCGTGACCCGCATCTACGCGCCGGAAGACGGCGTGCACATGGGCTTGCAGGGCATGATCAACGAAGTGGTGGAAAAATCGGACTATGACGTGGCCGAGCAAGGCGTGCCGAGCGCCGAGGCCGCCGTGGCCGGTCTGCAAGCCGGCGATCGCCGCCTCTTGTCGCGCATCATCACCCTGCTCGAAAACGGCAGCGCGCCGGAATTGAAGGAGCCGCTCATCAAGGCCGCCTATGGCGTCGAGACGCCGGTCTTCGGCATTACCGGCACCGGCGGCGCGGGCAAATCCTCGCTCACCGACGAAATCGTGCGCCGCTTCCGCCTCGACCAGGACGATCAGGTCAAGATCGGCATCATCTCCATCGACCCGTCGCGCAAGCGCACCGGCGGCGCGCTGCTCGGCGACCGCATCCGCATGAACGCCATCGAGCACCCCAACATCTTCATGCGCTCGCTCGCCACCCGCGAAACCGGCAGCGAAATTTCCGCCGCGCTGCCGGAAGTCATCGCCGCCTGCAAGCTGGCCGGCTTCGATCTGGTGATCGTCGAAACCTCGGGTATCGGCCAGGGCGACGCGGCCATCGTGCCCTTCGTCGATGTCTCGATGTACGTCATGACCCCCGAATTCGGCGCGGCCTCGCAACTGGAAAAGATCGACATGCTCGATTTTGCCGATTTCGTCGCCATCAACAAATTCGACCGCAAAGGCTCCGAAGACGCGCTGCGCGACGTCCGGAAGCAATATCAGCGCAACCGCGAGCTGTTCAACCAGAACCCGGATGAAATGCCGGTGTTCGGCACCATGGCCGCGCGCTTCAACGACGACGGCGTGACCGCGCTCTATCAGGCGCTGGTGCCGGCGCTGACCGCCAAGGGCCTGCGTCTGCAAGCCGGCAAGCTGCCGACGGTCAGCGTCAGGCAATCTTCGGCCAGCCGCGCCATCGTGCCGACGGCCCGCGTGCGTTACCTTGCGGAAATCGCCGACAGCGTGCGCGATTACCACAGCCATATCGACGCGCAGGTGACGATCGCCCGCGAGCGCCAGTCGCTGCGTATCGCCAAAAACCTCTTTGCCGGTTGTGACAAGCCGACGGCTGATTTCGACGAACTGACCGCCGCCAAGGACAGCCAGCAGGACGGCAAGGCCAAAAAGCTGCTCGACATGTGGCCGCAGACGCTGGAGGCCTATTCCGGCGACGAGTACGTGGTGAAGATCCGCGACAAGGAAATTCGCACCAAGCTCACCTCCGAATCGCTTTCCGGCACCAAGATCAGGAAAGTCATCCTGCCCCGATTCACCGACGACGGCGAAATCCTGCGCTTCCTGATGAAGGAAAACGTCCCCGGCTCCTTCCCCTACACCGCCGGCGTATTCGCCTTCAAGCGCGAAGGCGAAGACCCGACCCGCATGTTCGCCGGCGAGGGCGACGCCTTCCGCACCAACCGCCGCTTCAAGCGCGTTTCCGAAGGCATGCCGGCGCACCGTCTGTCCACCGCCTTCGACTCGGTGACGCTGTACGGCTGCGATCCGGACGAGCGCCCGGACATCTACGGCAAAATCGGCAACTCCGGCGTGTCGATTGCCACGCTGGACGACATGAAGGTGCTCTACGACGGCTTCGATCTGGTCTGCCCGACCACCTCGGTTTCCATGACCATCAACGGCCCGGCACCGATCATCCTGGCCTGCTTCTTCAACACGGCGATTGCCCAGCAACTCGCAAAATTCGAGCAGGACAACGGCCGCCAGCCGACCGAGGACGAGTCCGAAAAAATCCGCGAATGGACGCTGAAGAACGTGCGCGGCACGGTGCAGGCCGACATTCTCAAGGAAGATCAGGGCCAGAACACCTGCATTTTCTCGACCGAATTCGCGCTGAAGATGATGGGCGACATCCAGGAGTTCTTCGTGCATAACCAGGTGCAGAACTTCTATTCGGTGTCGATCTCCGGCTACCACATCGCCGAAGCCGGGGCGAATCCGATCAGCCAGCTCGCTTTCACGCTCGCCAACGGCTTCACCTACGTCGAGAGTTATCTGGCGCGTGGCATGCACATCGACGATTTCGCGCCGAATCTCTCCTTCTTCTTCAGTAACGGCATGGACCCGGAATACTCGGTGATCGGCCGCGTGGCGCGGCGCATCTGGGCCGTCGCCATGAAGAACAAGTACGGCGCCAACGAGCGCAGCCAGAAGCTGAAGTACCACGTGCAGACTTCCGGGCGTTCCCTGCACGCGCAGGAGATGGATTTCAACGATATCCGCACCACCTTGCAGGCGCTGATCGCCATCTACGACAACTGCAACTCGCTGCACACCAATGCCTACGACGAAGCCATCACCACGCCGACGGAAGAATCCGTGCGCCGCGCCATGGCCATCCAGCTCGTCATCAACCGCGAGTGGGGCGTGGCCAAGAACGAAAACCCGAACCAGGGCGCTTTCGTCATCGATGAGCTGACCGATCTGGTCGAGGAAGCCGTGCTGAAGGAATTCGAAGCCATCGCCAGCCGCGGCGGCGTGCTGGGCGCGATGGAAACCGGCTACCAGCGCGGCAAGATCCAGGAAGAGTCGATGTACTACGAGCACAAGAAGCACGACGGCTCCTACCCGATCATCGGTGTCAACACCTTCCTCAACCCCAAGGGCATGGCGCAGCAGGAAATCGAACTGGCCCGCTCCACCGATGAGGAAAAGCAGTCGCAGATCAGCCGCCTGCGCGACTTCCAGACGCGTAACGCCACTCAGTGCGCCGCCATGCTGGAAAAACTGAAGCAGACGGTGATCGAGGACGGCAACGTCTTTGCCGTGCTGGTCGACGCGGTGAAATACTGCTCGCTCGGCCAGATCAGCTCGGCGCTCTACGAAGTGGGCGGCCAGTACCGGCGCAGCATGTAACAACGAAAGGGGGAACAGCACCCTGGCAGCCTGTGTTGCCGGGGCCCGCAAAAAAACGGCGAGGCGCAATGCCTCGCCGTTTTTTTGCGGCGATCAGTTCACACCCACCAGTAGCGCACGATGTGGAAGAAAATCGGCGCCGAGAAGCTGATCGAATCGACGCGGTCGAGCATGCCGCCGTGGCCTTCGATCATGCCGCCCCAGTCCTTGAGGCCCCGGTCGCGCTTGATGGCGGACAGCACGAAACCGCCGAAGAAACCGAGAATGTTGATAGTCAGCGCGATGAGGGCCGCCTGCCAGGGGGTGAAAGGCGTGATCCACCACAGCGCCGCGCCGACCAGGGTTGAACTGAGTACGCCGCCGAGCAGTCCTTCCAGCGTTTTCGACGGGGAAATTTCCGGCGACAGCTTGCGCCTGCCGCACAGCTTGCCCCAAAGGTACTGAAAAACGTCGCTCGACTGCACGACGAGCACCAGAAAAACGATCAATTGCAGGTTGCGCCCGGCGAATCCGGGAACGTCCAGCGTCAGCAGGGCCGGGACGTGCGAGATGCAATAGACACAGATCATCAGCCCCCACTGCACCTTGGCGGCGCGCTCCAGAAAGCGCGTGGTATCGGCCCCGAGCGCGGCGGAGATGGGCAGGAGCAGGAAGGCGTAGACGGGGATCAGAATGGAAAACAAGCCGTACCAGTCGATGGCGATCAGGCTGTATTGCAGCGGCAGAAAGAAGAAAAAGCACCAGAGCAGCGCCCGGTGGTCGCCGATCCGGGTATGCGTGACCGAGATGAATTCACGCAGGCTTTGCAGCGAAATGAAGGCGAACAGCACGATGACGCCAGTCTTGCCGAACCAGAAGGCGATGGCGAGCGCGCCGATCATCCACCACCAAGCCTTGATGCGGGCGTTGAGATTGTCGATGACGCCGCTCGTCTGGCCGGGAGCGAGCCGCCAGCGCAGAAAGCCGCCGACGGCGCTGGCGATGACGAGGGCGGCAAAAACGCCTGAGAAAAGTGCAATGAGCGTGTCGTGCGGAGTCATGGGCGGGGAGTGGTCGAGGTCAGTCGGCGGGCGGCGCGAGGTCGAGCAGGGCCTGACGGGCGCGTGCAAGGAATTCTTCCTTGCGCTCGTCGGCGTGCAGAGAGAGCGGCGGGCCGAAGGTGAGCGTGCACAAGAGCGGCAGGGGAATCAGGCTGCCCTTGGGCATGGCGCGGCCAAGATTTTCGATCCAGACGGGGATCAGTTCGGCCTCGGGATGCGCGCGTGCCAGATGGTAAAGCCCGGCCTTGAAGGGCTGCAGGCCCTCGCCCGTGTTGCGCGTGCCTTCGGGAAACAGGATGAGCGACTCGCCCGCGCCTAGGGCGCTATGCATGGTCGCTAGGGGGTCGGCCTTACGGCTGACCAGACGGTCGATCAGGACGCCGCGAAAGACGCGGCGGATGACGTAAGGCCGCAACTTGCCGCGCAGCCAGTAATCGGCGGCGGCGACGGGCCGCGTCAGGCGGCGCACCCGCAGCGGCAAGGCTGCCCAGACCAGGACGAAATCGCCGTGGCTGCGGTGGTTCGGGTAGTAAATGCGGGTTTTACCGGCTGTCGGCTGAGTTACCCAGCGGGCGCGCACGCCGGTGAACAAGCGGGCGAAATTGCACAGGAAAGTGGCGAGAAAGCGCTCGAGCAGCATGGGAAATTATTGCGGCCAGACCATCTGCGCGATGACGACCAGCCAGATGCCGCCTTGCAGCATGCAGCAAGCGGCCTGCCGCAGCAGTAGACGGCGCGCGCCCGCGATGCGCGCTGTGAGCGGACGGGGTGAAGGCGAAGCTGGTGCGGCGCGCAGCCGGGTAGCGACAAGGGCCAGATCGAATGCCGCGAGATCGGCCTCTGGCGTGGCGTCTGCGGCCTGCCAGCGGGCGGCCCAGCGGGAGAAAATGGCGGCATCGAAAGCGACTCGCAGCGCATGGAAATGTTCGGCCAGCCCGAGCAAGACGATACCGGCCAGGGCAATCCGGGACGTGAGCGGCGGCGCTGCCGCGCCCAGCGTGACGAGGGCGGTGCAAGTCAGGAGCAGGCTGGCCAGATCGATGTGGCGGCCGAGCGCCAGCAGCGCGGCAGTGATTTCCGCTTGGGCGGCGGCAGAGGGGCTGGCGTTTTCAGGCATGGCGGGTCGAAATTCGGGCGGCATCCCCGGCGCGGATGCGGTTTTCAGCCGCCGCCAGCGCGGCGCGCAAGGCGGGATCGATGACGATGCCAGGCCGGCGCTCGCTGAGCAGCGCCAGGGCGGAAGCCATGTCAGGGCAATGTCCGCTCAAACACAACCAGACGGCGACGGCCCCGGCGCTGCGCGAATATCCCAGGGCGCAGGCGACCAGCTGCGGGCCGTCCGGCCGCAAGTTTTCGATGCTGCGGGCGGCGGCAAGCAATTGTCCGGCATCCGGCGGCACCAGATCGAGCCAGGGGTGATTGACGTAGCGCCAGGGGCCGGCGGGGGTGGGGAGCTCCGCCGTGAGATCGCACAATGCGGCGTAAGCGCCGGAGTGCATGTCACGGGCTGTGGGCAGGCGGCCGAGCCAGACGCCGTTGGCGATGTGGTCGGCCTGTGGCCGCCGGCGCGTCCATAGGCGCGAATTGAGCCAGGCGGCGAGAGTATAAGGGGCCAGCAGCCAGCCGGCGGCGAGCGAAGCGCGGCCGGCGCGTTTCTGAAAACCGCCCGCGCCGGCCCAGGCGTAATTCCAGGCAACCAGCGCGAGGGCGCTGGCAAGCCAGAGGAAAAGCAGGAACGGGATGCTGAAATGGCGGGCGAACGTGCTGGCCAGGGCGAGGTTGACCAGAGCGGCGCAGGCGTATAGCAAGGCAAGCTGGCGGCGGCGCGGGGAGAAGCCGCCGTCGCGCCGCAGCGGCGTGCGTCCATGATCCGGCCACAGCCAGAGGCAGAACAGGCCGAGCAGCGCGCCCGTCGGAACGTCGATGAAATGGTGCTGCCAAGTGGTTAGCACCGAAATGCCGATGAGCAAGGCCCAGCCGTGAATGACGAGGCGCAGCGCCCGGCTCGATCCTGCGCTGAACCCGGAACGGGCCGATTGGGTCGGTTGGGCCGTCAGGCGGGCGAACTGAACCCAGATCAGGATGAGCAAGGCAATGTGCAGCGAGGGCGCCTGGTTGTAGGGCTGATCGAAACTCGTCAGCGCATCGAACAGCAGGCCGAATGGGCCGTCCAGAGCGGGGCGCTCGAAGGCGAAGCGCAGCGGGAAGGCGAGAAAGCAGGCGACGGCGATGAGCTGTGCCGTCAACAGGCGCAGGCCGTGGCGGTCGATCTCGCGCGCATCGCGGCAGCAGAGGAAGGAAAAACCGTAGAGCAGATCGATCGACCAGTACGGCACGATCGTCCACGGCAGGAAAGGAATGTGGCGTTCCCAGGCGTAGTAAAAGCTGGCGGTCAGCTCCCGCTCGGCGGCGAGGTGGTTGGTAAACCCGTAGCTGAGAAAAAAGAAGGGGCCAAGAAAGAGCAGCCAGACGATGCCGCGCTTCCAGGGAAGCGGCGTGGCGGAAGGGGCGGAAGCAGCGGCGACGGCTGCGTTGTCGCTCATGGGGTTTTGCGGCAGGCGAGCGAGACGGTGAAAATGCCCCACGGATCGATGCGCTGCTCGATTTTCTCGAAGCCGGCCTCGGCGACCAGTTGATCCATTTCGGCCTGGGTGCGGCGGCGCATGACCCAGGCTTGTCCGCCGCGGTGGCTGGTCAGGGCGCGGGCGATCAGTTCGAGTTGTGGGTGCCAGGGCTGGCCGGTGTAGATCAGATAGCCGCCGGCTTCGATGGCGTCGCTCAGGCCGGCCAGCGAGGTGGCGACGGCGTCGTTGTCGGGAAAGAGTTCATACAGACCGGAAACGATACCGACGGTCGGGCACGGCGCAACCGCCGCCAGACTGGCGCGGTCGAAGGCGTCGCCCTGAACGAAACGGGCGATGTCGGTCAGACCTTTTTCCTCGATCAGCGCCGTGCCCTGGCGCACATTCAGTTCGCTGAAATCGCGCAGCAGGATGGATTCGGGACGCGGGCCGCAGTCGAGCGCCTCCAGCACGTAGCGGCCATGGCCGGCGGCGACGTCGAGCACGCGTAGCGGGCGATTTTCCGCCTGGAGCCGGTCGAGCGCCATGCGCAGCAATTCTTCGATGTGCCGTTTGCGCTGGCGGATGCCTTGCCAGCCGATGGCGTCGAGGTAGTGGCGGGGGGGGGGGCGGGCCCGCTGCGCCAGTT
>URNG01000016.1 GCA_900549295.1 uncultured Rhodocyclaceae bacterium
GGCGGCAGCCAGCGCGTTGGCCTGCTCGCGCAGCTGGCGCGAGCGCGAGTCGACGAACACCAGCGCCTTGGCGCGGATGCTCAGGGGGCTCTTCTCGGTGTCGGCGAAGGTCAGCAGCGACTGCTGGGGAAAGGCGGGGCGGCTCATTGCGATATCTCGTTCGATGCGAGCCGCCGCGAGGCGGCTCAGATGGGAATGAAGTGGATGCGGCGCCGACGCACGCGCAGGCGCGTCGCGCGGTCGGCGGGTTTCATGCGCGCATCCGTTCCAGTTGTTCGATCTGCCGCTGCAGGCGGTACAGGTAGGCGAAGCCCTGCTCCCAGCGCTGGTGCCCGGACTTGACGTTGATGTGTCCGGCGCCCGGCAGGATGGCCGGCACGGCGCCCCAGTCGCGGGCCATCTGCAGCACGCGGGGGGCGCTGGCGGCGTGGTCGTTGTCCGAACCCACCAGCAGGCTGGGGAACGGCAGCAGGTCGCGCGAGATGGGGGCGAAGCCGCGCAGCGCCTCGGGGCAGTTCGGCCGCTCGACGTCAGCCGGCGCCACCAGCAGCGCGCCGCGCACCTTGCGCAGCAGGGCCAGCGGCGCCTGCGCGGCCCAGCGCGCCACGGTGACGCAACCGAGGCTGTGCGCCACCAGGATCAACGGCCCGCCGGCCGCCGCCACTTCGCGTTCGAGGGTGGCGACCCAGGCGTGCGGATCGGGATTGTCCCAGTCCGCCTGCTCGACCCGGCGGGCATGGGGCAGGCTGCGCTGCCAGTGGCTCTGCCAGTGGTCGTCAGGCGAGCCCTGCCATCCGGGCAGGATCAGGTAGCGGGTGGTCTGGCTGGCCATGGCTGGGGCCTCCTCGATAGGTTTCGGAGGCCAGTCTAGGCAGGGATGAACTACAAGTTAAGGAATAAGAATTCATTTGCTTATTCCTTGAGTGAATTTAAAGACCTTTCGGATTTCACCCGGGACGCTCGATGTAGGGTGCGCCATGCACACCGCATCCGGGCCGCCGGTGCGCACGGCGCACCCTACACCGGTCATCCCAGTACGATGCAGTCCTTGCCCTGCCGCTTGGCCTGGTACATGGCCGCGTCGGCGCGGGCATAGAGGTCGTCCAGCTCGTCGCCCTCGCCGCGCACCGTGATGCCCTGGCTGATGGTCACGCCGAAGGTCTCTCCGTCGTTGCTGAACTGCAGGCGCTGCACTTCCCGCTGCAGGCGCTCGGCCACCTGGCGTGCCTGCTGGGCGTCGCAGTTGGGGAAGATGGCGGCGAACTCCTCGCCGCCGATGCGCCCGAACAGGTCGTCGCGGCGCAGCACGTAGGCGGCGCAATGGGCCACCCGCTGCAGCACGCGGTCGCCGGCCTGGTGGCCGTGGCTGTCGTTGATCTTCTTGAAGTCGTCGATGTCGAGCAGCAGGAAGGACAGCGGCCGGCCGCTGGAACAGGACTCGGCGAACAGCGCTTCGGCGCACTCGAAGAAATGCCGGCGGTTGCTGGCGCCCGTCAGCACGTCGCTGGTGGCCAGGCGATGCAGCTCGCCCTGCAGGGTCTTCTTCTCGGTGATGTCCTCGGCGATGCCGACGATCAGCGAGCGGCCATCGAACAGGCTCGGCGGGCTGATGAAGCATTTGTCGCTCAGCCAGCGCACCTCGCCGTCGCCGCGGATGATGCGGTATTCACGCTGTTCCACCGAACCCACTTCCAGCACCGATTGCAGGCTGCGCGCGGCGTACTCCATGTCGTCCGGGTAGATGCTGTTGAGCCATTCGTTGTAGTCGGCCAGCAGCAGCGCGGCGCTGCGGCCGAATATCTGCTCGTAGGCCGGGCTGACGTAGACCATCCGCTGCTGCTCCCAGTCGAACGCCCAGAGCACCGCGTTGAGGCCGGCCAGCAGGCTGCCCACCAGTTGTTCGCGTTCGCGCAGGCGCTCGACCTCGCCCCGGCTGTGCAGCAGGGCCAGGGTGAGGGTCTCGAGTTCGCTCGGAGCCTGTTCGTTGTCGTCCATCGGACGCCGCCTCGTCACGTTCATCGGACAAGACTATGCGCCCTCCCGGAGCGCTGGCGATGGGGGAAGCAGGGCGTTGTGACGAGCGGCAGGAATTTCGACGCCACGGTCAAGATCGCGGGAACCCCCGGCGGCAATTCGCGGTCTCGCCTCGCATAGTCCTTAAACGAATAAATAAATCATTAAATATTCTTTTTAAGACTAAATCGTCTGCCCCTACTATCCGCTCCACGCCCAACCCCGGGCCCCATCCAATGGAGAGCAGAGTCATGAGCGCAACCCTCAGAAGCGTCGAAGGCCAGGACGAAGCCGGCATCCTGCGTGAAATCCAGTCCGCCCTGCAGGGCCTGCGATTCGGCTCGGTGGAGATCACCGTCCACAACGGCCAGGTCGTGCAGATCGAGCGCAAGGAAAAATTCCGCCTGCAGGCCCAGAACAGCAAGCAGGCCTGATCCAGCGACACCCGACTGGACCACCGGAGGACGCAATGAACCGCAGCATCGAGCAGGCCACGAGCACATCCCGGCAGCGGCCTCGCCACAGTCGGGCGCGAATGCGCCGCTGACATAGAGCCCCCCGAAGAACGCCAACTCAGAACAACAGCAGATCCGCAATTCTCAGGAGCAGCACCATGTCCATTCGCCGTTTCGCCCTGGCCGCGCTGGCCACCGCCCTGTTCGCCGGCCCGACCGTCGCCGCCACGGAGATCCTCAACGTCTCCTACGACCCGACCCGCGAGCTGTACCAGGAATACAACGCCGCCTTCAACAAGCACTGGACCGCCCAGGGCAAGGAAGCGGTGACCATCCAGCAATCCCACGGTGGCTCCGGCAAGCAGGCCCGCGCCGTGATCGACGGCCTGCGCGCCGACGTGGTGACCCTGGCCCTGGCCGGCGACATCGACGAGCTGTACAAGCTCGGCAAGCTGATCCCCGAGGACTGGCAGAGCCGCCTGCCGCAATCCAGCACTCCCTACACCTCGACCATCGTGTTCCTGGTGCGCAAGGGCAACCCGAAAGGCATCAAGGACTGGGGCGACCTGACCAAGGACGGCGTCGAAGTCATCACCCCGAACCCGAAGACCTCCGGCGGCGCCCGCTGGAACTTCCTGGCCGCCTGGGCCTACGCCCAGCAGCAGTACGGCAGCGAGGAGAAGGCCAAGGAATTCGTCGAGAAGCTGTACAAGAACGTCCCGGTGCTGGACACCGGCGCCCGCGGCTCGACCATCACCTTCGTCAACAACCAGATCGGCGACGTGCTGCTGGCCTGGGAGAACGAGGCCTTCCTGGCCCTGAAGGAACAGGGTGGCGACCAGTTCGAGATCGTCGCGCCGAGCCTGTCGATCCTGGCCGAGCCGCCGGTAGCGGTGGTCGACAAGAACGTCGACAAGAAGGGCACCCGCGAAGTCGCCACCGCCTACCTGCAGTACCTGTACAGCGACGAAGGCCAGCGCATCGCCGCCAAGCACTTCTACCGCCCGCGCAACGAGCAGGTGGCGGCCGAGTTCGCCAAGCAGTTCCCGCAGCTGAAGCTGGTCACCATCGACAAGGACTTCAACGGCTGGAAGGAAGCCCAGCCGAAGTTCTTCAACGACGGTGGTATCTTCGACCAGATCTACCAGGCGCACTGACGTGCGCAGCCACCCGCGACATGCCCCACGCTGCAAGCGGGCTGTCGCGGGTGGCGCCCTGGAAGCCTGTTCACGATCCGGAACCCCACTGTAGGAGCGGCCTTGGCCGCGAATCGGGGCAAAGCCAGAAGAGCTTCGCGGCCAAGGCCGCTCCTACAATGGCGCCTCTCTTCGCCAGCCAGAGCGCGAACAGGCTCTTACTTGTCGCTTGCAGCTTGAAACTTGCCGCTGAGGTTTTATGTCACGCCGCATTTCCCCCGTCATACCCGGCTTCGGGCTGACGCTGGGCTACACCCTGGTGTACCTCAGCCTGCTGGTGCTGATTCCCCTGGGTGCCATGTTCGTGCATGCCGCCCAGCTGAGCTGGGATCAGATCTGGACCATCATCTCCGCGCCGCGGGTGATCGCCGCGCTCAAACTGAGCTTCTCCACCGCCTTCTACGCCGCCGTCCTCAACGGCATCATCGGCACACTGCTGGCCTGGGTGCTGGTGCGCTACGACTTCCCCGGCCGCCGGCTGATCGACGCGATGATCGACCTGCCCTTCGCCCTGCCCACCGCCGTCGCCGGGATCGCCCTCACCGCGCTGTATGCGCCGGCCGGCCTGGTCGGCCAGTTCGCCACCGCGCTGGGCTTCAAGATCGCCTACACCCCGCTGGGCATCACCCTGGCCCTGACCTTCGTCACCCTGCCCTTCGTGGTGCGGACCATCCAGCCGGTGCTGGCGGACATCCCGCGCGAGGTCGAGGAAGCCGCCGCCTGCCTCGGCGCCAAGCCGTTCCAGGTGTTCCGCCACGTGCTGGCGCCGGCCCTGCTACCGGCCTGGCTGACCGGCTTCGCCCTGGCCTTCGCCCGCGGCGTGGGCGAGTACGGCTCGGTCATCTTCATCGCCGGCAACCTGCCGATGGTGTCCGAAATCACGCCGCTGATGATCATCACCAAGCTCGAACAGTACGACTACGTCGGCGCGACGGCGATCGCCTCGGTGATGCTCGTCTTTTCCTTCGTCCTCCTGCTCATCATCAACGGCTTGCAGGCATGGACGGCCAAACGCACCGGGAGGGACCGCTGATGGCCGGCGCAATTGCAATGCACTTCGGCGGCGACCACGCCGCGCGCTTCGAGAGCAAGGCGGCGACGCGCGAGGCGCCGCTGGTCAAATGGACGATCATCGGCATCTCGCTCGCCTTCTTCGCCGTATTTCTGCTGCTGCCGCTGGTCGCCGTTTTCGTCGAAGCCTTGCGCAAGGGCTGGGCAACCTACGCCACCGCGCTGACCGACCCGGACGCGCTGTCGGCGATCCGGCTGACGCTGCTGGCCGCCGCCGTCTCGGTGCCGCTCAACCTCGTTTTCGGCGTGGCGGCGGCGTGGGCCATCGCCAAGTTCGAGTTTCGCGGCAAGCACTTCCTGATTACCTTGATCGATCTGCCGTTTTCGGTGTCGCCGGTCATCGCCGGTCTGGTTTTTGTGCTCGTTTTCGGCGCCCAGGGCTGGCTCGGGCCGTGGCTGCTCGACAACGACATCAAGATCGTCTTCGCCGTGCCGGGCATCGTGCTGGCAACCGTGTTCGTCACCTTCCCCTTCGTCGCCCGCGAGCTGATCCCGCTGATGCAGGCCCAGGGCAAGGAGGAGGAAGAAGCGGCGGTGGTGCTCGGCGCGAACGGCTGGCAGACCTTCTGGCACGTCACGCTGCCCAACATCAAGTGGGGCCTGCTCTACGGCGTCATTCTGACCAATGCCCGGGCGATGGGCGAGTTCGGCGCGGTCAGCGTCGTTTCCGGCCACATCCGCGGCCAGACCAACACGCTGCCGCTGCACGTCGAAATCCTCTACAACGAATACATGTTCTCGGCGGCCTTCGCCGTGGCCTCGCTGCTCGCCATGCTGGCGCTGGTCACGCTGGTCATCAAGAACTGGATCGAATATCAGGCGGCGCGAAGTTACCGCGCCACCGGCACCACTTACAGCACCACCCGGCAGGAATCCGCAGCATGAGCATTCAAGTCAAGAACATTCACAAGGCGTTCGGCAGTTTCGTCGCGCTCGATAACGTCACCCTCGATTTCCCGACCGGCGAACTGGTTGCCCTGCTCGGCCCCTCCGGTTGCGGCAAGACGACGCTGTTGCGCATCATCGCCGGGCTGGAACAGGCCGATTCCGGGCAAGTGCTGCTCGAAGGCGAGGACGCTTCCGGCACCCACGTGCGCGAGCGTCAGGTGGGTTTCGTGTTCCAGCATTACGCGCTGTTCAAGCACATGACGGTGTTCGACAACGTCGCCTTCGGCATGCGCATGAAGCCGCGCAGTCAGCGTCCGTCGGAAGCAAAGATCCGCGACAAGGTGCATGAACTGCTGAATCTGGTGCAGCTCGACTGGCTGGCCGACCGTTTTCCCGCCCAGCTTTCCGGCGGCCAGCGCCAGCGCATCGCACTGGCCCGGGCGCTGGCGGTGGAGCCGCGCGTGCTGCTGCTGGATGAACCGTTCGGCGCGCTGGACGCCAAGGTGAGGAAGGAGCTGCGCCGCTGGCTGCGGAAATTGCACGACGAACTGCACATCACGTCCATTTTCGTCACCCACGATCAGGAAGAAGCGCTGGAAGTGGCGGATCGCGTGGTGCTGATGGATCACGGCAAGGTCGAGCAGATCGGCACGCCGGAAGAGGTTTACCGCCACCCGGCGACGCCCTTCGTCTATGGCTTTCTCGGGGCGGTCAACCATTTCCACGGCCGCGCCGAGGATGGCCGGGTGCGGGTGGACGGCGACCTGCTGCACCGCCAGCCGGACGAACTGGCGCTGACCCTGGATCAGGGCGCGCCGGTGGTGGCCTTCGCCCGGCCACATGAACTGGACATCCTTCCCGATACGGGGGAAGCCCTGGGCGTGGCGGCAAAAATTTCGCGCATCCTGTCCTTCGGCGTCACCGCCCGGATCGAACTGGATGGCGTCAACGGTTCCAGCGGCCAGCATTTCGAGGTCGAACTGACGCGGGAGGAAGTGCAGCGGCTGAATCTGGCCGAAGGCCAAACGGTGCGCCTGGTGCCGTCGCGCCTCAAGGTGTTCACGCATCCGGGAGCCTGAAATGAACCTGCAGCAACTGCGCATCGTGCGCGAAACCATCCGTCAGGATTTCAACCTGACGGAAGTCGCCAACGCCTTGTTTACCTCCCAGCCCGGTGTGTCCAAGCACATCAAGGATCTGGAGGACGAACTGGGCGTGGAAATCTTTGAACGGCGCGGCAAGCGCCTGCTCGGGCTGACCGGCCCGGGCCGGGAACTGGCCGGGGTCGTCGAACGCATCCTGCTCGACACCCAGAACCTGCGCCGCATCGCCGACCAGTTCGCCAGCCGGGAAACCGGCCATTTCGTCGTCGCCACCACCCACACCCAGGCCCGCTATGCGCTGCCAGCGGTCATCAAGTGGTTCAAGGAGGACTACCCCAGGGTACACCTCACCCTGCACCAGGGCAGCCCCCGCGAAATCGCCGAGATGCTGGCCGCTGGCGAAGCCGATGTCGGCATTGCCACCGAAGGGCTGGACGGCAACGACGATCTGGCCACCTTTCCTTGCTACGACTGGCGTCATGCGGTGATCGTGCCGCAAGGCCACCCCCTGCAGAACGTGGAAAAACTGACCCTGGAAGCCCTGGGCGACTACCCTATCATCACCTATCACGCCGGTTTCACCGGCCGCTCCCACATCGACCAGGCCTTCGCCCAGGCCGGCATCGTGCCCGACGTGGTGCTGTCGGCCATCGACGCCGACGTCATCAAGACCTATGTCGGCCTGGGGCTGGGCGTCGGGCTGATTGCTTCGATGGCTTTCGACCCGGAACACGACCGTGGCCTGGCCCTGCTGCAAGCCGCCGACCTGTTCCCCGTGAACACCACCCGTCTGGCCGTGCGCAAAGGGGCCTGGCTCAGAAGCTACACCTATGCCTTCATCGAAAAAGTGTCGCCGGAGCTGTCGGAAAGCGTGGTCAAGGCAGCGATCCGGCAGCACGGGCGGACCGAGCAGGGCTGAACATGGGCGTTGAATCGGCGCTGGCGACACTGCTGCACTATTTCGACACCTTGCAGCACAAGGATGACGATGATTCCTGCCTGCGCCTGCGGGGAGGAGAAATCCGCGGCCATTTCAAGGGCCTGGAACTGCACAGCGTTTTTCAGCCGCTGTTCCCCCGCTGCGCGGGTCAAAGCATCGCGCATGAAGCGCTGTTGCGGGCCACCGACCGGCAAGGGCGTTCCTTGCCGCCCGGCGAAGCCTTCAATTTTCCCGGCGACGCGGAAGAAATGCTGTTTCTCGACCGGCTCTGCCGGGTGGTGCATGCGGGCAATTTCGTGCGCCAGTCCGCAGCAGGCGACCTGTTCCTGAATATCGAGGGACGGCACTTGCTGGCGGCCTCCAATCACGGGCAAGCCTTCGAGGCTCTGCTCAAGGTCTGCGGGCTGAGCCCGCAACGGATCATCCTGGAAATCCTCGAAGCGCGCATCGACGACCTGGAGCGCTTGCAGGAAGCGGTGGCCGGCTATCGTAGCCGGGGTTACCGGGTGGCCATCGACGACTTCGGTTGCGAACACTCCAATTTTGACCGGCTCTGGCGTCTCGATCCGGACATCGTCAAGCTCGACCGCTCCCTGATGGTGCAGGCGCAAACCAATCTGCGGGCGCGCCGGGTGCTGCCCAGGCTGGTGGAAATCATTCACGAACTGGGCGCCCTGGCCGTCTGCGAGGGCATCGAAAACCAGATTCAGCACGACCTCGCCCTCGATGCCGGAGCCGATTGGCTGCAAGGGTATTTCTACGCCCGGCCTGCGACCCAGCTCTGGCCGCAGGGGGCGGCGGACAAGGAACACCCGCTGCCGGCACGCCGTCAGGAAACCCTGGCCCTTACATGAAGACGAACACACCATGATTACCGTGAGCTGGGATCAATTCACGCCCTGGGCCGCGCTGGCCGGAGGGGGCTTGATCGGTCTGGCGGCCGGGCTTCTGCTCACCGGCCTGGGCCGTATCGCCGGCATCAGCGGCATCGTTGCCGGTCTGTTCCGGGTGCGGGAGCCGGACAGCGGCTGGCGCTGGGCCTTCGTTGCCGGTCTGCTGCTGAGTCCCTGGCTGTTGCAGGGTCTGCGCCCCGGACTCGCCGCCTTTCCCCCGGTCAATATGGCCCACCCCCGGCAATGGGTGCTGCTGGCCGTGGCCGGACTGCTGGTCGGTTACGGCACCCGCATGGCCAACGGCTGCACCAGCGGCCACGGCGTCTGCGGCCTGGCCCGCCTGTCGTCCCGTTCCCTGGTGGCGGTGCTGCTGTTCATGGGCAGCGCGATGCTCACGGTTGCCCTGCTGCGGCATGGCCTGGAGGTTCTGCCATGAGCATCGCACTGGCTCTGCTGGCGGGCATCGTTTTCGGCCTGGGACTGTTGCTGTCGGGCATGGCCAATCCGGCCAAGGTGCTCGGTTTTCTGGACATCGGCGGCGCCTGGGATCCCTCCCTGGGGTTCGTCATGGCCGGTGCCATCGGGGTTGCCCTGCCCTGTTTCCTCTGGGCCGGGCGGCACACGCGCACCTGGCTGGGCCTGCCCTTGGCCCTGCCCCCGAAAACGGCGGTGGATCGCAAACTGGTTCTGGGCAGCGTGCTGTTCGGCATCGGCTGGGGGCTTTCCGGCATCTGCCCGGGACCCGCCCTGGTGGGGCTGGGCGGCGGCTTTCTGCCCGCCGTCGTATTCACCTTCGGGCTGTATGGCGGCATCCGTGCATACCGCTGAGTATTTTTCATGAATACGGCGAAACCACCCGGCATCGCGGCCTTTTTCGATGCGGCGACGCATACCTGGAGCTATGTGGTCAGCGACCCCGCCACGCTGTCCTGCGCGATCATCGACCCGGTACTCGATTTCGACCCGGTCAGCGCCCGTACTGCAACGACTGGTGCCGACGCGCTGATCCGCCATGTGCAGACCCGGGGGCTGTCATTGGCGTGGATACTGGAAACCCATGTCCATGCCGACCATCTTTCTGCGGGGCGGTATATCCAGCAGAAACTGGGCGGCGAACTGGCGATCGGGCAGTACGTCACGACCGTGCAAACCACTTTTGCCGGCCTGTTCAATCCGGACGAGGCATTCGCCACGGACGGCAGCCAATTTGATCGTTTGTTTGCGGACGAAGCGGTTTTTTCCCTGGGTCAGCTCCCGATCCGGGCATTGCATACTCCCGGACACACGCCCGCCTGTCTGACCTATCTGATCGGCGATGCGGCTTTTGTCGGCGATACGCTGTTCATGCCCGATCTGGGTACGGGGCGTTGTGATTTTCCCGGCGGCAGCGCCCGGCAGCTTTACCGTTCGATTCGAAAGATTCTGACCCTGCCGGAAAGCACCCGTGTTTTCGTCGGCCACGATTATCCGGTCGCGGGGCGGGAGCAGTTGCGCTACGAGACGTCGGTGGCGGAGCAGCGGCGCGGCAACGTGCATGTGCGGGATGGCGTTACGGAAGCTGATTTCATCGTGCTGCGTCAGGCTCGGGATGCCATGCTGGAATTGCCCCGGCTGATCCTGCCGTCGCTGCAGGTCAATATGCGAGCCGGCGGATTGCCCGCCGCTGCAGCCAATGGCGTCCGTTATTTGAAGATTCCCCTGAACGTTCTGTGAAATTTGCGGCAAGCACGCCTCGATACACGCAGGCCCCAGCAACGGGGCCTGCGTGCGATCTGCCCGGTTTTCGGCTCGTCAGCCCAAGGTGTCCTGCCAGATCGTCGCCGCCCAGGCGCGGGTGTAGATGCCTTCTTCCAGCGAAGCCTCTTTCGAGACACCGCCGGAACCTTCGACCACCAGAGGCAGTTTCTTTTCCGGGTTGTAGCGGTGCACCGAATCCACGTGAATGGCGCGGCGCTTGTCCACCATCGAGTAACAGGTGTTGGCCATCAGGGTGGGCTGCGGTACGCGGCCCGAGAAGATTTCCACGAGGGCGGCGGCCACTGCCTTGCCGTGCTGGTTGGCCATGTGGCCGGACTTGGGCATCAAGGGCGCGGCGGAAAGGGCATCGCCCAGCACATGCACGTTCGGCACGACGGTGGATTCCAGGCTGATCCAGTTCACGTCGGCCCAGCGGCCATTCACATTGATTACGCCGATCTTGTGGGCGATGTCGGCGGCGCGCTGCTCGGGCAGGATGTTGAGCACGTCCCCCTTCACCTGCTCGCCCAGTTCGCTGGTCACCGTGCGGCTAGCGGCATCGAGCGCCACCACGTTCCACTTGGGCCGGTACTCGATGATGCCCTTGTAATCCTGTTCCCAGACGCCGAGGAAAAGCTTTTCCTTGGAGATGATCTTGTCGTTGGCATCCAGCACCAGCACCTTCGATCCGGGCTTGTGTTCCTTGAAGTAGGAGGCGATCAGGCTGGCCCGTTCGTAAGGGCCGGGCGGGCAGCGGTAGGGGGCCTTGGGAATGGAGAGCACGTAAGTGCCGCCGTCCGGCAGGTCTTCGAGCTGCTTTCTCAGCGCCAGGGTCTGCGGGCCGGCCTTCCAGGCGTGCAGCACGGTTTCCCGCGCCTTTTCGTCGTAACCGGCGATGCTGTCGTAGTTGAAATCGAAACCCGGGGCGAGCACCAGACGGTCGTAACTGAAGTCACCGGCCAGGTCGGTCTTGACGATGCGCTGGCTGGTATCCACGTCGGTGACGCTGGCCGTGACGACCTTGATGCCCCAGTTTTTCTTCAGCGCATCGTAGCTGTGCACGGTGGTTTCAAATTTGCGGTATCCGGCCAGCACTTCGTTGGAAGTGGGGCAGGAGATGAATTCCTTCTGGCGCTCGATCAGCACCACCTCGATGGCACCATGACTCCATTTGCGCAGGTACTTGGCGGCGGTGGCACCGCCGAAACCGGCACCGATCACCACCACCCGCCCCACGGGTTTCCTGCCCTTGGCAGCCAGGGCCGCGCCGGGCGCGATGCCAAAAGCCGCGCTGGCACCGATGCCCTGGAGCAGGCGGCGGCGCTCAGGATTGAATTTGTTCATGACAGACCTCCCTTATTTCTGTTTGGAAAAATAATCCGCCAGGATGGCGATCTCGGCATCGCTATAGCCCTTGGCGAGCTGGTGCATGATGGTGGCGGGGCGGGTGCCTGCCTTGTAGGCCAGCAGCACGGTTTCCAGCCATTCCCTGTCCCTGCCGGCGATGGCGGGAATGGCGGCGCTGCTTTTGCCGTCGGTGCCGTGGCAGTTGGCGCAATTGGCGGCGAAGTAGGGCGGCGGACTCGCCGGGAGGGCGTGGCCGCTGGCTTGCGCCAGACCGGCACCGCACAGGGCCAGACTGGCGAGGGCAAGTTGAATGCTGCGCTTGTTCATGAAATCTCCTTCAGGATGAGTGAGTTACTGCGCTGTTGTTGCAAAAGACTGGTGCAGGCCCTGGTTGTCGCGCCAGGCAATACCGATCCGGTCGCCCGCCTTGACGCCGTGCAGACGCCAGCCGAACAGCGGGTTGGCCGCAATGCCTGAGCCGGTCTGGACGCGGGTTACGGGCGCGCCATTCAGGGAAAGCTCGATCTCGGTGATGAAATGGGCGGCACGTGTTTGCCCCTGCTCGTCCCTGCCCAGGCCGGTATCCATGGGATGGGTGAGCAGCACCTTGACCAGGGCCGTGCCGTCGGCGCCGTTTTCCAGGCTGGCACGCATGCGGATGGGAAATTGGCTCATGGCGACCTCAACCGGGCAGGCAGCCGCCGACGATGACGCGCACCGTCTTGCTGCTGCTGTAAAGCTGGCCGTTGGCCAGAACCAGAACGCGCAGTTTCGAGCTTTCCGCCAGCTTGACCCGGGCTTCGAACCAGGGCTTCAGACGGGGATCGAAACGAGCATCGGCCAGCAACGGAAACAGGTTGCGCTCGCCGATCAGGAGCATGCGCTCCACCTGCGGCAGATCGGTCTGGATTTCGACCGGAACGCTGGCGCCGTTCTCGGCCACATCTGGGGCGACGATGCGGATGGCGTCGCTGTCCCGGGGCGGCTCGATGCCCAGGGCCGCGTACACGGAAGCCGGACTGCGGGCATTGAAGGCATTGACGTTGCGGCTTTCAGGACTGTTGGCCCAGGCTCTCCCCGGTGCCAGATGGCTGGCGAGCAGGGCGAGGCCGGTGGCAAGGAAATCGCGGCGTTGCATGGCGTATACTGGCCTCAATTGCCCTGACCGGGCTTGCCGCCCGGCGTGCCACTCAACGTGCCGCTGCCCACCTGCGCCGCGGCCCGGAAGAAGGCCGCCAGGGTCTGCGGGGTGACGCTCTGGAACAGGGCGGCCACCACCTGCGGATCGCTCATGGCCTGCACCCAACGCCCGGAGAGACGCGCATCCCCGAACTGCGTCAAGGCCTGGATCAGCGCCGGGTTCACCATGACATTGGCCCAGGCCACCAGGCTCTCCGGTTCCAGGTTGCGGGCGATGAAATCGGTTTGCAGCAATACCGTGCTGGCCGTCAGCCATTTTTCCAGCAACGCGGGCTGGCCCAGGCGCAAGAGGCCGTCGATGGTTTCCGTACGACTCAGGGTACGCACCCAGGCATTCACCAGCCGGGGATTGCCCAGTCGGCCCAGGGCGGTAATCAGCTTAGGACTGGCGGCCACGTTCAACCATTTTTCCACCAGCGCCGGGTCGGACAGCTTGAGGCCGACGGCGATGGTGTTCGGGTTGATGAGGATGTCCACATAGCGTTGCAACAGGCTGTCGTCGGCGCTGCGGCCAATCAGGTTTTCAAACAGCGGCGGGTAGAAGCTGGCTTCCACCCAGCGCACCAGCAGCTTGTCGTCGGCCAGCCGGGCGAGCGTATCGGCCAGGCGCGGGTCGGTGAAAGCGGTGGCCCAGCGGTTGAGCAGTTCCGGATCAGCCGATTGCAGGACGGCATCGATCAAACGCGGATCGGTGACGACCTGGAGCCAGCCGTCCACATAGGCGCTATCCTGGCCCAGCAATGCTTTTGCCAGCGCGGCGGGGGAGGTCAGCTCCCTGATCCAGACCTGAAGCTGCCGGGAGGAGGCGAGCTTTTCGGCATCGGCCGAGGCCAGTTGGCCGACGATGGCCTGTACCTGGGCCGGATCGGCCAGATTGTTCTGGGCCAGGGCGGGCGGGCTGACGAGCAGAGCGGCGAGCAGGGCGGCACCGACGGATGCCACGACGGGGGAGGTTTTGAATGGAGTCATGATCGTTCCTTACAGATCGCCGTTGGCACCGGCTTGGATGATGTCTTCCAGTCCCTGGCGCAGCTTGGTCGCGCCTTGGCGCAGCGGGTCGGAAATGCGGTCGGGATTCGGGATGTCATCGACCCAGCGCACGTCCCAGTCGAGCATCAGCAGCCAGATCTTCTGCTCGGCGTCTTCCACCACCGCGATGCGGCAGGGCAGGAAGATCACGAATTCCAGGCTGTAATCGAGCAGTTCGCGGGCGATGTTGGCATCGCAGAAATTGAAGATTTCCACGCGCGGTGTGGCTTTTCCGGTACTGGCGGCCACGTCCTTCCAGATCGCATTGACGCCGACGAACTTGAAATTGATCTTGTTGGCGCGCGCCTTCATCGAGGCCACCACGTCGTCGTAGCTCAGGCCGGGCCTGGCTTCCACCTTGTAGGCCAGCAGGTTGATCCAATCCCGGAGCGACAGGGGCGACAGGCCCAGGCTGCTTTGCACGAAACGGTTGCGTGCTTCCGGGGTGATCGCTTCGAGCATGGTGTTGGGCGTGTGCTGGCGCGCTGCGGGCACCGGCACCGGGTATTTGTCCGGCAGGGTGTACGCGTTCTTGCTGGCTGCTGTGTTGGTTGCCGTGTTGGCCGTGGGCGCTTTGCCGCTGCCGTGCTGGGCCAGGGCAGCGCCGCTGGCCAGGGTAAAAGTCAGGGTGAAGGCGAGTGCCAGCAGGGCGGTCGGGGGACGAAGGGAATTGCGGGCCATGTCATTTGCCTTTCTTCTGGGTTTGCGGGGGCGTGCTGACGGCGCGCCGGTGCAGGTCGCGGCCGCTTTGTGCCGACGCACGCAGCCCCTGGGCCAGGGCGCGCAGGCTGCTATCGAGCAATCTGGGATCGGCGGACAGCATCAGGGCGTTGAGTACCCTGGGCTGGGTCAGCGCATTCAGGTAGGGCGTGCTGGTGCGCGGGTCGCTCCAAGCCAGCACGCTGTCGATGAAGGCAGGCTGGGTCAGCGCAATGAGCCACTGGTTGATGAGGAGCGGATCGGTGGTCTGGACGATGGCGTCCACCACTTTCGGCTGGGTCAGGGTGGCGATCCACGGGCCGAGCAGTTGCGGGTCGGCAAAGCGCAACAAGGCGTCGACCAGACGCGGATCGGTGGAGAGCTGCAGCCAGGCGCGCACGGCCTCGGGGTCGGCAAAGCGGATCAGGGCGTCGAGCAGGCGGGGGTCGGTAAACGCAGCGACGTAAGCGGCAATCGCCTTGCCGTCCGCCACCTTGAGGAAGGCGTCGACCACCTGGGGATTCGCGGCAGCCGCCAGCCACTGGCTCCAGAGTCCCGCATCGGCCACCTTGGCGAGCGGTTCGATGATTTTCGGATCGGTGAATACCAGGGCCAACTGGCTGATGTACTTTGGATCGGCCCAGCCCAGGCTGGCCTCGATCAGCTTGGGATTGGCGAGCAGGCTGACCCAGGCATGGGCCAGTTTCGGATCACCGATTTTCAGGGCCGCGGTGAGCAGACGCGGATCGGTGAAGGTCTTCAGCCATTGTTCCAGCACCCGTTTGTCGGCCAGGCCGAGGGCGGCCTCGACGAATTTCGGGTCGGCAAAGCCGTTGGCCCATTGCTGCGCCAGGGCCGGGTCGGCAGCCTGCAGCACGTTCGCCACCAGGGCCGGGTGGGTCATGATGTCCACCCAGCGGCTGACGTTGTCGGCATTGCCTTGTTCGAGCAAGGCAGCGATGGTTTCGGTACTGGTCAGCAAGCGGACCCAGGCAGCCAGGGTCTGCGGATCGACCAGACGGGCGAATTCGCCGATGGAATCCGGCGCGGCCAGGGCGGTGGCGGCGGTATCGGCCATCTTGTTGGCGGTTTTGCCATCCAGGGCGGCCTGGGCCAGGACGGGCTGCGCCAGGGGTGTTAGTGCCAAAGTCAGCGCCGTGGCCAGGGCCAGCGGGCGCAGGGCGGCGTGCCAGGGTTTCTCGGGTGAAGCGGGCATGTTTTCTCCTTGTGATCGTGTTCCGGCGGCATGCTGCAAGCGCCAGAGGCTGCGCATCTTCAGGGCAGCGCCCACGGGGAGAAAACGATTTATTTTGGATAAGCAAATTCAGATTGGCTCAGAACGCCCCCGGTGCCAAGGCGTCCGTTGCACCGGGGAGCCGCCTATATCCATATCAGGAATACGTCGTTGGCCAATGTCCGGCACCGCTCTATCGTTCAGGCCTTGCCCCCCTCCCCCTCGTGAATTGGAGCACGCCATGACTTGCCAGATTGCTTCCGTACTTTCCGCCTTGCTGGTGGCAGGTTCCGCCCAGGCGGCCCAGGAGAGCCCCCAGGCTGAATGGCGCGCCCCCGCGCCCGTGCAGTTGAGCGCCCAGGCTCCGAAAAACCCGGTACGTCCGAACGCCCGCGCGCATGCCGTCCTGAAAGCCGCGCCAAAAAACACGCCAGAGTCAGGCCCAGCGGACGGAAACTGAGTCGGGTCAAAGGCGAACCCGTGATGGCCACGGCGGCAGATCCTGATATGAAAACCGCGGGGAAGGCTGCAATACACCCGCCGTCTCGCCTGCCCACCTTGCAGAACAACGCTCTGTGCAAGCTCTTCGAGCGGGCCGATTTCACGCCCGCAGAAGTGCTTGCCGTGGGTTACGAGCGTTTGCGCAAAATCGATGGCATCGGTCCCAAAGGCCTCGAAATCATCGCTGCCTGGTTATCGGCGCATGGTCTGGTATTGCACGCGCAGGAAGCAGCACGCAGCGAACGTCATTTGCCGCATGTCGAACGCGCGATCCGATTGCTGCAACGGCATGGCTATGAAATACGCTCCCCGGCCGAATCGATCGACCCGGCTCGGAGCGCATTGACCAACGGTATAAACAGCGGGGCATAATCATGCCGCCAGGGAAACCGGCCGGTTTTGCCGTACCGCCTCGATGCGCCCATCGGCCAGGGCCGGCCGAACGGCCTGCGCCTGCAGCAGATCGATGCCGGAAGCCCGGGCACCCAGGGGCAGATGCTGCGCCTCACCATCCTCGATCAGCGTGCGGGCACCCAGGGCGTGGCTTGCCTGGACGGCTGCAGCCAGTCGCTGCGGTGATTCCAGCAGGCGGGAATCCAGGCGCACGATGTCGGGTTGTATGGCGGGCTGCAAGCCGGCCAGCCGCGCCGCATCCTCGGCCTGACGGCCAAAACGGTGAATGGCGATGCGAAAGCCGCAAGCCTTGTAATTCGCCACCGCCTGCTCCACATGCGCTGCGCCACGCCCGTGGCCGATATCCACTTCCAGGGTGATCTGGCCGGGCCTCAGGTCGCACAGCCGGAGCAGCGCCGCGAAAGTCGTGCCGTGCCGGGTGGACACGCTCAAGACGTGCCGGGAATGCACCTTGAGCAGCAGATTGCCGTGTTCCGGATGCCGTCCCGGATACCTGAGGTAGTTGATGGCATGCAGGGTACGCACCAGCCGGTCGAGATAGACGAACTCGGCGTCATCGCTGGGCAGCACGAATACCGCGTGCGGCTCCAGCGCCGTACCGTGCCTGCGGCTGACGGCCTGCAGGATGGCCGTGTGCGCATGCACCTGGCCGTTGGCCGTGTCGAACACAGGCAGAAAACGGGAGCTCAGTTCCAGGTCGGCGAAATGGGCCAGTATCTGGCCATCCCGCTCGAAAAACGGCGCTTCTTGCGGCCCCGGAATGGGGCTTGTGCGCTCGGCGCTCAGATAGCGCGCCAGTTCGGTGAGTGGCATGGAATTTTCCTTGTGATGTGCGGTGTCGTCCGCAGTGTGCGCGGGCCGCTGGCCCTGGCAAACGAAGAAATAGGCATGAGCATATGCGTGTGCCCGTTGCCGGAATTCGCCGACCAGGCCGGCAGGCCCAGGCGGGTTCCGGAAAATTCGCCAGCGTACTCAGGCCGACGGAAAATCCGCCGTGGCCAGCGGC
Source organism: uncultured Rhodocyclaceae bacterium (assembly GCA_900549295.1). Classification (GTDB taxonomy): domain Bacteria; phylum Pseudomonadota; class Gammaproteobacteria; order Burkholderiales; family Rhodocyclaceae; genus Azonexus. Next base: position 17,727 of record URNG01000016.1, read on the forward strand.
ACGCCTTGGCGCAAGGCGCGCTGGGCCAAGGCGCGGGCCAGGGCGGTGGAGATTTCATCGAACCAGGCGGGCAGGTCGCCGAAACGGCGGATGTAACCGTGCAGAGGGTCGATCGGACGCGGCGGGATTTCGCGAGCGACGTTCATGGCAATACTCCTATTCCCCGGGTGGCTGGAAATCCAGCGTGCCCGGCTCCCGGGGGGTGGAGCGAGCGACGCTTTAGCCAGTATTTGTCTGCCGCCCTGGCAAGTTATCGGTTAAATCCGGCGGCTGCGTGCATTCTGGCGCGAACGCCGGGCTGCGGGAAATATCTTTTCCTTATTTCCATATGCGCCGCAGTCGGGCACCGCAGCCGGTTTCTGGAACAGTGGGGATTGATTTTCCGACGTTCGGCAGGCGGTAGCTGCCGAACCCCGGACTCAGCCGGCGCGCAAAGCGTTGAGCAGGATGGCGATGGTGCTGCCGTTGTGCGCCACGCTGGAAGCGACGGGCGAGAGCCTGCCGCTGGCGGCAGCCGCCAGGATGCCGGTGTTGGCGGCAATGGTCAGGCGGAAATTCTTGTCGATCCGTTTCATGGTCGACACGGCCAGCGCCTTGGCGTCGGCCACACGCTCGATACCGTCTTCGAGCAGGGCGACATCGGCGGTCAGGCGGGCGATGTCGGCCCCTTTCTGCATGGCGATGCCGACATGGGCACCGGCGAGCGCCGGGGCGTCGTTGATGCCGTCACCGACGAAGGCGATGCGGGCGCCTTCTGCTTTCATGCGGGCGACGAGTTCGGCTTTTTCCTGCGGCAACAACTCGGCGTGGAAGGCGTCGAGACCGAGTTCGTCGGCCAGTTCCTGCGCCCGCTCGCGGTGGTCGCCGGTGAGCATGACGATGCGTTTGACGCCCAGGCTGCGCAGGCGTTGCAGCGTGGCCGGGCTGGCCGGGCGAAGTTGATCCTTGAGCGCGATGATGCCGAGCAGGCGGCCGCCAAAACCGATGTAGAGCAGGGTTTTTCCCTGGCGGAAAAGCACTTCCAGGCGCTGGCGATGCCGTTCGAGCGAAATGCCTTCGTCGTCTTCGATGAAGTGGCGCGATCCGACCACGATGCGCTGCCCGTCGATGATGCTGGCGACGCCGTGGGCGGCGATGAATTCGACTTCCTTGTGATCGAAATGCCGACCGTGGTGCTGGCGGGCCGCGCTGACCACGGCCAGCGCCAGCGGGTGGAAATAATGCTCTTCGACCGAGGCGGCAAGGTCGATGATGTCCTTCGGCGAATAGCTGGGATCGAAGGCGATGGCGTCGGTCACGGCGAGTTGGCCGGTGGTCAGGGTGCCGGTCTTGTCGAAGACGAAGGTGTCGGCTTCGGCCAGACGCTCGACGACGTCGCCGCCCTTGAACAAAATGCCCTGCGTGCCTGCCCGGTGCATCGCGGCCTTGAAAGCGACGGGCGTAGCCAATTTGAGGGCGCAGGAATAGTCGGCCTGAAGGACGGCGGCGGCGCGCTGCCAGTCGCCGGTCAGGAGCCAGGTCGTGCCGGCCAGTCCGAGCACGGCAGGCACCAGCCGGTCGGCCAGACGGGCGGCACCGAGCTGGGCCTGGCTCTTGGCCGCCAGCGAATGCTCGACGTAATCGGCGATGCGCGCCGCAGCGGTGTTGCGGCCCACGTGTTCGGCATAGACGCGCAGACGCCCTTCTTCGACGAGGGTGCCGGACAGCACGCGGTCGCCGCGTTTCTTGGCGATGGGGCGGCTTTCGCCGGTCATGGCGGTTTCGTTGAGCACCGCCTCGCCCCCGAGCACCGTGCCATCGATCGGCACCGCAGCCCCGGCAGCGACGATGACCGTCATGCCGATTTCCACGGCGTCGCTGGCAATCTGACGCTCCTGTCCGTCGATTTCGACCCAGACCTGGCGGGTGTCCGGGCGCAACAACTCCTTCAACAATTCGTCGGAGCGCCGGGCGATGGATTGTTCGAGATATTCGCCCAACGCCAGCATGAAACTGGTGGCATTGGCCGCCGTGAAATCGCGGCGGGCGGCAGAGATGGCCACCGCCAGGGCTTCCAGAACGTGCGAGGTGATGCCTTCGTGGCGCAGATCGTCGACCGCCTCGGCGAAAACCGGCAGGGCAACGGCCAGGGTCGCCGGCAGCATCAGGCTGGCCGGCACCAGGCGCTGCCCCAGGAGCAAGGCACCGCTGCTGGCGACGCCGACGAGGTCGTCGTGGCGCTCGATGCGGCCCAGCACCGCCCGTTCAGGTGGCACGTCAAGCTGCAGGAGGGCTGCATGCAGGCGCGTGCAGTCCGTCTGTTCCGGTTCGAATTCGACGGTGAGCGAGCGCGCCGCCGGGTTCAGACGCGCAGCGCACACGCCCGGCAGATTGCGCACGGCCTGCGCCACGCTGGCCGCATCGAGCGGGCCGCTCGCCTGATAACGAAAGCGCACCCGGTCGCCCAACCGATGGACGGTTTCAAGACGCGTGAAAGGACTGCAGCTTGCCATGTGTGTCATACCCGAAACAGGCTCAATCCAGCCCCTCGGCTTCAACTTCAGCCCGGATGTCGGCCATTTGCTCCTTGATTTCCTCGACGCCGCCGGCGATGCCGGCATACAGCTTCATCGCCGTCTTGAGGAGCTTGTTGCGCATCTGCTCGTCGCCCAGGACATAGACCGCCGCCGCCCCGATCAAGGCACCGAGGATGAACTGCTCGGTCTGGCGCGAGCCGACCATGCCCTGCAGGCCATTGAGGAAGCCACGCTCGCTGCCCGGCACGCCATTGAGCATGTCGTTCCAGGCATTGGGATCGAAGCCGCCAGCCATGCCCGCGTTCATGCCGCCCATGCCACCCGCAGCGCCGTAGCCGCCCTGGCCAAAACCAGCCTGACCCCAGGCGGCCTGTTGCCCACTCTGTTGTCCGGCCTGTTGTTTATGCTTCTTCTTGCCCATCAGTTTTCTCCTTGGTTTCTGGTTCGCGCAGCAAATGTTCAAAAGTGGCAACCGCCGCCAGGCCAGCGGCAGCGCTCAGCAGCGCCTGCCCGACCTGGCCGCGTTGCCAGGCTCCGGCGGCATAGGTGCCAGCCGCCAGAGCACTGCCGCCCTGCAGACCGAGGCGCAGGGCGCGGCGATCCAGGCGCAGCACGGCCTGCCGATCCTGCACCGCGCCAAGCAGGCCGCTGGCGACGAAACCGCGCACGAAATCGCGACTGACACCGGCAAAATCGCCCGCGTCGCCATTGCCGTAAAGCATCAATCCAGGCTGCACCCGGACGGGGAGATGGCGTTTCATGCGCCATCTCCAGCCGGAGTTTGCGGTTTCGCTGCCTTGGGTTTGCTGGCTCGCTTGGCCGCCGGTTTTTTGGCGGGTTCTGCTGCGGATTGAGTTGCAGGTTTAGTCGCGGGTTTGGCCGCAGGTTTGCGCGAGCGGGTCGTTTTGGCCGCAACGGCAGTTTCGACCGCTGCGGTTTCGGTTTCCGGCACGGCCAATTTGTCGCGCATGGCGGCAGTCGAGGATTCCAGCCGACTCAGGCCGCTGACTGTCGCCTCGCGAATCTTCACCTTGGCGTTTTCCAGGGTCTGCGTGGTTTTATCGTTGCGCCACAGTTTGATGGCGACGGCACCGGTTGCAATTCCAGCGATGAAAGGCAGAAGGGGAAGCATGATCATTCCTCCGTGGGTTGGGAAATCTGGCCCCGCTTGCGCAGGTAATGGACGGCAGCGCCCCCGGCGGCCATGCCGGCCAGCATGGCCGGATGCGCGGTGCGCACGAGCGAGCCGAGCAGGCCGAAAGCGCCGTGCTGGCGGGCGAGCAGGGAAAAACCGCGTTCGAGAAGATTACTCAGCGGCCCGTGATCCACATAAGCCTGGCTGGCCGGGATGCCTTGCGCGGCGTGGTAGCTTTCCCGCGCCAGGGCTTGTTGCAGGGCAAACTGGAAAGCGGGCAGATGGTTGTCGAGCGAAGCTGCTTGCAGATTGGCAAAAACCTGCTGCACGTCGCGGGGCTCGACCCGTGGAATCAGGCTGCGATAGAGCTGCACATTGGCGACTTCGCCCGCCACGGCGCGTTCCAGGTTGGCACGCCAGGTCGGAGAAACCGTCGTTTCGGCGGGGAAAGGATCGAGCGGGCGCGGAATGCCGTAGCGCTGGCATAACTGGCTCAGGGCAGCGACGTGGCGCTCTTCGGCCTGCACGATATTGACGAAGGGCGCTTGCGGACCAAAGGCTTCGATCACCCGTTGATAGAAGGCGCGCGCCGCGTATTCGTCGTACAGGGCAATACGGACGGCCTGATGCAGAATGGGGAAGGGCGCTGCGGCCTGCAACTGGCGGCTGCGCAGGATTGCTTCGTCATAGTTGGCCACGACATGCCTCCTCGACCTTGTCTTCGATGATGCCCAACAGGGCTTGCGCGGCCGGCGTCGCCCGGGCGGCAAGCAGATCGGCCCAGGCCGCATCGGCGATGACGGCCCGGTCGTATTCGATGGTGCAGGAACGCGCCAGTTTGTTGAGGCGGATGTCGCGTACGCCACGGATGTGGCCGAGTGCGCCGGGCAGGCCTTCTTCACCGGCTTCGCGCAAAACGGGATCGTGCAGGATGGCGGCGTCGATCTTGAAACGGATGCGTCCCGGAACCTGGTGCGCGATGCGCAGATAGGTGGCAATCGTCGGGACGAGCGAAGCCACGTCCAGTTGCCCGGACCTGGCCGAAGAAACGAGGGTGGCGACGGATTGACCAGCCATGATGATCCTGTGGTGAATGGTCGGCTAGCTACCGCAAGGCGGTTGGCTGGCTGGGTGAAGAAAGACATCCTTTTTTGCACGGTAGCACTTCGCCTGTGCGTGCGCTTGATATGCGTCAAATCCAGAACCGGTGGTGCTTGATACGCGTTCTTGATCTGTTTTCCAATATCGCCCGAGGCTGCTCCGGACAGCCGATACTAACGCAACAGGTGCTTGCGATGCAGCCCCAGATGCACGCTCAGGCTCGCTACGAACAAGGCGCCGGCAATGGCATGCCCGCGTTTCTGTCCCGCTGCCAGCAAGGCCAGGGAAGCGGTCAGGCTGCCGAGCATGCCGATCTTGGCGTAGCGGTTGATCTGCCGCCGCCGGGATTTTCCGGGCTGCGCGGGTTGCCTCAGTATCCGATCGACCAGAAGATCGACGGTGCTTTCCAGCTTTTCGATGGCCACGATCTTGCAGTCGAAGTGCACGGTCAGACTGCCGATACGCGGATTGCGCTCGAACTCGAGCATGCCGTCGAATTCAGCCAGGGCGGCTGTCAATTGCTCCAGCCGCGCGGCATTGCGCAATCCTGCATCCTTGATCCGCAGACGTCCGGGCGTACTCGACACGATGCGCCGGGAAACGTGGCGAACTGCGGTGTTGCGGGTTGCGGTGGAATCGACGGTATCGGGCGGCAAGGTCTGTTGCTCCATAGGACGAGGCCGCGGCGGCTGGCAGTTGCAGCAGCCCGGTCCGGCGTCAAGCATGCCAGAGAGGGCAGGGGGCTGGCAATCCGCCCTGCGATTTTGCTGCCGCATGCTGTCAGACGGTTGTAGGCATCCTAGGTAACGGATAGCGTTCCTGACATGCCCGCGCTTCCGGCCACATGCCGCCGGAGGTCTGCAGCGCCGGCAATTTTTTGCGGTTTGATTCGCCTCAATCTGCCGGTACACTTGCGCCTCCATAATTCGGCCCTGGCTTGAATCAGGGCCATGACTCCCTTTTTTACCCCTTCATACGCCCATCCCCATGCTCGAAGCCGACAATCTGGAATGCCTGCGCGGCGACAACCGCCTGTTCGCAGGACTCGGCTTCACTTTGGCCCCCGGTGAGCTGATCTATTTGCAGGGGCGCAACGGCGCGGGCAAGACCAGCCTCCTGCGGATGCTGATCGGGCTGCTGCCGCCGGAGAGCGGCGACATCCGCTGGCAGGGGAAACCGATCCGCAAACAGCGCGACGAATACCACGCGGCGCTCTGCTATCTCGGGCATCACAACGCGATCAAGGAAGAATTGACGCCGCTGGAGAATTTCCAGCACGCGGCGCGCTTTGCGGATCAGGCGCTGGACGAGGATGCGGCGCTCGATGCGCTGGCGCAGGTCGGGCTGGCCGGGCGCGAGGACTTGCCCTGCCGTTATCTGTCGCAAGGGCAGAAGCGGCGGGTGGCGCTGGCGCGGCTGGTGGTCGACCGGCGGCCCCTGTGGGTGCTGGACGAACCTTTCGTGGCGCTCGACGTGGCGGCGGTGGATTGGCTGGCGGGCGTCATTGCCGGGCATTTGCAGCGCGGCGGCATGGCGATCATGACCACGCATCAGGCGGTGGAGATTCCCGCCGCCGCGGTGCGCGAATTGCGGATCGGCTGAGGAGCGCGGCGTGTTCAGAATCATCTTTTCCGTGATTGGCCGCGATTTGCAACTGGCCATGCGCCGGCAGGCCGACATCGTTTCGGCGCTGTTCTTCTTCGTCATCGTGGTCAGCCTGTTTCCGCTCGGCATCGGCCCGGAAACCGATCTCTTGCGCAAGCTCGCGCCCGGCGTGCTCTGGGTGGCGGCGCTGCTGGCGACCATGCTGTCCCTGCCGCGCCTGTTCGCCGACGATCACCGCGACGGCACGCTGGAGCAACTGGCGCTCTCTCCTTATCCGCTGGGTTTATTGGTGACCGGCAAGGTCATCGCGCACTGGCTGGTGTCCGGCCTGCCGCTGGCCCTGATCGCGCCGGTGCTCGGCGTGCAGTTCGACCTTTCCGCCGACGCCCTGTGGGTGCTCGTCGTCACGATATTGATCGGCACGCCGGCCCTGTCCGGCATCGGCGCCATCGGCGCGGCGCTGACGCTGGGCGTGCGCGGCGGCGGCGTGCTCTTGTCTCTCCTGGTTCTCCCCCTTTACATTCCGGTGTTAATATTCGGCGCTGGCGCAGTTGAAGCCACGGTGTCCGGTCTCGGGGGGGATGGACATCTATCGTTGCTAGCTGCCATGACCATCGCCGCAATCGGCTTTGCCCCCTGGGCATCGGCTGCGGCCCTGAAAATTGCCCTCGAATGACCGATCGCTTCAATCTCTACCGCTTCGCTTCCCCCGCCACCTTTTATCCTCTCGCCGGCAAGCTGATTCCCTGGTTTGCCGCCGCCGGTGTGCTGTTCGGGCTGGCCGGCCTCTATATCGGCATGCTGGTGGCCCCCACCGATTTCCAGCAGGGGGAAGGCTACCGCATCATCTTCATCCACGTGCCGACTTCCTGGCTGAGCATGTTCATCTATCTGGTGATGGCTTTCTGGGCGGCGATCGGCCTGGCCTTCAACACCCGCCTGTCCGGCATGATGGCGCAGGCGCTGGCCCCGACCGGCGCGCTGATGGCCTTCCTTTCGCTGTGGACGGGCGCGCTGTGGGGCAAGCCGATGTGGGGTACGTGGTGGGTGTGGGACGCGCGCCTGACCTCGGAACTGATCCTGCTCTTCCTCTACATCGGCTACATGGCGCTGACGGCGGCCATCGACGACCCGCGCCGTTCCGACAAGGCGGGCGGCATCCTGCTGCTGGTCGGCGTGGTCAACATTCCCATCATCTACTTCTCGGTGAAGTGGTGGAACACCCTGCATCAAGGGTCGAGCGTCAATCTGACCAAGTCGGCGATGGCCGAAATCATGCTCTGGGGCATGCTGCTGATGGCGCTGGCCTTCTGGATGTACGCCATTGCCGTGGCGCTGGCCCGCGTGCGTACCATCATGCTGGAACGCGAGCGCAACGCCGACTGGGTAAAAAGGGAATTAAGCGGAGAAAACGCATGATCTACTGGAACAGTTTTGGCGATTTTCTCGCCATGGGCGGCTACGGGCTTTACGTCTGGGGCAGCTTCGGCGTCACGGCGCTGGTCATGGTGATCGAACCCATCCTCGTCGCCCGCGGCCAGCGGGCAAGCGTGGCGCGCCTGAGGCGTCAGTGGCGGGCCGAACAGCGCGCCGAAACCGGGAGTCCTGCCGTATGAAGCTGCGTCACAAGAAACTTGCCCTGATCGGCGGGGCGCTCGCCCTGATCGGCATCATCGCGGCCCTGGTGCTGAATGCGCTGAACAGCAACATCGCGCTCTACATTTCGCCGACCGACGTGAAGAACGGCAAGGCCCCGGCGGACAAGCTGTTCCGCATCGGCGGCCTGGTCAAGGAAGCCAGCATCCAGCGGCAGGCGGATGGCGTGACCATCCGCTTCATCATCACCGATACCGAGAACGACATCGCAGTCGATTACGTCGGCATCCTGCCCGACCTGTTCATGGAAGGCAAAGGCGCGGTGGCGCAAGGCCGCATGCAGGAAAACGGCATTTTCAAGGCGCAGGAAGTGCTGGCCAAGCACGACGAAAACTACATGCCGCCGGAAGCGGCGCAAGCCCTGAACGACGCGCACGAGCGCGGGCTGGAAAAGATGGCGGAACAGAACGAACAGCCGGCAGGCGAGTCCGCCGCGCCCGCCGTGGAACAAACCCCGGCAACCCCCGACGCCACCCCGGCCGCCAGCCCGAAAGCGAGTAACTGAGCATGATTCCTGAACTTGGCCATTTCGCGCTCATTCTGGCGGCGCTGACCACCCTCCTGCTCGGCACCCTGCCGCTGATCGGCGCGCACCGCGGACACACGGCCTGGATCGCGCTGGCGCGCCCGGCGACATCCGCCTTCGCCCTGCTGACCACGCTCTCCTTCCTCTGCCTGACCTGGGCTTTCGCCAACAACGATTTCTCGGTGGTCTACGTGGCGCAGCATTCGAATTCCCTGCTGCCCATGGCCTACCGCGTCTCGGCGGTGTGGGGCGGGCATGAGGGTTCGCTGCTCCTGTGGATGCTGATGCTCTCCTGGTGGGCCTTGGGCGTGCGCCTCTTTTCCCGGCAACTGCCGGAAGTGATGCTGGCACGGGTGCTGGGGACGCTCGGGCTGGTGTCCTTCGGCTTCCTGCTGTTCATCCTGTTTACCTCCAATCCTTTCGAGCGCCTGCTGCCGGGCGTGGCGGAAGGGCGCGACCTCAACCCGCTCTTGCAAGACCCCGGCCTCATCATTCACCCGCCGCTCTTGTACATGGGTTACGTCGGCTTCTCGGTGGCCTACGCCTTCGCCATCGCCGCGCTGCTCTCCGGCAAGCTCGACGCCGCCTGGGCGCGCTGGTCGCGGCCGTGGACGACGGCGGCCTGGGTGTTCCTCACTCTCGGCATTGCCATGGGTTCGTGGTGGGCCTATTACGAACTGGGCTGGGGCGGCTGGTGGTTCTGGGACCCGGTGGAAAACGCTTCCTTCATGCCCTGGCTGGTCGGCACGGCGCTCATGCACTCCCTGGCGGCAACGGAAAAACGCGGCAGCTTCAAGAACTGGACGGTGCTGCTGGCAATTTCCGCCTTCTCGCTCTCCCTGCTCGGCACCTTCCTGGTGCGCTCCGGCGTGCTGACCTCCGTCCACGCCTTCGCCACCGATCCGACGCGCGGCGTGTTCATCCTGATCTTCCTGGTGGCGGTGATCGGCTCCTCGCTGGCGCTGTTTGCCTGGCGCGCGCCGTCGGTCGGCCTCGGCGGGCGCTTCGCGCTGGTGTCGCGCGAATCCCTGCTGCTCACCAACAACGTGCTGCTGGTGGTGGCCTGCGCCACGGTGCTACTCGGCACGCTGTACCCGCTGTTGATCGACGCCCTGGGCGTCGGCAAGATTTCCGTCGGGCAGCCATATTTCGACGCAGTGTTCGTGCCGGTGATGACGCCGGTGCTGTTCCTGATCGGCATCACGCCGTTCGCCCGCTGGAAATCGGCTTCGTTCACCGAAATCCTGCGTACCGGGCGCTGGGCCTTGGCCTGCGCCGTCGTCGTGGCGATTGCGATTCCCCTGATCTACGGCCAGTGGAAGGCAATGACCGCGCTGGGCCTGCTGCTGGCGGCCTGGATCGCCTTCACGGCGCTGCTTAATTTCACGCAGCGGGTGCAGACGCGCGGCGAACGCGGTTTCGTCGCGGCGGCACTGGCCCAACCCGCCGCTTTCGCCGGGATGCATCTGGCGCACCTGGGCGTCGCGGTATTCGTGGTCGGCGTGACGATGGTGACAAGCTTCGAGCAGGAAAAAGACGTCAAGCTCGGCCCCGGTGAGAGCGTCGACGTCGGCGGCTATCACTTCACCTTCAAGGGCGTGCGCTCGGTGGATGGGCCGAACTACCACGCGGCGCAGGGCGAATTCGAACTCAGCAAGGACGGCCGCGTGCTGCGCAGCCTGCATCCGGAAAAGCGCAACTACTTCTCGTCCATGATGCCGATGACCGAAGCGGCCATCGACGCCGGCATCCTGCGCGACGTTTATGTCTCCCTGGGCGAGCCGATCAACCCGGATCAGCCGGAAGGCGACTGGGCGGTGCGCGTGTATTACAAACCCTTCGTCGACTGGATCTGGGGCGGCAGCGTCATCATGGCCCTGGGCGGCCTGCTGGCCATGCTCGACCGGCGCTACCGCGGCAATCGCAACCGCCGCCAGGCGCAGCCCTCGACAGAACAGGCAGGAGAACAAGCGGCATGAACCGTTATTTCTGGATTCTCGGCGCTTTCATCGCGCTGGCGGCGCTGCTCGCGGTGGGGCTGAACCTCAACCCGCGCGAAGTGCCTTCGCCCCTGGTCGGCAAGCCGGCTCCCGCCTTCAAGCTCGCCGTACTCGGCAAGGAGGGCGAAAGCATGGGGCCGGAAGCGATGCGCGGCCAGGTGTGGCTGCTCAACGTATGGGCTTCCTGGTGCGTATCCTGCCGTCAGGAACACCCGGTGCTGGTCGATTTCGCCCGGCGCGGCAACGGCACGCCGATCATCGGCCTGAACTACAAGGAACTGCGCGGCGACGGCGAAATCGACATGCGACGCGTCGCCCCCGAGCAGGAAGTGCCGCTGGCGCACGAGCGCGCCGTGAACTGGCTGAAACAGCACGGCGACCCTTATCGACTGACGGTGATGGACATCGACGGCCGCGTCGGCATCGACTACGGCGTCTATGGTGTGCCGGAAACCTACGTCATCGACAAGGAAGGCATCATCCGCATGAAGCATACCGGCCCGGTGTCGCCGCAGATCCTGAGCGAAAAGATCCTGCCCCTGGTCGCGGAGTTGAGCCGATGAAAGCACGCCAGATTCTCAGTATCGCTGGTCTGCTGTTGGGCCTGTGCGCCGCGCAGGCGCAGGCGTCGGCGACCTACGAAGCGGCCATTGCCGACGACCCGGTGGCGGAAAAGCGCTTGCAGGCGCTCTCCAAGGAATTGCGCTGTCTGGTCTGCCAGAACGAAACCATCGCCGATTCCAACGCCGAACTGGCCGTCGATCTGCGCCGCGAGATTCGCGGCATGATCCACGACGGGCGCTCCGACAACGAAATTCTCGAATTCATGGTCACCCGCTACGGCGATTTCGTGCTCTACCGTCCGCCGCTCAAGGCCATCACCGTTCTCCTCTGGGGCGGGCCGATCGCCCTCCTGCTGATCGCGGTGCTCGCCCTGCGCAGCTACCTGAAACGGCGCAGCGTCCTGGTCGCCAGAACGGACAAACCGCTGAGCGCCGAGGAAGCCCGGCGCGCCGAAGCCCTGCTCAAGGAACTTGACACAAAATGACCCAGTTCGCCGTTTTTGCCGTTCTCATTGTCCTGACCGCGCTGGCCTTCGTCCTGCCCGGCCTGTGGTTCGGCCAGCGCCGGCGGGCGGTCGATGCCGACCGCAAGGCCGCCAATCTCGCCATCTACCGCGACCAGCTCGCCGAACTGGAGCGCGAACAGGCCGAAGGCAGCCTGGCCGCCGAAGATTTCGCCCAGGCCAAAACCGAGTTGCAGCGCCGCATGCTGGAAGAAGTCGACCCGCAGGGCGAAACCGCCGTCAGCACGACGGCGCGCAGCCGTCCCACCGCCGTTTTCCTGCTGCTCGCCCTGCCCCTGCTGGCTGTGGCCGGCTACGCCCTGCTCGGTAACCCGGCCGCGCTCGATCCGGCCAAAACCACCGCGCAGCCGCAAATGACGGCCGCCGACATCGACGCCATGGTGGAAAAACTGGCCGCCCGCATGCAGGACAACCCGGACGACATGAACGGCTGGCTGATGCTCGCACGCTCCTACAAGATGCTCGGCCGCTACGAAGAAGCCGTTGCCGCTTACGCCAAGGCCGAAAAAACCATTGCCGAAGACCCGGAACTGCTCGCCAGCTACGCCGAAACCCTGGCCATGGCCAGCGGCGAGGGCTTGACCGGCAAGGCGCTGGAACTCGTCGAGCAAGCCCTGAAACTCGATCCCAATCACGCCCATGCCCTCTTCCTCGCCGGCATGGCCGCCATGGAGCGCGGCGAACGTCCCGCCGCCATCGCCTATTGGGAAAAGCTGCTGCCCCAGGTGGAACCCGGCTCCGAGTTCGACCAGATGCTGCGGCAGGGGATCGAGCAGATGAAGCAGAAGGCGAAGTAAGACACCGCCAGCGACCCGCCAATGCAAAGCCCCGCGGATTCGAATCCGCGGGGCTTTTTGTTTGAGCTTTTCGTGTGGCCTGCTTCCGGCCGTTGACCGGAAGCAGGAACAGGCGCTTACTCGAACTCGATGATGACCTGATCCACCGACAGGCTTTCACCCACGGCGGCGGCGATTTTCTTCACCTTGCAGTCCTGTTCGGCCTTGAGGATGTTTTCCATCTTCATGGCTTCGATGACCGCCAATTTCTCGCCGGCCTTCACTTCCTGGCCGACTTGCACCGACACTTCGCGCAACAGGCCCGGCATGGGCGAGAGCAGGAACTTGGAAAGATCGGGGGCGGGTTTTTCCGGCATCAGGGCGAGCAGTTCGGCGGCGCGTGCGCTCATCACCATGAAGTCGGCGCGCGAACCCCAGTGGAACAGCGAGTATCTGGTCTTGTGCCGCTCCACTTGCAGGGTGAAGGGCTTGCCGTTGCAGGTGCCGGTGAACAGGGTTTCGCCGAGCTTCCAGTCGGAGAGGATCTCGTAGGGGCGGCCTTCGTATTCGACGTAGTAGCCGCCGTTGATCGGGCGGGCGATGACCGGATGGTTTTCCTTCTCCTCGCCCTTCAGGCGCACCACCATCCAATGATCGCCGACGATGCGCTCATGGCCCTGCAACTGGCCGGAGATGGAAGCGGAACGGTCGGTGAAGGCGCGGTACACATAGGCGGCGACGGAAACCAGCAGCGCCGGGTTGTCGTGCGGCACCATCGAGGAATCGAAGCCTTTCGGATATTCCTTGGCGATGAAGCCGGTGTCGAAGATGCCGGACTGGAAACTCGGGTGCTGCATCAGCGCGGCCTGGAACGGGATGTTCGAGGAAATGCCGCGGATGACGAAGCTGTTGAGCGCCTGCCGCATGCGGGCGATGGCGGCGTTGCGGTCCTTGGCGTGCACGATCAGCTTGGCGATCATCGAGTCGTAGAACATCGAGATTTCGCCGCCGTCGTAGACGCCGGTATCGACGCGGGTAGCGCCGTCGGCGTCGGTTTCTTCCGCCGGCGGCAGGAACTTGACCAGACGGCCGGTGGAAGGCAGGAAGCCGCGGAAGGGGTCTTCGGCGTTGATGCGGCATTCCATCGACCAGCCGTTGATCTTGACGTCCTTCTGGGCGATGGTGAGTTTTTCGCCGTAGGCGACGCGGATCATCTGCTCGACCAGATCCAGCCCGGTAATCAGTTCGGTAACCGGGTGTTCCACTTGCAGGCGGGTGTTCATTTCCAGGAAGTAGAATTCCTTGGTCGCGCCGGAAACGACGAATTCGACCGTGCCGGCCGATTCGTAATTCACCGCGCGGGCCAGCGCCACGGCCTGCTCGCCCATCGCTTTACGCATTTCGGGATCGACGAAGGGCGACGGCGCTTCCTCGATGACCTTCTGGTGGCGGCGCTGGATCGAGCAGTCGCGCTCGTTCAGGTACACGTAGTTGCCGTGCGAGTCGCCGAGCACCTGGATTTCGATGTGGCGCGGCTCCAGCACGTATTTTTCGATGAACACGCGGTCGTCGCCGAAGGAATTGCGCGCTTCGTTGACGCAGGAGGAAAAGCCCTCGTGCGCCTCGGCGTCGTTGTAGGCAACGCGCAGACCCTTGCCGCCGCCGCCAGCGGACGCCTTAATCATGACCGGGTAGCCGATCTTCTTGGCGATTTCGACGGCTTCGTCCGGCCCGGCGATGGCGTCGTTGTAGCCGGGGATGGTGTTGACCTGGGCTTCGATGGCGAGCTTCTTGGATTCGATCTTGTCGCCCATCTTGGCGACCGAGTAGTGCTTCGGCCCGATAAACTTGATGCCCGCTTCTTCCAGACGGCGCGAGAATTCGGCGTTTTCCGAGAGGAAGCCATAGCCCGGATGCACGGCCTCGGCCCCGGTTTCCTTGCAGGCGGCGATGATCTTGTCCATCACCAGATAGGATTCCTTCGACGCCGCTGGCCCGATGCAGACCGCTTCATCGGCCTGCATGACGTGCAGGGCATCCTTGTCCGCCTCGGAATAGACGGCAACGGTGGCGATGCCCATCTTCTTGGCGGTCTTGATGACGCGGCAGGCGATTTCGCCGCGGTTGGCAATCAGGATTTTCTTGAACATATGTGTTCCTTTGGGTGGGAAGAGAGAAGGGGGAAGAGGGAAGGGGAAACCCCCTTGCTCCGCCATCGCCATCTCTTCTTCTCTTGTTTCGTACCTTTGCTAAATTCACCGTGGGAAAGCTCGAAGCAGAAGGAATCACACCCTTCCTCCTTCTCCCTTCCCCCTTCACTCAAAGTGGAATGTTCCCGTGCTTGCGCCACGGGTTTTCCAGTTGCTTGTCGCGCAGCATGGCCAGCGAGCGGCAGATGCGCTTGCGGGTGGCGTGCGGCATGATGACGTCGTCGATGAAGCCGCGTGCGCCGGCGACGAAGGGGTTGGCGAACTTTTCCTTGTACTCGGCTTCGCGCTGGGAGAGCTTTTCCGGATCGTTCTTTTCTTCGCGGAAGATGATTTCCACCGCGCCCTTCGGCCCCATCACCGCGATTTCGGCGGTCGGCCAGGCGAGGTTCACGTCGCCGCGCAGGTGCTTGGAACTCATCACGTCATACGCGCCGCCGTAAGCCTTGCGGGTGATGATGGTGACTTTCGGCACGGTGCACTCGGCGTAGGCGTAGAGCAGCTTGGCGCCGTGCTTGATGATGCCGCCGTATTCCTGCGCGGTGCCCGGCATGAAGCCCGGCACGTCGACGAAGGTGACGACCGGAATGTTGAAGGCATCGCAGAAGCGCACGAAGCGGGCGGCCTTGATCGAGGACTTGATGTCCAGACAGCCGGCCAGCACCAGCGGCTGGTTGGCGACGATGCCGACCGGGTGGCCGTCCATGCGGCCGAAGCCGATGATGATGTTCTTGGCGTAATCGGCCTGCAGCTCGAAGAAATCGTTGTCATCGACCACCTTGATGATCAATTCCTTCATGTCGTAGGGCTTGTTGGCGTTGTCCGGCACCAGGGTGTCGAGCGAATGGTCGAAACGGTCGGCCGGGTCGTTGGTCGGCGTGACCGGCGGTTTTTCGCGGTTGTTGGCCGGGATGAAGTTCATGAAGCGGCGCAGCATGGAAAGGGCTTCAACGTCGTTCTCGAAAGCCAGATCGGCCACGCCGGACTTGCTGGTGTGGGTGATGGCACCGCCCAGTTCCTCGGCGGTAACGTCCTCGTGCGTCACCGTCTTGACCACTTCCGGGCCGGTCACGAACATGTAGGAGGAATCCTTGACCATGAAAATGAAGTCGGTCATCGACGGCGAATACACCGCGCCGCCCGCGCACGGCCCCATGATCATGGAGATTTGCGGCACGACGCCGGAAGCCATCACGTTACGCTGGAACACGTCGGCGTAGCCGCCGAGCGAGGCGACGCCTTCCTGGATGCGCGCGCCGCCCGAATCGTTGAGGCCGATCACCGGCGCGCCGACCTTCATGGCGTGATCCATCACCTTGCAGATCTTTTCGGCGTGGGTTTCGGAGAGCGAACCGCCGAACACCGTGAAATCCTGCGAGAAAACGAACACCAGACGGCCGTTGATGGTGCCGTAGCCGACCACCACGCCGTCGCCCGGCGTCTTTTCCGCCTGATCCATGCCGAAGTCCACGCAGCGGTGTTCCTTGAACATGTCCCATTCTTCGAAGGAACCGGGGTCGAGCAGCAGTTCGATGCGCTCGCGCGCGGTCAGTTTGCCCTTCTTGTGCTGGCTGTCGATACGCTTCTGACCACCGCCGAGGCGGGCCATTTCGCGCTTTTTTTCGAGCTGGCGGATGATGTCGTGCATAAAAACTCCCTGAGTAAATCGGCTGACTAAATCGGTTGAACGGGGCTTCGGAATTCAGTGTTTCAGGAAACCTAGCAGTTTATAGGCTGCCGCGGCGGGTGTCGCGCACCCTGTTTCGACGGCCTTGCTCAGGCTTGGCAGATGTTCGCGGATCGCCGGGTGCTGGCGGAAATGCCGGCGCAGGCCGGCGTCGATCAATTGCCACATCCAGGCCAGCGACTGCTGCTGGCGCTTGGCGGCGAATTCGCCGGTGGGCGTGAGGGCGGCCTGGAATTTCTCCACTTCCGCCCAGAATTCGGCGATGCCCTGCTTGTGCAAGGCGGACAGCGTGATGACCGGCGGCGACCAGTTGGGCGAGGCGGTGCGCAGCATGTGCAGGGCGTTGCGCCACTGCGCGCGCACCACGGCGGTGGCTTGCGGGTTGATGTCGGCCTTGTTGATGACCACCATGTCGGCCAGCTCGACGATGCCTTTCTTGATCGCCTGCAAGTCATCGCCGGCGTTCGGCAGTTGCAGCAGGCAGAACATGTCCACCATGCCGGCCACCGTCGTTTCGCTCTGGCCGACGCCGACCGTCTCGACGATGATGACGTCGTAACCGGCGGCCTCGCAGAGCAGCATGGCCTCGCGCGTCTTTTCGGCGACGCCGCCCAGCGAACCCGCCGACGGGCTGGGGCGGATGAAGGCTTCCTCGCGCTGGCTCAACAACTCCATGCGCGTCTTGTCGCCGAGGATGGAGCCGCCGGTGACGGACGACGAAGGGTCGATGGCGAGCACGGCAAGCCGCTTGCCCTGCTCGATCAGCCAGACGCCGAGCGCCTCGATGAAGGTGGATTTTCCCGCGCCGGGAACGCCGGAAATGCCGATGCGGATGGCCCGGCCGGTCTGCGGCAGCAGACTGTTCAGCACCGTCTGCGCCCGCGCCTGATGGTCGGCGCGGGTCGATTCGATCAGTGTGATCGCTTTGGCCAGCGCCCGGCGCTGGC
The DNA here is from genome assembly GCA_900549295.1 of uncultured Rhodocyclaceae bacterium. Lineage (GTDB taxonomy): Bacteria > Pseudomonadota > Gammaproteobacteria > Burkholderiales > Rhodocyclaceae > Azonexus. The sequence goes on from URNG01000016.1 coordinate 34,970, forward strand.
CGGCGAGCACGCCGTCGATCAGGGATCGGTCGGCGTCCGTCAGGACAGCGGGCGGCGCGGAGAGAACGTCGTCGGTCACGGGGAGCCGGGTCAGCCGCGGGCTTTCCTGATTTCTTCCAGCACCTTGCGGGCGGAATCCTCGATCCGCGTGCCGGGGCCGAAGATGGCCTTGGCGCCGGCGGCGTAGAGCGCATCGTAATCCTGGGCCGGAATCACGCCGCCCGCGAAGACGATGATGTCGTCGGCGCCTTGCGCGCGCAGCGACTCGATGATCTGCGGCACCAGGGTCTTGTGGCCGGCGGCGAGCGAGGAGCAGCCGATGGCGTGCACGTCGTTTTCGATGGCCTGACGGGCGGCTTCTTCCGGGGTCTGGAAGAGCGGCCCCATGTCGATGTCGAAACCGAGATCGGCGTAAGCCGTGGCGACCACCTTGGCGCCGCGATCATGGCCGTCCTGGCCGAGCTTGGCGATCATCACGCGCGGCCGGCGGCCTTCTTCCTCGGCAAATTTGGCCACTTCGGCCTTGATTTCTTCCCAACTCGACATGCCGTCCACGACGCCCCCATAAACGCCCGAAATAGTCTGGTTGTTGGCGCGGAAGCGGCCAAACACTTTTTCCATGGCATCCGACACCTCGCCGATGGAGGCGCGCAGGCGGATCGCCTTGACGGTGAGATCGAGCAGATTGCCTTGTCCGGTCCTGGCCGCTTCGGTCAGCGCTTCCAGCGCCGCATTGACGGCGGCACTGTCACGGCTGGCGCGAATTTTCTGCAAGCGGGCGATTTGCGCGTCGCGCACGGCGTGGTTGTCGATGTCGAGAATCTCGATCGGGTCTTCCTTGGCGAGCTTGTATTTGTTCACGCCGACGATCACGTCCTTGCCGGAGTCGATGCGCGCCTGTTTGTCGGCGGCGCAGGTTTCGACCTGCATCTTGGCCCAGCCAGATTCGACGGCCTTGGTCATGCCGCCCATCGCCTCGATTTCCTGGATGATGCCCCAGGCCTTGTCGGCCATGTCCTGCGTCAGCTTTTCCATCATGTAGGAACCGGCCCAGGGATCGACCACGTTGGTGATGTGCGTTTCTTCCTGAATGATGAGCTGCGTGTTGCGGGCGATGCGGGCCGAGAACTCGGTCGGCAGCGCGATCGCTTCGTCGAGCGCGTTGGTGTGGAGCGACTGGGTGCCGCCGAACACCGCCGCCATCGCCTCGATGGTGGTGCGCACGACGTTGTTGTACGGGTCCTGCTCGGTCAGCGACCAGCCGGAAGTCTGGCTGTGCGTGCGCAGCATCATCGACTTCGGGCTTTTCGCGTTGAAGCCGCTCATGATGCGGTGCCACAGGAGGCGGGCGGCGCGCATCTTGGCGATTTCGAGGTAGAAATTCATGCCCACCGCCCAGAAGAACGAAAGTCGCCCGGCAAACACATCCACGTCCATGCCGGCCGCAATGCCGGTGCGCACGTATTCCATGCCGTCGGCCAGCGTGAAGGCCAGTTCGATGGCCTGATTCGCGCCGGCTTCCTGGATGTGGTAGCCGGAAATCGAGATCGAGTTGAACTTCGGCATGTGCTGCGCCGTGTAGGCGAAGATGTCGGCGATGATCTTCATCGACGGCGTCGGCGGATAGATGTAGGTGTTGCGGACCATGAACTCCTTGAGGATGTCGTTCTGGATGGTGCCGGACAACAATTCCTGCTTCACGCCCTGTTCCTCGGCGGCGACGATGTAGCCGGCGAGAATGGGCAGCACCGCGCCGTTCATGGTCATGGACACGGAAATCTTGTCGAGCGGGATGCCATCAAAGAGGATTTTCATGTCCTCGACGGAATCGATGGCCACACCCGCCTTGCCCACGTCGCCGGTGACGCGCGGATGGTCGGAATCGTAGCCGCGGTGGGTGGCAAGGTCGAAAGCCACCGACACGCCCTGGCCGCCAGCGGCGAGCGCCTTGCGGTAGAAGGCGTTGGAGGCTTCGGCGGTGGAGAAGCCGGCGTACTGGCGGATGGTCCACGGCTTGACCGCGTACATGGTCGGCTGCGGGCCGCGCAGGAAAGGCGCGACGCCGGGCAGGGTATCGGCGAATTCCAGGCTCTCGGTATCCTTCTTGGTATACAGCGCCTTGACCTGCAGGCCTTCCGGCGTGTGCCACACCAGATTGGCCACGTCACCGCCGGGTGCCTGCTTGGCAGCGACCTTTTCCCAAGCGTCGAGGTTGTTGGAATCCAGGAATTTTTCAGACATGAAAGACCTTTCGCCGATTCGAGTTGGCTTACCCATGCAAAATGCAAAAAATGTGCTGCGATGGGATTGGCTTGAAATGTTTAGCCATACATAATACGTTATCCATAATTACGGAACAAGCTACCCACGCGCGTACACTTGCGCCCATCGATTGATGCGGTATCGCGCTGCACGAGACAACAACGACAATGACACGAATCACATCCACCGCCCTCTATCAACAGGTTGCCGAACGTTTGCGGCAACAAATCTTTGCCCACGAACTGACGCCCGGCGACTGGGTGGACGAACAGAAACTGTGCGAGCAATACGGCATTTCCCGCACCCCACTGCGTGAAGCGCTCAAGGTGCTGGCGGCAGAGGGTTTGGTCGAACTGAAACCACGGCGCGGCTGCTATGTGACGGAAATCTCCCGCCAGGATCTGGACGACATCTTCCCGCTGATCGCCCTGCTCGAAGGCCGCTGCGCCTTCGAAGCCGTGCAGCGGGCCAAGGCCGCCGAACTGGCCGAACTGACCGCCATACACGAGCAGTTGGAGCGTGCCGCCGCCACACAGCAGATCGCGCTCTTTTTCGAGGTCAACCAGGAATTTCACCGCAGGATTCAGGCGATGGCGGGCAACCGCTGGCTGCTGTCGGTCATTCAGGACTTGCGCAAGGTATTGAAACTCTCGCGCCTGCATTCGCTGTCGCTCGAAGGACGTCTGCAGCAGTCACTCGCGGAGCATCGCGACATCCTGCGCCACATCGAGGCGCAGGATGCGGCAGGCGCCGAGCGCGCCATGTACGCGCACATCCTGTCCGGGCGCGAAGCACTGGCGCGCATGGAAGCGCAAACCCAGAAATCGGCCTGAAATTCTGCCCTGACTCTGCCTCAATCCCGCGCCGGGGAAGGGCGCAGAAACCCGGAATTACCGCGCAGGCCTACGGCGCAGCCGCCGGCAGATGACTCAGCACGCGCTCCAGTTGCCGGGCAACGGCCGTCGCTGCGGCGGCATCGCCCTGGCGCTGCAAGCGTTCTTCTTCCAGACGCAGCCAGTTGGCCAGCGGACGCCGCCAGCCCTGGGCGCTGGCAGTATCGATGGCGATCTGCACACCCTGCGGCGGCAAACGGCCCGCCTGGAAGAGAACGGCGGCGGCAACGAGACGGCTCAAGGGCTCGGGGATGTCGGCAAGGCGCTCCGGCTTTTGCCAGGCGGTTTGCTGGGCCGGGGGGAGCCGTGGCAAGTCGGCGGTGCCGGATCGGTCGTTCAATTGCCCCCTCATTTGCCCCGCAAGATAGCGGAAATAGGCCGTCGCATCCGGGTCGGCATCCTCGGCCAGCGGACTGAAAGCCGGACAGTCGAAACGGTACAGACTGGCTACGGCAGCAGCGCAGGCGTGCAGTTCGATACGCGCCATGTGGCGGGCATCGCCCGTGCGCGAGGCCGCTTCGCGGGCGATCTGGAGCTGGCTGCGGGCGAGCCTGTCGCGCCCCTCCAGATACAGGCGGGCATGTTGCTCGCTGGCGGTGCGGGCGGTCAGCAGCCAATCGGGCGGCACTGGCTGATTGGCGCAGGCGGCCAGCAGCAAGCCCGCAAAAACGGGAGAAAGAAAATTGAATGAACGCCGATTCATGGCCACCCCCTGAGCTTTCCGGAAAAACCGCTGCGAGAAACCAATGGCCTGGGCTGCTTCCAGCCAGGCAGCAAGGTTTTATTCCGCGCATCCCCGGATTTCATGGCAGCTTGAGGTCTTGTTCGCGGGCAAACGGCCATTTGCGGTTGAGCTCATCGACGAGGCCGGAAACTTTGCGCAGGTTGAGATCCACCTCGGCGCGCAGCGCATCGAGGTCTTCGCTGGCGACGCGGACGTTGCCGCTGATGGCTCTGGCGTCCTCCACGATGGGACGCACCTCCTGGCCGATGGCTTTCAGATCGACCAGCGCGGCATCCAGTTTTTGCAGGCTGGGGGGCGCCGCCAACCACACCCCCCCCCGCCCCGACGGCG
>URNG01000017.1 GCA_900549295.1 uncultured Rhodocyclaceae bacterium
GGCTGGCAGGCGCGCCAGCCAGCGTTCCCGGCCTTCCCTGCCCACTCCGTGCGCCATGACCGCCTCAGCGCCCTTGTGGCGCGCGCTCCAGGCCGCGTACCTTGCTGCCTGCCGCGATGCCGCGCTGGCTGAACCAGCCCCGGTTCATTTCCAGCGCATAGCGCGCCGGGCGGCGGGCGCAGTGGTTTTCCTCGCTGCGTGGCGTCATGTCGGCGATGTTGATGATGCGCCCTTCGCCGTCGAGAAAAGCCACGGAAAGGGGAATCAGCGTGTTGCGCATCCACATGCAATAGGTGTTGTCCTGTGGGAAAACGAACAACATGCCGCGCTGGACGGGCATGGAGGTGCGGTGCATCAGGCCGGTTTGCCGCTCGGGATCGCGCGCGGCCACCTCGGCTTCGACGCGGTGAAAACCGATGCTCAGTTCGATCTGCGGCATCGTCTGTTGCCGCATCGGCAATGCCTCCTGCGCGCCGACCGCGCCGGCCAGCAACGCACCCGCCAACGCACCTGCCAACCGAGCGCCCGCCACCGCCAGACTATTTTTTCTCATGCCTTCTTTCCTCGCAAAAATCCAATATCGCCTTCGTGTACACGCCATTCCCCCGGAGCCAGCCCGGCCAGCGTCGCCCGGCCGATGGCGGCGCGCACCAGCCGCAGCACCGGATAACCCACCGCCGCGCACATGCGCCGCACCTGCCGGTTCTTGCCTTCGCGGATCACGATTTCCAGCCAGCTCGTCGGAATGGCGGCGCGCTGGCGGATGGGCGGATCGCGCTGCCACAGGCCGGGCGGCTCGTCGATCCGGCGCGCCCGCGCCGGCTGCGCGGTGAATTCGCGCAAACGCACGCCCTGGCGCAAGCCTTCCAGCGCGGCCGCGTCGGGAATGCCTTCCACCTGCGCCCAGTAAGTCTTGTCGAGCTTGTGGCGCGGCTCGGCGATCTGCGCCTGCAAGCGGCCATCGTCGGTGAGCAGCAGCAAGCCTTCGCTGTCGGCATCCAGCCGGCCGGCAACATAAACCTGCGGCAAAGGAATAAAATCGCGCAGTCCACGCCAGCGCCCTTCCGGCGTAAACTGGCTGAGTACGCCGTAAGGCTTGTTGAAGAAAACGATTTTCGCCACGCTGCCCGCACACCACACAAAAGCCGATGAAGGCCGGATTCTACGGCACCCATCGCGCAAACGCCCCCACTCTCCCCCGACCCCCGCTCCATGCACCCCACACCCAGTCCCGACCACGGGCCGTCCGCCGCACTCCCCGAGCGCTGGCAGACTTTGCTTGCGCCGCATCTGGCGGCCGACGACACCCTCCTTGCGTATCTGGTCACCGACCTCGATCAGCGCCTCTGTTTCGCACCGGGGCTGATCGCCGTCGGCGTGCAGCGTCTGTATGCCATGACGGCGGACGGTCAGGCGCAAAGTTGGCCGCTGACGCCTGACCTGCGCCTGACGCATCACGACCACGCCGGCGTTGGCACGCTGGAACTGTTCGACGAACGGCAACGCCTCGCCGTGTGGCGCTACACCCTGGAGCACAACCTCGCCGCGCTGCGCCTCATCGCGGAATTCGACTTGCAGCGCACGGCGGCGCAGCGCCCGCCGGAAGAACTCTGCCCCAAATGCAAGGCGCCGATTCCGCCCGACACCGACGAATGCCCGGTCTGCACCCGCGAAAGCAACGTGGCACCCTCCACCTGGACGCTCTTTCGCCTGTGGCGTTTCGCCCGCCCCTACCGCTGGCAATTGCTGTCCGGTTTCGTCCTCACCCTGCTCGCCACTGCGGCGCAACTGGTGCCGCCCTATCTGACCATGCCGCTGATGGACGAGGTGCTGATTCCCTTCCAGAACGGCCAGCCGATCGACTGGTCCCTGGTCGGCACGTATCTGGGCGGCCTCCTTGGCGCGGCGCTGCTCGCCTGGCTGCTCGGCTGGGCGCGCACCCTGATCCTGGCGCGGGTTTCGGAGCGCATGGGACGTGATTTGCGCACCACCACCTACCGGCATCTGCTCGGCCTGTCGCTCGAATATTTCGGCGGCAAGCGCACCGGCGACCTGATGGCGCGCATCGGCAGCGAAACCGACCGCATCAACATCTTCCTCTCGCTCGATCTGCTCAATTTCGCCACCGACGTGCTGATGATCGCCATGACGGCGGCCATTCTCTTTTCGATCAACCCCTGGCTGGCGCTGGTCACGCTCTTGCCGCTGCCGATCATCGGCTGGCTGATCCACGTCGTGCGCGAAAAACTGCGCACCGGCTTCGAGAAGATCGACCGCGTCTGGGCCGAAGTCACCAACGTGCTGGCCGACACCATCCCCGGCATTCGCGTGGTCAAGGCCTTCGCCCAGGAAAAGCGCGAGGCCGAGCGCTTCACCGCCGCCAACGAACACAATCTGGCGATGAACGACAAGCTGAACCGAACCTGGTCGCTATTCACGCCGACCATCACCCTGCTTACCGAAGTGGGGCTGCTCGTCGTCTGGGCCTTCGGCATCTGGCAGATCGCCAGCGGCGATTCCACCGTCGGCACGCTCACCGCCTTTCTCGCCTACATTGGCCGCTTCTACACGCGGCTCGATTCGATGAGCCGCATCGTCTCGGCGACGCAGCGCGCCGCTTCCTCCACCAAGCGCATCTTCGACATTCTCGACCACGTTTCCAGCGTGCCGGAACCGGCGCAGCCGGTGCATCTCTCCCAGGTGCGCGGCCACATCGAACTGAAAAAAGCGTCTTTTCGCTACGGCACCCGCGCCGTGACGCAGGACGTCGATCTCGTCATCGAGCCGGGGGAAATGATCGGTCTGGTCGGACATTCCGGCTCGGGCAAATCGACGCTGGTCAATCTGATCTGCCGCTTTTACGACGTCAGCGCCGGGCAGATGCTGATCGACGGCATCGACGTGCGTTCCGTGCCGGTGGCGGAATTCCGCAGCCACATCGGTCTGGTGTTGCAGGAGCCTTTCCTCTTCTTCGGCACCATCGCCGACAACATCGCCTACGGCAAACCGGACGCCACGCGCGCCGAAATCATCGCCGCCGCCCGCGCCGCGCACGCCCACGAATTCATCCTGCGCCTGCCGCACGGTTACGATTCGCTGGTCGGCGAGCGCGGCCAGGGGCTGTCCGGCGGCGAGCGCCAGCGCATTTCGATTGCGCGGGCGCTTTTGATCGACCCGAAAATCCTCATCCTCGACGAAGCCACCTCGGCGGTGGATACCGAAACCGAGAAGGAAATCCAGAAGGCGCTCGACAATCTGGTCAAGGGCCGTACCACCATCGCCATCGCCCACCGGCTATCGACGCTCAGGAAGGCCGACCGGCTGGTGGTAATGGATCGCGGCCGCATCGTCGAAATCGGCAATCACGATGCCCTGATGGCTGCCGAAGGGCATTACCACAAGCTCTACATGGCGCAGGCGCGTAATGTAGACACCGAAGCGCCGGAACCCGCCGCGCCGGATTTGTCCAAAACGCCCACGGCTTGAGGAAATGCGCATGAATTTCAAACTGCAACGCGACGCCCTGGGCCGCCTCGTCCTGAGTACCGCCGACGGCGAGCGACACGTCGGAGTCACGCCGGTACGCGCCTTTCCCATCGCCGCCCCGGATGAAGGGCTGGCCCTCATCAGCCCGGACGGTCGCGAAATCGCCTGGGCCGACCGGCTGGCCGACCTGCCCGGCGAAACTCGCCAACTGATCGAAGAAGACCTCGCCAGCCGCGAATTCGTGCCGGAAATCGAGCAGCTCGTCAGCGTTTCCAGCTTCGCCTGCCCGAGCGCCTGGCAAGTGCGCACCAACCGGGGCGACACCACGCTCACCCTGAAAGGCGAGGAGGACATCCGCCGCCTGTCCGCCACCCGGCTGCTCATCGCCGACAAGAACGGCATCGAATACCTGATCCGCGACCTCAGCCAACTCGACCGCGGCAGCCGCAAGCTGCTCGACCGTTTTCTCTGACGCCCCCTTCCACACCACATCTCCCTCCCTCCACCATGAGCCACCACGACATCCGCATCATCAAGCAGTTTTCCCTGCGCGGCCCGAGCATCTGGACTTATCCGCCCAGTCTGGAAACCTGGATCGACATCGGCGACCTGGAAGCCCTGCCTTCCAACAAGATTCCCGGCCTCTACGAGCGCCTCACCGCCTGGCTGCCCAGCCTGATCGAACACCGCTGCAATTACGACGAGCGCGGCGGCTTCCTGCGCCGCTTGCAGGAAGGCACCTGGGCCGGTCATATCCTGGAGCACATCGTGCTGGAGCTGATGAGCCTCGCCGGCCTGCCGGACGGTTTCGGGCGCACCCGCGAAACCACGACCAGCGGCGTCTACAAACTCATCGTCAGCGATTTCCACGGCGAATGCACGCGGCTGGCGCTGGAACAGGGGCGCGAATTGCTGCTCGCCGCCATCAACGATCAAACCTACGATCTAGCTGCCGCCAACAAGGCGCTGCGGCGCAAGGTGGATCGCAAATACCTCGGCCCTTCCACCGCCGCCATCGTCGAAGCCGCCGAGGCGCGCAAGATTCCGCACATCCGCCTGCTCGACGACGGCAATCTGGTGCAGCTCGGCTACGGGGCCGCCATGCGCCGCATCTGGACGGCGGAAACCGACCAGACCAGCGCCATCGCCGAAACCATCTCGCGCGACAAGGACTTGACCAAGGAACTGATCGCCGCCGCCGGCGTGCCGGTGCCGGAGGGGCGCGAGGTCGACAGCGCCGACGACGCGGTGGATGCCGCCGAGGACATCGGTTACCCGGTGGTGGTCAAACCCACCGACGGCAACCACGGGCGCGGCGTTTTCATCGACCTGGTCAGCCCCGAAGCCGTGCGCAAGGCTTACGCCATCGCCGTCGATGAAGGCTCCGGCGTGCTGGTCGAGCGCTCCATCGCCGGCAGCGAGCACCGCCTGCTGGTGGTGGGCGACAAACTGGTGGCGGCCAACCGCAGCGACCTCATCACCGTCACCGGCGATGGCCGCTCGAGCGTGCTTGAACTGATCGCCACTCAGGTCAACAGCGACCCCCGGCGCGGCGAAAGCGAACTGCACCCGCTCTCCATCATCCGCATCGACACCGCCGCCCGCATCGAACTCGAACGCCAGGGCCTGAGCGACGACAGCGTGCCGGCAGCCGGGCGCGAAGTGCTGATCCAGCGCAACGCCAACCATGCCTTCGACTGCACCGACGAAGTCCATCCCGAAACCGCCGCCATCGCCGCGCTGGCGGCGCGCGTGGTGGGCCTGGACATCGCCGGCATCGACCTCGTCTGCCGGGACATTGCCCTGCCGCTGGCCGCCCAGGGCGGCGCCATCGTCGAGGTGAATGCCGGACCGAGCCTGCTCATGCACCTCAAACCGGGCATCGGCAAGCCGCGCCCGGTCGGTCAGGCCATCGTGGACAACCTGTTCGCCGCCGGGCGCGGCGGGCGCATTCCGCTCATCGGCGTCTCCGGCTCGCGCGGCAAGACGCCGGTCGCCCGCCTCACCGCCCACATGCTGCACCTGTCCGGCCTGCGCAGCGGGCTGGCGTGCAGCGACGGGCTGTTTCTCGGCAACCGCCGCATCCAGAGCAAGGATGCCGCCAACCGGGACGGCGGGCGGCGGCTCCTGCTCAACCGCAGCGTCGATGCGGCGGTGATCGAGAACGGCAGCCGCGTCATCCTCGGCCAGGGCCTGCCTTACGACCGCTGCCAGATCGGCATCGTCACCAACGTGCTGCCGGATGCGGAAGACCTCGCCGAATGGGACGTCCAGCCCACCGGCAGCGAGTACTACACCACCTGGCGCGCCACTTACCGCACCCAGGTCGACGTCATCCTCGCCAGCGGCGTCGCCGTGCTCAATGCAGAAGACCCGCTGACGGAAGATTTCATGCCCCTGTGCGACGGCGAGGTCATCCTCTTCGCCACCGATCCCGATGCGCCACTGCTCGACGCCCACCTCGCCGCCGGCAAGCGCGCCGTCTACATCAGCGAAAGCCGCCTCTACCTGGGCAGCGGCGCGGAGGAAAGCCGCCTCTGCCGGCTGGCCGACGTGCCTTTCATCGGCAAGGACAAGCGCCCGCACGCCATCGCCGCCGCGCTGGCCGCCGTGGCCGCCGCCTGGGGACTGGGGCTGTCGCAGGACGTGATCGTCACCGGCCTGCGCACCTACGGCCTCGACCTCGCCGACCCCTTCGCCCTTCTGCCGCGCCGCACCCGCAAGGCCGCCCATCTCGCCAACCGCATCTGATCCTCACGACAAGACCATCATGGACGTTTCCCGCATTCGCGCCTTGCGCGGCCCCAATCTGTGGAGCCGCCACACCGCCATTCAGGCCATCATCACCTGCGCCGACGACGAGCAGGCCATCGCCCGCCTGCCCGGCTTCGAAACCCGCCTGCGCGCCCGCTTCCCCGAGCTGGGCGAACTGATCCCCACCGACCATCTGGACAGCGTGTCCATGGCGCACGCCCTGGAATACGCCGCTCTCGGCCTGCAAGCGCAGGCCGGCTGCCCGGTCACCTTCAGCCGCACCACGCAGACGGTCGAGGCCGGCGTCTATCAGGTCGTCGTCGAATACACCGAGGAAGAAGTCGGCCGGCTCGCCTTCGAGCGCGCCGAGCAGCTTTGTCTGGCCGCCCGCAACGACGCGCCCTTCGACCTCGAAGCCACGCTCAAGGAATTGCGCGACCTCGACGAGGACATCCGCCTCGGCCCCTCGACCGGCGCCATCGTCGCCGCGGCCCAGGCGCGCAACATCCCCATCCGCCGCCTGACGCAAGGCAGCCTCGTCCAATTGGGCTGGGGCAGCAGGCAAAAACGCATCCAGGCCGCCGAAACCAGCTTCACCAGCGCCATTGCCGAAGCCATCGCGCAGGACAAGGAACTCACCAAGCAACTGCTGCACGCCGCCGGCGTCGCCGTTCCCTTTGGCCGCCCAGTGGAAGACGAGGACGACGCTTGGGCCGCCGCGCAGGAAATCGGCCTGCCGGTCGTGGTCAAGCCGCAGGACGGCAACCAGGGCAAGGGCATTTCGGTCAATCTGACCAGCGAGGCGCAGGTGCGGCAGGCTTACCGCGTCGCCATCGAATTCCGCGACAGCATCATGGTCGAGCGCTTCCTGCCCGGCCACGATTACCGCCTGCTGGTGATCGGCGACAAGCTGATCGCCGCCGCCCGCCGCGAACCGCCGCTGGTGATCGGCGACGGCACGCACAGCGTGCGCGAACTGGTGGACATCGTGAACAGCGACCCGCGCCGCTCGGACGGCCACGCCACCTCGCTGACCAAGATCCGCTTCGACGACATCGCGCTGGCCCGGCTGGCCGAGCAGGGCTATGCCGCCGACAGCGTGCCGGAGCGCGGCGCGCGCGTCATCCTGCGCAACAACGCCAACCTGTCCACCGGCGGCACCGCCACCGACGTCACCGACGACGTGCACCCGGAACTCGCCGCCGCCGCCGTGGCCGCCGCGCAGACCGTCGGGCTGGACATCGCCGGTATCGACGTGGTCTGCGAAACCATGCTCAAGCCGCTCGAAGCGCAAGGCGGCGGCATCGTCGAAGTCAACGCCGCGCCGGGCCTGCGCATGCACCTCGCCCCTTCCTTCGGCAAGGGCCGCCCGGTCGGCGAGGCCATCATCGCCATGATGTACCCGGAAGACGCCGCCGGCCGCGTAGACAATGGCCGCATCCCGGTCGTCGCGGTCACCGGCACCAACGGCAAAACCACCACCAGCCGCCTGATCGGCCGCATTTTCGAGGAAAACGGCCTGCGCGTCGGCATGACCAGCACCGACGGCATCTACGTGCAGAACCGGCGCATCGACGACGGCGACTGCTCCGGCCCGAGAAGCGCCCGCAACGTGCTGGCGCACCCCGACGTCGACGCCGCCGTGCTGGAAACGGCGCGCGGCGGGCTGCTGCGCGAAGGGCTTGGCTTCGACATGTGCGACGTGGCGGTGGTCACCAACATCGGCCTGGGCGACCATCTGGGCCTCAATTACATCACCACTGTGCACGATCTGGCGGTCATCAAGCGAGTGATCGTCGAGAACGTCGCCCCCACCGGCAGCGCCGTGCTCAATGCCGCCGACCCGGTAGTGGCGGCGATGGCCCCGCACTGTCCGGGGCAGGTCATTTTCTTCGCCCTCGACCCGCTGCACCCGGTGCTCGCCACCCACCGCGCCCAGGGCAAACGCGTGCTCTACGTCGAAAAAGGCGACATCGTCTGCGGCGAGGGACGCAAGAAGCAGCGCCTGCCGCTCGCCGGCATCCCGCTCACCCGCAACGGCAGCATCGGCTTCCAGGTCGAGAACGCGATGGCCGCCATCGCCACCGCCTGGGCACTCGGCTACGAATGGGACAGTATCGAGCGCGCCCTGAAAGGTTTCGTCAGCGACGCCAGCACCGCGCCTGGCCGCTTCAACGTGTTCGATTACCAGGGGGCCACCCTGATCGCCGACTACGGCCACAACCCGGACGCCATGCTGGCCCTGGTGCGCGCCGTCGACGCCATGCCCGCCAACAAGCGCCTGGTCGTCATCAGCGGCGCCGGCGACCGGCGCGACGAGGACATCCGCCAGCAAACCGAAATCCTCGGCACCGCCTTCGACGAAGCGGTGCTGTACCAGGACGCCTGCCAGCGCGGCCGCGCCGACGGCGAAGTCATCGCCCTGCTGCGCGACGGCCTGAAGGACGCCAAGCGGGTGCGCCACGTCGAAGCCATCACCGGCGAATTCCTCGCCATCGACACCGCGCTCACCCGCCTGCAAGCCGGCGACCTCTGCCTGATCCTGATCGACCAAGTGGAAGAAGCCCTCGCCCACATCGCCCGCCGCATCGCCGAACGCCCATGAGCAAGTACCTTCTCCCTCTCATCGCCCTCTTGCTTGGCGGCAACGCTCACGCCTACGAGGCCCGCGAACTGCTGGAAGACTGCCGCGCCGCGGAGCGCTTCTACGCTGGCGAAAAAACCAGCGGCGACACCCTGGAGGCGCTGCGCAGCGGCCGCTGCATCGCCTACGTCAGCGGCTTTACCGACGGCTACGCGGTGAGCGACTACCTCACCGGCAAGATCGGCGTGCGCCTCAACGCCTTCTGCCTGCCGCAGGACGCCGACCTCGCCTGGCGGCTGGTGCGCGCCGTGGTCATCCACGTCGAGCGCGTGCCGCCGGACACCACCATGAGCACCGCCAATCTGGTCGCCGGCGCTCTGGCAAAAACCTTCCCTTGCCCGGAATTACCGCCGGAGAAAAGCGCAAACAAAGGCAGCGAAAAACCCGCCGGAAAACTTGAACGCCCCTGGTGATTCATGGATAATCCGCACTCCCCCCGGCCCCGGTGGCGGAATCGGTAGACGCAGCGGATTCAAAATCCGCCGCCGAAAGGCGTGCCAGTTCGAGTCTGGCTCGGGGCACCAGAGCGCTATGAGCGAGAACCCGCATGATCCGGCATGGTCTGCGGGTTTTTTGTCGCCTGGTTTTCATCGTCCCCTGGATATAAAAACAATGCCGGGAGAGCCTCTCGGAAAGACCTTGCAGCCGCCTGTTTTTTGGTAATCTCCATCCCCGGAAAGCGCACAAAAAACCCCCGGCCAGCCAGCGAATTTTCTGGTTTGCCAGGGGCTTATTCAAAACAAATATCTGGTGCCCCCAGTCGGAATCGAACCAACGCCTGATGATTACAAATCAACTGCACGACCTTCATGCTATGGGGGCAGGTCGGGGCAGGATTATAGCTGAAAGCCCTGTCAATTATGGCCAACCCTAGTACGCCGTTCGAGATTGCCCGCGAAACCCTGAAACAGCTGGCAGTACGCCGTATCGCACCGACGCCGGACCATTACCTGACGCTGTATCACGAAATCGCCGGATCGGACCCAACGCAGGGCTCCTTTCCGCAACATCATCTGCGCACGCTGACGGCGGCGCTGCCGCGCAACAGCCCGGAACAACTGGGCCTCATCCGGCGGCTGGAAGAGCACATCAAGGGCAGCAACTGGGAAGGCTATCGCAGCACCTTGTGCGATTTCATCAACAGCCTGATCGAAACGCAAAAGCTCAACTGGTCGGAACTCATCAGCCAGTTACTGCAACAGTGGGATGCCCGCCACCAGGGGCTGACCGCCGCCCGCAAGCGGGAAATGCTGGAGCACGTCCTCAATGCCAGCAGCGGCAACCCGGAAACGCTCTATGGACGCCTGCAGAACCTGCTCAAATCCTGGGGCGAGGGGCTGACAAGCGAGTACACCCACACCAGCACCAGCATCGAAGCCATCGGCATCGCCCAGAGTACCAGCGAAGGGCTGGACGCCGCCCTGAAAAATCTGCTGGCTTTCACGCTCGACACCGTCATCGCTGGGCAGTTGGCACACGAGCCCACCCTGGCTGCCGAAGCGCGCCGGTTGGCGGGCGAAGTGGCGCAGATCAGCAGCGCCGAAAGCATCGAGCAATGTCTCGGCCAATTCAAGCGCTTTGCCTTCAAGCTCGAGTTGCTGGCCGAAGACGATCGGGAATTGCGCCAGAGCCTGCTGCAGCTTTTGCAGTTGCTGGTCACCAACATCAACGAGCTCGTGATCGACGACCGCTGGCTGCACGGCCAGATCGAGATAGTGCGTGAAATCATCGATAAACCGCTATCGCAGCGCAGCCTCGACGATGCCGGGCGGCGCTTGAAAGAAGTGCTGTTCAAGCAAAGCCAGTTGAAAGCCAGCCTGTTCGAAGCGCGCGACGCGATCAAGCAGATGCTGGCCGGTTTCGTCGATCAGCTCGCCGACTTTGCCGACACGACATCGGACTACCACGACAAGATCGAAGCCTATGCCGGCAAGATCAGCGCCGCCAACGACATCAGCGAACTGGAAAACGTCATCGCCGAAGTCATGCGCGAGACGCGCAACGTGCAACTGAACGCGCAGCGCTCGCACGAGGAACTGCGTTCGGCGCAGGAAAAAGTACGCCAGGCCGAAAATCGCATCCACGAACTGGAGCACGAACTGGAAGCCACCAGCGATCTGGTGCGCCACGATCAGCTCACCGGCGTGCTCAACCGGCGCGGCCTGGACGACATGTTCGCCAAGGAAATCGCCCGTGCCCGCCGCCACGACACCGTCCTCTGCGTGGGTTTGCTCGACATCGACAATTTCAAGAAGCTCAACGACAGCATGGGCCACGCCACCGGCGACCAGGCGCTGATTCACCTTGCCACCGTCTGCCGCCAGACGCTGCGCCCGCAGGACACCATCGCCCGCTACGGCGGCGAGGAATTCATCATCCTGCTGCCCGAAACCCATCTGGCGGACGCCACCCTGGCGCTCACCCGGCTGCAGCGCGAACTGACCAAGCGTTTCTTCATGCACGACAACGAGAAAGTGCTGATCACCTTCAGCGCCGGCGTGACCGAAATGACCGAAGGGGACGACCAGCAAAGCGTCGTCAAGCGCGCCGATGCGGCGATGTACCAGGCCAAGCAGACGGGCAAGAACCGGGTGGTCAGCGCATGAAGCAGGGCGCAATCGGTTAAACTCGCGCCTTTCCGTGACTCTGGCAGCGCACCTGCTGCCAGTTCGTTTCCCTGCATGCTTTCTCGCCTCCCTGGTCTCTTGGCCGTTTTCATCCTGTGGCTCCTGCATTTTCTGCCGCTTCCCGCGCTCGTCCTGCTGGGCCGCGGCCTGGGGCGGACGCTGCATTTCTTTGCCCGCAAACGCCGGCAGATCGCACAGAGAAACATCGACCTCTGCTTCCCGGAACTGTCCGCCCCGGAACGCCGCAGACTCACCCGTGAACACTTCGCCCTGCTCGGGCGCAGCATGCTCGAACGCAGCATCCTGTGGTGGGGGAGCGAAGCGCGCGTCCGCCGTCTGGTCGAAATGGAAGGCGAAGAACACATCCACGCCGAACGTGCCGCCGGCCGTCCGGTGATCCTGCTCGCGCCGCACTTCCTCGGCCTCGATGCAGGCGGTATCGCCATCGCCCAGCGCTTCGACAGCGCCAGCGTTTACGCCAAGCAGAACAATCCGGTATTCGATCGGCTGCTGCTCAAAGGCCGCAGTCGCTTCGGCGATCAGCTCCTGATTTCCCGTGACGACGGCATCCGCCCCACCATCAAGGCAATGCGCGCCGGCCGCCCCTTCTACTATCTGCCCGACATCAGCCCGCGCCGGCGCGATGCGGTGTTCGTACCTTTTTTCGGCATCCCCACCGCCACCATCACCGGCCTGCCACGGCTGGCCAAGGCGGCGGGCGCGGCGGTTCTGCCCTGCGTCACCCGCATGCTGCCCGGCAGCACCGGCTATCGAGTCACCATAGGCAAAGCCTGGACGGATTTCCCCGGCCCCGACCCGGAGGCCGACGCTGCCCGCATGAACGCCTGGATCGAAGCCGAGATCCGCACCATGCCCAGCCAATACTACTGGGTGCACCGCCGCTTCAAGACGCGCCCACAGCGCGGCGACCCCGGCCTTTATTGAATGCTCGCCATGCCTGACTCCGACTTCCCTGCAGAACGACTCCCGCGCGACTTCGACAGCTGGTGGAATCTCCCCGCCCAGTGGATCGAAGAGCCCAACGTGCGCCGCGCCGGCTGGAGCGGCATGGCCACCCGGCGTATCGGCGGGACGCTCTATTTCATCAAGAAGCAAAGCGACCACTGCTACCGCAGCCTTGCCCACCCCTTCGGCCGCCCCACCACCGAACGCGAATACGCCAACATCTGCCGCCTGACGGCGCTGGGCATCCGCGTACCGGAACCTGTATTTCACGCCAGCCGCAAAATGCCCGATGGCTTTCTCGGATTACTCGTCACCCGCGAGCTCGCCGGCTTCAAGGCGCTCGACGACCTCGGCGCACTTCCCCCCGCCGCCAAACTGAAACTCGCCGCTGCCGTCGGCCACGCCGCCGGCAGCATGCACCGTGCCAAACTACAGCACAGCTGTTTCTACGGCAAACACGTCATGGCGCGCTGGCCGGAACCCGGAATTGCCCCAGGCGACATTGATCCCAGCTACGCCACCATGCCCGAAGTCGCCTTCATCGACCTGGAAAAACTACGCCGCCCGCCGCTGCCCTGGCGCGCCGCCGCCCACGATCTGAGCCAGCTACGCCGCCACCAGCATCTGTGGAATGCAGACGAATGGGCGCAACTCCTCGCCGCCCACCGCGCCGCATTACACGGGCAAGCAGGTATACTTCGGGGCTGACATTTACAAATCGGGAAGATCCCGCAGACGGGGCTTGGGCGGGCTGTGAAACGTAAAACATGAAATGTGAGAACAGCAGCACGCCCCCTCTCTCTTCCCTCTTCTCCCTTCTCGAACACATGCCTCTCACCATCCTCGGACTTTCCGGCGCACTGACCCACGATCCATCGGCCGCGCTTTACATCGACGGCAAACTCGTCGCTGCCGCCGAAGAAGAGCGCTTCGTGCGCGACAAGCACGCCAAAAACCGCATGCCTTACGAGTCGGCGCGTTTCTGCCTGGAATTCGCCGGCATCAAACCGGGCGACGTTGACGCCGTCGCCATTCCTTTCGCCCCCATCAGCCTCGCCGAAAAAGCCCGCTGGCATTACGCCAAGCGCTACTGGTACGCGCCCGACCGGGCGTTGGACGTCCTCTTTGCCGGCAACCGCCGCTTCAAGCGTTACAAGAAGCGCATCGAATGGTGCCTGCTGCAACTGGGCTTCGATCTCAAGAAAATCGAGATCGTCCCGGTCGAGCACCACCTGACGCACGCCGCCAGCGCGTATTTCTGCTCCGGCTTCAAGGAAAAAACCGCCATTCTCGGCATCGACGGCAAGGGCGAATACGCCACCACCTTCTTCGGCGTCGGCGAGAACGGCAAGATCCGCAAGATCAAGGAATTCTACGACCCCGATTCGCTCGGCGGCCTGTACGGCGCACTCACCGAATACCTCGGCTTCGAGATGCTCGATGGCGAGTACAAGGTGATGGGCATGGCTCCCTACGGCGACCCGACCCGCTACGACTTCTCGCGCCTGGCGAAATTCGAGCACGGCGAACTCGTCATCAACACCGACTACGCCAACGTGATCGGTTTCCGCCGCTACAAGGAGAAAGGCAAGGGCTACTACTTCTCGCCCAAGCTGATCGACTGGCTCGGCCCGATGCGCCACGGCGACATCGCCGACGACCCCTACATCCACTACGCGGCGAGCATGCAGAAGCTCTTTGAGGATCTGGCGCTGCAAATGATGGATTACTACCTCGGCGACATCCTCAAGGAAACCGGCAAGCTCGCCTTTTCCGGCGGCGGCGCGCTCAACGTCAAGCTCAACCAGAAAATCATCGCCCGTCCGGAAGTCAGGGAACTGTTCGTGCAGCCCGCCTCGGGCGACGCCGGCACCGCCATCGGCGCCGCCGCCTGGGTGTCGGAACAGCGCAGCGTGCCGGTCGAGAAGATGGAACACGTCTACCTCGGCCCGCAGTACAGCAACGAGGACGTCATCGCCGCCTGCGCCCGCCACCCGGCCCAGCCGCAATACGAAGTCATCGCCGACGGCGACAGCGCCGTGCCCGAGCGCATCGCGCAAATCCTCGCCGACGGCAACCCGGTCGCCTGGTTCCAGGGCCGCATGGAATTCGGCCCGCGCGCCCTCGGCGGACGCTCCATCCTCGGCTGCCCGAGCGCCCCCGGTGTCGCCGACCGCATCAACGAACAGATCAAGTTCCGCGAACGCTGGCGGCCCTTCTGCCCCTCCATGCTGGATACGGTCGGCCCGCAGATGCTCGGCAGCGACCACCCCGCCCCCTTCATGACCTTCACCTTCGAGGTCGCCGAGGAATGGAAAACCCGCGTACCGGAAGTCGTGCACGAGGACGGCACCTCCCGCGCCCAGGTGTTGAAGCGCGAATACAACCCGCGCTACTACGACCTGATGCAGGCAATGGAAAAACTCACCGGCAACGGCGTGGTGCTGAACACCTCGCTCAACCGCCGCGGCGAGCCGATGATCTGCTCGCCGACGGATGCGTTGAACATGTTCTTCGGGTCAGATTTGCAGTATCTGATCATGCAGGATGTGCTGGTGGTGAAAGGGCCGAACTGACATGGCGCGCTGGGTGCTCCAGTTCTGCCACGGCTACGACGGCCCTTTCCTCGACTGCGCCCGGCAATATGCCGTGCTGTTCGAGGACACCCCCTACAAGGTGTGCACCGTTTACCTGACCGGCAAGCCCGATCCGGCAGTCGTCGCTGGAACAGCTTCTGACGAGGTGATCTTTCTCGATTACAGCAGTGCCCAGATTCGCGGTCTCAAACTCGCCGCCATCCGCGATCTGCGCAAAATCGTCGCCAGCCGCGACTTTGCCCTGTGCATCGCCCACCGCTTCAAGCCCATTTACATTACGCTGCTGGCCAGCAAACTGCCCGTCATCGGCGTGCACCACGCCTTCGGCGACTACCAGCGCCGCTCGCGGTGCCTGTTTGCCCATATTTTCCGCCAGCGTCTGATGCTGCTGGGCGTCTCCAACGCGATTCGTGACGACATTCGCCGCTGTCTGCCCGCATGGCCCGCCGAACGTATCGCCACTCTGTACAACCGCATCGACATTGCCGCCGTGCAGGCCGGGCAAGTTTCACGTAGCGCCGCGCGCGCGCATCTGGGACTCCCGGAAGAGGCCTGGATCGTCGGCAACGTCGGCCGCCTGCACCCGGACAAGGATCAAGCCACCCTGATCAAGGGCTTTGCCCAGGCGCTCCCCAAACTCCCTACCAACAGCCTGCTCGTCATTCTGGGACAGGGGCGTCTGGAATCCGAACTGCGCGCCCTGGCCGGAAAACTCGGCGTTGCCGCCAGCGTGCGCTTCCTTGGCCAGGTGCCGCAAGCACGCAATTATTTTCGCGCCTTTGATCTTTTCGCTCTCAGCTCCGACCACGAACCTTTCGGTATGGTGCTGCTGGAGGCAATGGCGGCAGGCGTCCCCATCGTCTGCACGGATTGCGGGGGGGCAAAAGAAATCGTCTCTGATCCCCAAATGCGTTTCCCCTTAGGGCATCAGCATGCGCTTGCCGATTTGTTGATCGATACGTCGCGCAAACCGCAAGAGCACGGCCAGCCGCCTGCAGAGCTGAGTGAAAAATTCAGCGACCAATCCGCGAAAAACACCTTCAATCAACTCACCCGGCAATTCCTTGACGCCGGCGACCCGCAATAAACCCATGAATGCGCCATCCATCTGCTTCGTCATTCCCTACTTTGGGAAGTGGCCATTCTGGCTGCCTTTGTTCCTGGAAAGCTGCCGGCACAATCCTGATATCAACTGGTTGATTTTCACTGACTGCGGAGTCCCGGAAAATCTTCCCAAAAATGTCCTCATTGAAGAAATTGGCTATGCAGATTATTGCGCACTGGTTGGAGAGAAATTAAACATCAAGTTTTCACCCAGAGATGCTTACAAGCTTTGCGACATAAAACCGGCGCTCGGACATATTCACCAGGACTCCCTGAAACATTTTGATTTCTGGGCCTGGGGCGATCTGGATCTCGTTTATGGCGACCTGCGTGCCTACTACACGCCGGAGCGGCTCGCCCGCCACGATCTGTATTCAACGCATGCCCGGCGGGTTTCAGGCCATCTGTGCCTGATCCGCAACACCGAACGCATGCGTCAGGCTTTCCGCAAAATTCCGCGCTGGGAGCAACGTTTTGCGGATCAGGCGCACCATGCGCTCGATGAAGGCGCATTTACCCGGATTTTCCTGTGGCGTAAGAACTTCCCTCCGCCCCTGTTCAATCTGGTCGGCAAATTCAATCCCTGGCGGCGGCGCAGCGAATTCATCGAAGCCTACAGCACGCCCAATGGCTGCATCGCCTGGACCGATCGGAGCTTTGATTTTCCCCGCCAATGGTTCTGGAAGCAGGGGCGCGTCACCAACGATCTGGATAAAGACCGGGAGTTTCCTTATTTCCACTTCGCCATCTGGAAGCGCGATACCTGGCCCCGGCAGGCGATCCCTTGCCCGCAAGAAATCGCACAACTGGCAGCGCGCCCGGCCTGGTTGATTGATGAAAAGGGGTTTCACGAATGTCCCTGAATCAAACCCGCCGCTTCAAGGTGTTGCAACTGCATCCTGACTACAACATCAAAACCAGGGATTTCGCCGATCTGGGCGAACAAATTCTCAAAGCCTTGCCGGTTGAGCGCTATCAGACCGTCACTGCTTTCTTGCGTGGAAAACCCGCGCCTGGGCAACCCGAGAGCCGCGCCGAACAATCGGTATATTTCGAATTTACGGATACCCAACTCAAAGGCATGCGTCTGCGGGCCATGTGGCGGCTCTACCGATACTGTGCAAAAGAAAAATTCGATGTCGTCATCTGCAACCGTTTCAAGCCGGTGAACATGATGCTCACCCTCAATCGCTGGCTGAAAATCCCGCTGTGCATCGGCATCGCTCACGGGTTTGGCGAATACAAACGCGGCTACCGGCGACACCAGACCGCCCGCCTGGTCAATCGAGCCTGGCGCTTTATCGGGGTATCGCCGGCAGTCCGGCAATATTTGCTGGACTGCCACTGCGGGTTTACCGAACACAATACTTTCGCCATCACCAATGCCATCGATATTACGCAGGCCGAGAGCTTGCAGTTATCCCGCATTACGGCGCGGGAGCAGCTCAAACTGCCAATTGACGCGCGCATCATCGGAGCGCTGGGCCGTCTGGTTCCGGTGAAAGGCCATATTCACCTGATCCGGGCTTTTGCGCAGATCGCCCCGGATCATCCGGATGCGCACTTGGCAATCATTGGCGAAGGCCGGGAAAGAGAACGGCTCTCCGAAGAAATCCAGCGTTCCGGCCTGTCGGAGCGGATTCATCTGCTCGGCTATCACGAGAATGCCCTGCGTTTGATCCGCGCTTTCGACATTTGGGCCATGCCTTCACTCGCCGAAGGGCTCGGTCTGGCCTTGTTGGAGGGCATGAGCGCCCGTTTGCCCGTCATTGCCAGCAACGTGCCTGCCATGCAGCCGCTCATTGCCGGCGCTGGCGGCATCGCCGTTCCCCCCGCTGACACAGCGGCGCTGAGCCAAGCCCTGGATGAATATCTCAAACTCAGCAATATGGCATTGGAGCAAAAAGGCGAGCAGGCTTATAACTATCTGATTACGCACCACGATATCGAAAGTTTCCGCCACCAATACCTGACCCTGATCGAATCTGGTTTGCAGCAAGCCGGTCTCAATCCATGAATACCCCGCTCCCTCTCGTTACCGTCATCGTCGCCTCGTACAACCACGGCCCTTATATCGAGGCCTGCATACTCAGCGTGCTCCGGCAAAGCTATCCGAACATTGAACTGCTTGTCATTGACGACGGCTCCAGCGATGACAGCGTGGCGCGTATCGAAAAACTGCAGAACGAGCACGGTTTCGATTTCCGCGTGCAGAAAAACCAGGGCCTCACCCACACCCTCAATGCCGCGATCGCGCGAGCCAAGGGCAGCCTGATCGCCCCTTTCGGCTCGGATGACATCATGTTGCCGGAACGGATCGCCAAACAGGTGCATTACATGCAGGGCAAGCCGGAAGTGGGCATCTGCGCCGGCAATATCGAGTTGATGGACTCCGCAGGCAACCCGTTCCCGGAAAAACGCCAGCAACGGGAGATACCTTTCCGTCGCCTGGATTTCGAGGATGTTTTCCTGGAACGCAAACCTTACCCGCCTGCGCCAACCCTCCTGTTTCGCAAGGAGGCGCTGGAAGAAGTGGGCGGCTTCGCCCCTGAAATCCGCCTGGAGGACCTGTTGATCGAACTCAAGATCACCCATGCGGGCTATTACATCGACTGCCTTGGCGAACCTCTGGCCCGCTATCGCAAACACGCCACCAACACGTACAAGAATCACCGTTTCATGGTCGATAACATCTTGCGCACCTATGCCGTATTCAAGGATCACCCACAGTACGAGGCCGTACGCATTCGCTTTCTCTCATCCATGTTCCTGAAATGCGCCAACCGCGACCGCTCCCTGGCCAGGGAGCTTCTGGCACAAATTCCCATGCGCCAATGGAACAAGAAAGTCTGGCGCGGCTTGGTGCGACTATTGCTTCCGCTGGAAAAACGCTGAACCTGGGCTACTCCGCGGCTCTGGGCGTAAGCGGCCGGGATGACGCATAACGAAGAAATTCCTCGACGCGATCCGAACACAGTAATTTCGCAACTTCCCGAACCTCTGCCTCCGGCCACGTCCACCAGGCACAGGCTTGCAACGCCGCGCGGGTTTCCGCCTCGAAACGCCAGCCAATCGGTTTGGCAGGGTTCCCCGCCACGATCTGATAAGGTGCCACGTCCCTGCTGACAACGGCTCGGGCAGCCACGACGGCCCCATCTCCGACATGCACGCCCGACAGGATCGTGCAACCCGAAGCCAGCCAGACATCGTTACCGATCACGACATCTCCGCGCGTGCCACCGAACCCTTCGATGTCTTTCGCTTCTTCAACAAACGCGGGAAAGGGATAGCAGGAAACCCAGTCCGTCCGGTGATGCCCGCCCAGAAAAATGTGCACTTCGTCGGCGATGGAGGTATAGGCTCCGATCGTCAGGTTTGTTCCCTCGTGCCAGTCATGCACGATGGGCAGGCCGTAAGTGCCGGTTCCGATCGAATATCCAGGATAGCGCGCCCGGAATTTGTGCTGCCCTTTATGCAACTTCGAGGGCTTGGGAGGGCGGCTCAAAACCCTCCGCAGCCGCTCAAGCAACCCGCGCATCGCGCTTCCTCCCCGCGCTATCCAGGGCTGCCAGCAAAAGCGCCAACGGTATCCACAGCAAAAACCAGTGCTCCTTCGGGCGCGGAAACAGGGCGCCTCCTTCGGTCATACCAGCCATCAATCCATAAATCACAGTTGCCGATGCAATGACGACGAAACGATCCGTCCGCCTGCGCCACGCCATGGATGCCGCGCAACAGTACATGGCTGCCCATAACAGCAAGCCAAGGACGCCGCCGCGATAAAGCACCGAGAGCGTCATGTTGTGCGGATCACTGAAGGCATAGCTGATTTCAGGGAGCTTGATGCTCAGGGCCGCCCCCAGACCATGCCCCAACCAGAGCGCTTCCTTGCTCTGAGCAAGCACATTGGCCCAGATCTCCGGGCGATACGAGACGCCACGATCCGTGATCAACTGCGGCATGACAACCAGGATCACCGCGACGGCCAGCGCAGAAGCCGCCAAGGCATAGATCAGCATACGCGGTCTGACCAGCAGCACCAGCCAGAGAAAACAGGCAAAAAACGCCACCAGGGGCGTCCTGGAGCCGGTCAGAACCAATAGCAACAGCAAAGGAAACAGGCTTACGAGTCCCCATGCGCGCTGCGCCCGGCTATCCGCCACAAGCAAACAGGCCAGCCACAAGGCAGCAAAAAAACCGTAAATATGGGAGATGAGCAAGGGGTTGCTCAAAGCCCCCTGACTCGCCAGCCGCCCTTGCCCGCCACTCATGTAAAACTGAAAGATTTCATAAAGCGCCATGGCAACGGCAAAAACCATCGCGAATCCTACTGCGCGGCATAGCGATACAAAACTGGCGCGTCCGGCAAGAAAGACGAAACAGAGGAACAGGACGACTTGCATCTGGCGCTTCAATAGAACGCCGGCGCTCTCCTCGGAAACGGACCATGCGCAGGAGAGCGCGAAATAGGCCACGAACGACAAAATCATCACAGACAGCGGATTTTTCAGGAGACCAAGCAGGTTTCTGGGATACGACCACCCTAGCAACAGGGCGCTTGCAATGACCAGATAATAAATCTTTGGAAAATAACCGCGGTCGGGCAGCCACATCAGACTGGTCAGCATCAAAAACAGGCTCACCGGAGCCAGCCAGTGTTCAGAGAACGTTCGTACCCATCGGAAGTTTGTCATCAGCGTGTCTTTCTCCATTAAATCCTGCGCACCCAGAATAGCTCATGCCGCCGCACGGCCTTGCGCAGGAATTCGCTTTCTCCCATCGCCGGCCAGCGGCGGCCGAGCAAGGCGCGTTGCAGAACCCTGCGCAGGCGTTTCTTGAAAGGCAGGGGTGTTTGCAGATCGTGCTGCATGCGCAGGGCCATCGTCTTGTCGAGTTGTTGCGCGGCATCCAGCCGGTGGCAGTAGAGCGCATCGGCGGGCAGGTCGATCAGGGCGGGCGGCAGGGCAATACCGGTGCCGGCATGGCCCATGGGCCAGCGGTCGTTGTCATGCAGGTGGTTGGCGTAGAGGAAGCATTCCTCGGGTTGCCAGGCGTCGCGTGCCGCCAGTCGTTGCAGCGCTTCCTGCAAGGCCTGGCCGGTGGCGATGTGATCGGTGTGCGGGTCGAATTCGGGGTGGGGCAGGAGGATGCGTTGCGGGCGGTAGTGTGTCAGGCAGACAACCAGATCGGCGACCAGATTGTGCCAAGTGGGCTGACCGTCGGCGTCGCCCGGCAAGCTCAGGGGGTTGTTACGGCGCACCGAGCGGGTGTCGCTGTCGCCGGATTCGCGTGAGGCAAAGGACGTGGCGGGTGCCGCCTGCATTTCCTTGAGGCGCAGACAATAATAGCCAAGTTGCACGCAGTGCGTGGCCGGCACGCCGCCCCAGAGCGGAATGGCACGACTGTCCCAACTGCGCAGGCGGCCTTTGAGGCGGGCGGCCTGCGCTTCGCTCAGGCCCATATCCGCGCCCAGACGGCGGAAGTGCTCTGCTTCGATTTCGCCTTGCGTCAGGGTGACGATGCTGACTTCGCTGGTTTGGGCAGCGCTGCTGTACAAACCGAAAGCCGCGAGTTCGGCATCGTCGGCATGCGGTGCAAGGATCATGGTGCGCTCTGGCACCGGGCGCGCCGGGAAAACATGGAGTTCCGCCTGCGCCGGCAGGCGGCAGTAACGCCCGGCGATACGCAAATTACCCGCCTGGAGCGCCTCTCCCTGCCCGCTCAGATTCAGGTAGCGCCAGCCTCGCAGGCCGCGCTCGAAGGTCTGTTCGTCGTCGCCAACGATCACGGCGGGATCGAACCAGCGCCCCAGCACGCGGCCATGCAGGCGAATTTTCAGAATGAGCGTGGCCTTGGCGATGGCCGGTACATTGACCCCGGTCGGCAGCAGCAAACGACCGTCCGTTATCGCACAGGTGAACCGAGGCGTCTCTTCCGGGAAGAGGTAACGGTAATCTTCCTGCGGCGCATAAAAAAGATGGTCGGCAAATGCGGCTTCATGGATGACCCAGGCGAGCAACACGCCCAGCGGCAGCAGCCACCAGGAAAGCCAGGCAGTGAGGGCCAGCAATCCCGCCAGCACAGCCAGCATGCCCAACCGCTTGTTACGCCGATAGCGTTTGAGCAGGGTTTGTTTGCGGGACGATTCCGTCATGCCAACCCCTCAACCGGCTTCAAAAACTGGCGCACTGCGGCACCAGCGCACCTTGTAGTCTCGGTCGGCGCGGCCAAAGGAGTAGCGCAAAGGTTTGTCCAGCGCCCGCGCTTCCGCCCACGCGCCTTGGGTATTCACGAACGTCAGCACGCTGCCGGGACTCAACGCGTTGAATGCCGGATCGACGCCGCCATTGATGTATTCCGCGCTCAGCCAATGGGGCGCTTCGACGCGATAAACGATCTGGATGGCCGCTGGCTGCCCGCCAATACGGATGAAGTGCCCGATCATGAACGGGCGCAATGCCGTAAAAACGCGTGCCAGATACGCCTTGCCCGGCACCGCGAAACCCCAGCGTTTTTCAAAGAGGTTTTCGTAAAGCGCAGCGATTTCCTCTGCCGGCACGTGCTGAACCGGCACGATCTCCCCGCCGTTCTCTTCCAGCAAACGCCGCTCGCGGCGCTGGTTGTAGAGAAATTTTTTGCCGTAATCCTCGGGCGGACGAGCCAGCATCAACTGCTCGCGCTGCGTGCGCAAGCCATTGATCTGGCCTGCGTGAATGTCGCCCAGATACGTCGCCCGGTGGCGCAGCGTCACCCCCTGGCTTTGCGGTGCAACGGGCAGCAGGATTTCGGCATTGCCCAGATCGAACACGCCGCGCTTGCCGGTTTTTTTCAGCACCTGCCGCGATAGCGCGAGATGCCGCCCACAGGTCGGAATGGCTGCCTGCAATGTGTCGCCCGCAAACCAGCCCCGATAGCTGACCGGAATTTCCGCCAGTGCCGATAACCGGCTGACGACCTCCGGATGCGTGGCCACGCTCCCGCCCCAGCGCATCCAGGCGGCGCGATAATCTTCGGCGGAAATGGCCGTCCACCCGCGTTCGCGCAACACGCGCAGGCGATTGCCGCAAAAACCCGTCAGTGAAAATGAGGAAAACCGCACGTCACTCCGCCTTGTTCATCATTCACACCGAAGGCGCTTTGAACACGATGGCCGTATCCAGCCATTCGCCTTCCGTTGCCAGCATTCTCCGGATGCCGCGCACACGCCGCCGCTGTCCGAGCGAGGCGCGATAAAAACGCATGTCGGAAAAATCGATCAGCCCCATTTGCCCTTCCGGCATCACGATCACGTTGCCCGTGTGCAGGGAGCGGAAAATCATGCCATGGTCAAACAGATGCGCAACGAGCTGACTCAACTGGGTACGCAAAGCCTGTTTACGCTCAGCAGATAAATCCTCGCCCAGTATTTTGCGTAGCGAGCTACCCGGCAACGGCGTATACAACACCGCGTCGCGCTCGATAGCGGGAATACGCCACACTTTTTCCACCGCCGGCACCGGCACGCCAATGGCGGCGAGTTTCCGGGCATTGTCGGCAAAGCGCTGCGCGTAGGGATAGTAAAGCGCCGAACTGAAAAGACGCTTGCGGCGAAAGAGCTTGAGAATGCGGCCATCGGCAAGCAGCAGGACTTTTTCGCCAAAGCCGTCCTGCTCCAGCACCTCTGCCCCCGCCCGTAAACGCCGGTAATCCTCTTCGCTCAACTTTTCCAACCGGCACTCCCCTCGACTGCCCAGAAAGGCGGCAGTTTAACGCATTCGCCACGGGCTACCGGCACGGGAAAATCCGCCGCTGCGCCGCGTGGTAGACTCGCGCATCGCTGAAAACCTTGCGCCACATGCCCAAAACCCAAGCCGCTTCGGCCTCCTCGCTGAAAATCTACCTGCGCCTCCTGGGCTATGTGCGCCCTTACATCGGGTACTTTGCCGTCAGCCTTCTGGGTTACCTGATTTTTGCTTCCTCCGAGCCAATGCTGGCGGCAGTGTTGAAGTATTTCGTCGATGGCATCAACACACCAGGCGCAAACGCCACCCACTACCTGCCGCTGCTGGGCGAAGTGCAGTTGATCTGGGGCGTGCCCATTCTCATGGTGATGATCGTTGCTTGGCGCAGCCTGGGTTCCTATCTGGGCAATTACTATCTCGCCAAAGTCTCGCTGGGGCTGGTCAATGATTTGCGCCAATCGCTGTTCAACAGCCTGCTGCGCCTGCCTAACCGCTATTTCGACGAAAACAACTCCGGCCACCTGATTTCGCGCATCACCTATAACGTCACCATGGTCACCGGCGCAGCCACCGACGCGATCAAGGTGGTGGTGCGCGAAGGGCTGACCATCGTTTTCCTGTTCGGCTATCTGCTGTGGATGAACTGGAAACTGACCGTGGTGATGCTTGCCATCCTGCCCGTCATCGGCGTGCTGGTGAGCAGCGCCAGCCGCAAGTTCAGGAAACAGAGCAAGAAAATACAGGCTTCGATGGGCGAACTGACCCATGTGTCTTCGGAAACCATCCAGAACTACCGCGCGGTGCGCAGTTTTGGCGGCGAAGCCTACGAAACCGCCCGCTTTCGTGAGGCGAGCGAGGACAACACCAGAAAACAGCTGCGCATGGTGCGTACCAGCGCCTTGTTTACGCCGGCGCTGCAGATGGTTTCGTTTTCCGCCATGGCCGCGGTGCTCTTTCTCGTGCTCTACCTGCGCGGCGACGCCACTGCCGGCGATCTGGTCGCCTACATCACCGCAGCCGGCATGTTGCCGAAACCGATTCGGCAATTGTCGGAAGTCAGCTCCACCATCCAGAAAGGGCTGGCCGGAGCGGAGAGTATTTTTGCGCAACTCGATGAAATACCGGAAACCGACCACGGCAGCTACAGCGTCGAGCGCGTCGGCGGCCACCTGGAAGTGCGCTCGCTCAATTTCACCTACCCTGGTGCCGAACAGCCGGTGTTGCGGGACATCGAATTCACCGCCCGGGCGGGGCAGATGATTGCCTTGGTCGGTCGCTCCGGCAGCGGCAAATCGACGCTCGCCAACCTCATCCCGCGCTTTTATCCGCACAACGAAGGCGACATCCTGCTCGACGGGGTGGACGTGCGCACTTACACCCTGAAGAACCTGCGCCAGCACATCGCTCTGGTCAGCCAGCAGATTTCGCTCTTCAACGACACCATCGCCAACAACATCGCCTACGGCGATCTCGCCGGCGCCCCGCGCGAAGCCGTGATTGCTGCGGCCAAAGCCGCCTACGCCGACGAATTCATCGCCAGCATGCCGCAGGGCTACGACACCCTGGTCGGCGAAAACGGCGTGCTGCTTTCCGGCGGCCAGCGGCAACGGCTGGCGATTGCCCGCGCCATCCTGAAAAACGCGCCGCTCCTGATTCTCGATGAAGCCACCTCGGCGCTCGACACCGAATCCGAGCGCCACATCCAGGCCGCCCTGGAAACCGCCACCGCCCACCGCACCACGCTGGTCATCGCGCACCGGCTATCGACCATCGAAAAAGCCGACCTGATCCTGGTCATGGACGCCGGACGCATCGTGGAGCGCGGCAGCCACAGCGAATTGCTGGCGCAGAACGGTGCCTATGCCCGCTTGCATGCCTTGCAGTTCAACGAGGGCGGATCGGCGCCCCCCGCAGTGCACGACGCGCTACAGCGCAGCGCCTGAAACGCCGGTGTGGCAAGCAAACCCATGGACATGAACATGCAAACGTGTTGCAATGCGTACTGCATTGAATCATCCGCATCAACATCGCAGACAGATCAGACATGGGCATTCTCGATCAAATCAAAAACCTGTTCGGCAGCACGCTGAGCACCCCACAAGCAGTTCACGCGCCTGTCACCCATGCCGCAGCAGCGCAGGCTCCACAGTCGGAGCGCCGCCAGACGCAACGCATCGACGCCTGCATGGGCACCCGCGCCATCATCATCGACGATTCGAAAACGGTCTGCACCGTGCTGCGCAAATTCCTGCGCTCGGCCGGTTATGAAACCATCGAATGTCTGGATGCTGAAAAAGGGCTGACCGCCTTGCAACAACACGGTGCCGACGTGGTGTTTCTCGATATCGTATTACCCGGCATGAATGGTTTTGCCGCCCTGCGCGCCATCCGCCGCGACGTGAATACGCGCGACATTCCGGTCATCATGATGAGCGGCAACGAGCAGGCGATGGAACAATTCTTCGGCACACGCATCGCTGCCGACGATTTCATGAAAAAACCGTTTTCCCGCCAGGAAGTTTTCTTTCGCATGACGCGCCTGCTCGACCCGTCCGGCGTCCCGCGCCGCGTACCCCAGAGCGCCGCCAGCCTGACACCGGAAAACGCCGCTGCGAATGCCATGCCGTCGCAACTGATGCGGGCTTCCTGAGACGCCCGGTTCCAAAGGCGTCAGCCGCCCCGCCCGAATTAAGCCGCCCCAGCCGCCTTGGCCGTTGCCCATTGGCGGCGGCTGATCGGCAGTTTTTCCGGCAGGCCGCGCAACAAGGCCCAGCCGTAGGCTTCATTATCCTCGCCGTTGGCTTTCTCGAAACCGGCCAGCGCCTCGCGCGCCACCAGCACGGCTCGGTGCAGGCGTAAAAAGCGTTCGGGAAACTCCTGCTCCAGTTGTGCCAG
Organism: uncultured Rhodocyclaceae bacterium; assembly: GCA_900549295.1. GTDB lineage: Bacteria > Pseudomonadota > Gammaproteobacteria > Burkholderiales > Rhodocyclaceae > Azonexus. Next base: position 26,795 of record URNG01000017.1, read on the forward strand.
CGTGTCGTCGAGCAGATATTCCCGCGCCAGCGTGCGGGCGGTGACGTATTTCAGATCGGCGCGCAGATAAAGCACTTCATTGACCGGCACCAGCAGCAGACGCCCGCGTTCGTGGCAGGACAAATGGCTGCGCCCGCCGCCGCGCAGATGCTGCCCCAGCGCCGCCAGTTGCGCGGCGTCCGCCTGCGGACTCGGCAACTTCTGCAAGGCCGCCAGCAAACGTTGCAGGCGCACCGGTTTCATCAGGTAATCGAGCGCATTCAGCTCGAAAGCCTGCACCGCGAAATTGTCGTAGGCAGTGGTAAAGATCACCGCCGGCGGCGCGGGCAGGCGGGTCAGATGCAGCGCCAGTTCGATCCCGTCCATGCCGGGCATGCGGATGTCGCACAGCACCACGTCCACCGGGTTTTCGCGCAAGAACGCCAGCGCCGACTGCGCATTGGCCGCTTCGCCCGCCACCGCATGCGGAAAAACCGCCGCCAGATCGCCCAGCAGACTGCGCAGGCGCTCGCGGGCCAAGGTTTCGTCATCGACGATGAAAATCTTCACGGGGCAGGATTGCGGCATGGCAAAACGATGTGGGTGCGGTAGTGTTGGCTGTCTTCCTGGCTTTCCAGGCGCGCCTCCAGATCGTAATACAGGGCCAGGCGCTCGCGGATGTTGCTCAGGGCGATTTGGTGGCCAGTGGTTACGCCGGTCTGACCGGCGGTGGGATTACTGATGTCGATGTGCAATTCATCACCGCGCCGGGTGATGGCGACGGTAATTTCGCCGCCCTCGGGCAAGGGCTCGATGCCGTGGCGCACGGCGTTTTCCAGCAAAGGCTGCAGCATCAGGGGCGGAATGGGCATTTTGAGCGGCACCGCTGCGATCCGCCATGTCACCCGCAAGCGCTCGCCCAGGCGCAGATTTTCCAGCGCCAGATAGTGCTGCGCCAGTTCGATTTCATCGGCCAGACTGATTTTTTCCGCCGGATCGCGCATGGCGGCGCGGAACAGGTCGGCCAGCGACTCCAGCGCATTTTCCGCTGCCTGCGGGCGGGAGCGGATCAGGGAGAGCACGGCGTTGAGCGAATTGAACAGGAAATGCGGCTGGATGCGCGCATTCAGCGCCGCCAGCCGCGCCTCGCCCTGCGCTGGTGTCAGGGCGCGCGAACGCAGCGAAAAATAATGCAGCACCAGCGCCGCAATGCCTGTCGTCAGCAGCACATCCAGCCAGCCCGCGCCGCTTTCGAGCATGCCGAGGCTGCGCCCGAAAAATTGCAGAACGAGCGTCAGGCAAGCCACTACCGCCAGCACCAGCGCCTGCCCCTGGCGCAGAGGTAGCCGCCACAGCGTGTCGCGCAACAGCGCCAAGCCACCCAGCGTCAGCAGCAGCAAGGGTTCGACGAAAGAAGCCGCCGCCACGAAACGCAGGCTCCAATCCGCCAGGTCGCGCGCCTCGGCCAGCGCCGCCAGCGCCACCAGCAGGTTCACGCCCAGCAGCACGCGCAGGATGACGCCGAAATTGCGCCAGTCCGGCAGCGGATGGGTGGCGGGAAAGTGCCGTATACTTGCCATTTTTGCGGCGGATTCGCGCTGAATCCGCTTCCTCCTTCGCTGCACATTGTAGACCCAAGTCATGACTTCCAACGCCAATCAATACACCTGGGCAGGCCGTTTTTCCGAGCCGGTGTCCGACCTCGTCAAACGCTACACGGCTTCCGTCGATTTCGACCGGCGCATGTGGCGCCAGGACATTCGCGGCTCGCTCGCGCACGCCCGCATGCTGGCCCGCCAGAACATCATCGGCGCGCAGGATCTGGCCGACATCGAACGCGGCATGGCGCAGGTCGGCGCGGAAATCGAGCGCGGCGAATTCACCTGGTCGCTCGATCTGGAGGACGTGCACCTCAACATCGAAAAACGCCTCACCGCCCTCATCGGCGATGCCGGGAAGCGCCTGCACACCGGCCGCTCGCGCAACGATCAGGTCGCCACCGACATCCGCCTCTACCTGCGCGACGCCATCGACGACATCCAGATGCTGCTCAAAGCCTTCCGCAGCGCCCTGGTCGATCTGGCCGAGAAGGAAGCCGCCACGCCCATGCCCGGCTTCACCCACCTGCAAGTGGCACAGCCGGTCACCTTCGGCCATCACATGCTGGCCTATTTCGAGATGTTCGGCCGCGACGCCGAGCGCTTCGCCGATACCAGAAAGCGCGTCAACCGCCTGCCGCTCGGCGCGGCGGCGCTGGCCGGCACCACCTACCCGATCGACCGCGCCTTCGTCGCCGCCGAACTCGGTTTCGAGGGCGTCTGCGAAAACTCGCTGGATGCCGTTTCCGACCGCGATTTCGCCATCGAATTCACCGCCGCCTGCGCGCTCTTGATGATGCACATCAGCCGCCTGTCGGAAGAACTGGTGCTGTGGATGAGTCCGCGCGTCGGCTTCATCCAGATCGCCGACCGCTTCTGCACCGGCTCCTCCATCATGCCGCAGAAAAAGAACCCGGACGTACCGGAACTGGCGCGCGGCAAAACGGGCCGCGTCTATGGCCAGTTGATGAGCCTGCTGACCCTCATGAAAAGCCAGCCGCTGGCCTACAACAAGGACAATCAGGAAGACAAGGAGCCGCTGTTCGATGCCGTGGACACCGTCACCGACACCCTGCGCATCTTCGCCGACATGGCCGGCGGCATCACGGTGCGGGCCGACAACATGCGCGCCGCGCTGACCCAGGGCTTCGCCACCGCCACCGATCTGGCCGACTATCTGGTGAAGAAAGGCCTGCCCTTCCGCGACGCGCACGAAGCCGTCGGGCTGGCGGTGAAAGCCGCGGAAGCCAAGGGCGTCGATCTGCCGCAACTGACACTGGACGAACTGCGCGCCTTCTGCCCGCAAGTCGGCGACGACGTTTTCGCCGTGCTGACGGTAGACGGCTCACTCGCCGCCCGCAACCACATCGGCGGCACCGCCCCGCAACAGGTCAAGGCCGCGATTTCCCGCGCCCGGACGCAGTTGGCGGGGTAAATCCAGGGGGCTTTGTTCAAGCCCCCCTCTCCCCAACCCCTCTCCCACAAGGGGCGAGGGGCTTTACCCCGTTCGGGCTTTACCCCGTTTTTCTCCCTCTCCCCTCGCGGGAGAGGGCCGGGGAGAGGGGGCAAGCGTTCGCTGCCGGTTTCTCAATCGTACCAAACCATCTTTGTGCATTGCAGCAAATCCACGCAGCGGCTATCATTCCGGTATTTCACGATTCAACGATATACCAACCCCAACGAGAGAGCCATGTTCAAAACCGTCGTCGACAACAGCCCGCTGGTCAAGGTCAGCATCGGCAAGTTTGAAACCACCTACGCCCTGGATGGCAGCCTGATGAACCCGCTGGAAGCCTTCTACGCCACCCTGGCAGGCTGCGCCGGGGTGTTTGCCAAAAAAGCCTGCAAGGAACTGGGCGTTTCCGCCGAAGGCATCGCCATCGACTGTAAACCCTTTGCTGGCGCAGGCGGCCCGCTCACCCTGTCGCGTTTTCGCACCGAGGTCAGCTTTCCGGCGCATTTCACCGCCGAACAAAAAGCAGCCGTCATGGCCAGCATCAATCATTGTGCGGTGAAGGAAATCGTCAAGGATGGCCCGAACGTGGAATTTATCGTCGCTGAAATCTGAGTTTGGACAAACGCCAAAAAAATTCCAGACATAAACTCCAGACATAAAAAAACGGGCCGCGAAGCCCGTTTTTTTGTACCGAAAGCAGCCGAGTTACAGCTTCGCCTTCAACAGCTTGGCCATTTCCGACGGATTGCGCGTGACCGTGAAGCCGCACTCTTCCATGATGGCGAGCTTGGCGTCCGCCGTGTCGGCACCGCCGGAGATCAGCGCGCCGGCGTGGCCCATGCGCTTGCCTGCCGGGGCGGTGACGCCGGCGATGAAGCCGACAATCGGCTTCTTCATGTTGGCCTTGCACCATTGCGCGGCTTCGGCTTCGTCCGGGCCACCGATTTCGCCGATCATGATGACGGCGTCGGTGTCGGGATCGTCGTTGAACATCTTCATGACGTCGATGTGCTTCAGGCCGTTGATCGGGTCGCCACCGATGCCGACGGCGGACGACTGGCCGAGGCCGAGTTCGGTCAGTTGACCGACGGCTTCATAGGTCAGCGTGCCGGAGCGCGAAACCACGCCGATGCGGCCCTTCTTGTGGATGTGGCCGGGCATGATACCGATCTTCACTTCGTCCGGCGTAATCAGGCCGGGGCAGTTCGGGCCGAGCAGCAGGGTCTTCTTGCCGCCCTTGGCTTCCTTTTCCTTCATCTTGTTGCGCACCATCAGCATGTCGCGGACGGGGATGCCTTCGGTGATGCAGATGGCCAGATCGAGGTCGGCCTCGACGGCTTCCCAGATCGCGGCGGCAGCACCGGCGGGCGGCACATAGATGACGGAAACGGTGGCACCGGTTTCAGCGGCGGCTTCCTTGACCGAGGCGTAAATGGGCACGTCGAAAATCTTCTCGCCGGCCTTCTTCGGGTTCACGCCGGCGACAAAGCAGTTCTTGCCGTTGGCGTACTCGATGCACTTCTCGGTATGGAACTGGCCGGTCTTGCCGGTGATCCCCTGGGTGATGATCTTGGTGTCTTTGTTGATCAGAATGGACATTCTCGGGTGCTCCTTATTTGACCGCTTCGACGATCTTGGTGGCGGCTTCCGCCATGGAATCGGCGGAGATGATGGGCAGACCGGAATCCTTCAGGATCTGCTTGCCGAGATCTTCATTGGTACCCTTCATGCGCACGACCAGCGGCACGGAGAGGTGCGTTTCCTTGGCCGCGGCGACGACGCCGGTGGCGATGGTGTCGCAACGCATGATGCCGCCGAAGATGTTGACCAGGATGCCCTTGACCTTGGGGTTCTTGAGCATGATCTTGAAGGCTTCGGTGACTTTCTCGGTGGTCGCGCCGCCGCCGACGTCGAGGAAGTTGGCCGGCTCGGCACCGAACAGCTTGATCGTGTCCATCGTCGCCATCGCCAGCCCGGCGCCATTCACCAGGCAGCCGATGTTGCCGTCGAGCGAGATGTAGGCCAGATCGAACTTGGAGGCTTCGATTTCATCGGCGTCCTCTTCGTCCAGGTCGCGCATGGCGACGATTTCTTCCTGACGGTACAGCGCGTTGGAATCGAAGTTGAACTTGGCGTCGAGCGCCTTGACGGTGCCGTCGCCTTCGTGGATCAGCGGGTTGATCTCGGCCAGCGAGGCGTCGGTTTCCATGTAGCAGGTGTACAGCTTCTTCAGCGTATCGACGCACTGCGGGATCGAGGCTTCGTTCATGCCCATGCCCTTGGCCAGCGTCAGCGCCTGCTCGTCGGTCAGGCCGACCAGCGGATTGACGAAGACCTTGACGATCTTTTCCGGCGTCTTGTGGGCGACTTCCTCGATGTCCATGCCGCCTTCGTAGGAGGCCATCATGGCGACCGATTGCGTGGCGCGGTCGGTCAGCGCGGCAACGTAGTATTCGTGCTTGATGTCGGCGCCTTCCTCGATCAGCAGATGGCGCACTTTCTGGCCTTCCGGGCCGGTCTGGTGGGTAATCAGCTGCATGCCGAGAATCTGGCCGGCGTACTCGCGCACTTTTTCCAGCGAGGTGGCGACCTTGACGCCGCCGCCCTTGCCACGGCCGCCGGCGTGAATCTGCGCCTTGACGACCCAGACCTTGCCGCCCAGGGTTTCGGCTGCCTTGACTGCGTCATCGACGGTCGTGCAGTGAATCCCGCGCGGAACCGTAACGCCGAATTTCTTCAGGATTTGCTTGCCCTGATATTCGTGAATTTTCATGCGCTTTCCTTGCGTTGAGTTGAGTTACAAGCAATGGGCGGCCCGATTCCTCCACCGACTCCGCCCCGTTTTTTCCTTCTTGGAGCCGAAAATCTTACCACAGACGTAACCGAATATTGCGGCTGGAAATTCATAATTACGCGCTCATACCCTGCCAAAATCTGGCGGCCCGGCAAGGCGCGCCACTATAATCCCGCAACCCATCCGCTGCCGCCCGGCGTTCCGCTCAACGGCACGCTTCACGGCACAAATACAACGGACGTGAAGGCAGCACGAACGAATACAGGATCATCCATGAAAGCCGTCATTCTTGCCGGAGGCCTTGGCACCCGCATCAGCGAGGAATCCCACCTCAAACCCAAACCCATGATCGAAATCGGCGGCAAGCCGATCATCTGGCACATCATGAAACTCTACTCCGCCCACGGTATCAACGATTTCATCGTCTGCCTGGGCTACAAGGGCTATGTGGTCAAGGAGTATTTCGCCAACTACTTCCTGCACATGTCGGACGTGACCTTCGACATGCAGAACAACCGGATGGAAGTGCACCAGCAGCACGCCGAACCCTGGCGGGTGACGCTGGTCGATACCGGCGAGGATTCGCAGACAGGAGGCCGCCTGCGCCGCGTGCGCGATTTCCTCGATGCCGATGAACCTTTCTGCTTCACTTATGGCGACGGCCTCGCCGATATCAACATCGGCGCCCAGATCGCCTTTCACCGCCAGCATAAATTGCCCGCCACAGTAAGCGCCGTGCTGCCGCCGGGGCGCTTCGGCACGCTCGATCTGGACGGTGGACGCGTTTCCGGTTTCCAGGAAAAACCGCATGGCGAGGGCGGTTTCATCAACGGCGGTTTTTTTGTGCTGCACAAGGAAGTCATCGATCTCATCGCAGGCGACCACATGCCGTGGGAAGACGTACCGATGCGCACTCTGGCCCGCGAAGGCCGCCTGGCCGCCTGGCAACATCAAGGTTTCTGGCAACCCATGGACACGCTGCGCGACAAGATGCTGCTCGAAAACCTGTGGCAATCAGGAAATGCGCCGTGGAAAATCTGGCCATGAACGACGGCACCCGTGGTCAACTGCCCAACCCGGCCTTCTGGCGCGGCAAGCGCGTTTTGCTCACCGGCCACACCGGCTTCAAGGGAAGCTGGCTGGCGCTGTGGCTGCATCAATTGGGCGCCGAAGTCAGCGGCTACGCCCTGCCGCCGGCCACCGTGCCCGATCTGTACACGCTGGCCGGCGTCGGGCAGACGCTCACCTCACACATTGGCGACTTGCGCGATGCCGCCCCGCTTGGCGCAGCCCTTGCCGCCGCCCGCCCCGACATCGTCCTGCACCTCGCCGCGCAGGCGCTGGTCAGCGAGGGCTACGCTGATCCGGCAGGCACCTACGCGACCAATGTCACCGGCACCCTCAACCTGCTCGAAGCGGCGCGCCGGCAACCGGGCATCGCCGCCATCGTCGTCGTCACCACCGACAAATGCTACGAAAACCGGGAAACCGGCCACGCCTACAGTGAAGCCGACCCGCTCGGCGGTTACGACCCCTACAGCAGCAGCAAGGCTTGCGCCGAAATCCTGACCGCTTCGTGGCGGCGCTCGTTTTTTGACCAGCCGGGTCAGGCGGTCATCGCCACGGCGCGCGCCGGAAACGTCATCGCCGGTGGCGACTGGGCCGACAACCGCCTCGTGCCCGACCTGCTCGCCGCCTTCGCCGGCGGAGAAACCGCCACACTGCGCCATCCCGCCGCCGTGCGCCCCTGGCAGCACGTGCTCGAACCGCTCTGCGGCTATTTACTGCTGGCCGAGAAACTCGTCGCCGATCCCGAACTCGCCGGCCCGTGGAATTTCGGCCCGGAGCCGGAGGATTGCGTCAGCGTCGGCACCGTCGCCGAAAAACTTGCCACGCTGTGGCCGACGCCGGCCCACTGGGAAAGCCAACCCTCCACCCTGCCGCACGAGGCTGGACTGTTGCGCCTCGACGCCAGCCGCGCCAAGCAGAAACTCGGCTGGCAACCACGTTGGCGACTGGATGCGGCACTCACCCATACCGTCGCCTGGCATCTCGCCTGGCTGGACAGAGCCGACATGGGCGCTTTCTGCCGGCAGCAGATTGGCGCTTACACTGCCACCGCTTGATTTTCGTCTGCCATTTCCCCACTTCTCCACTTCCACCTCACTGCACGACACGAATCTCCGCACCCAATGCAGAATACCCAACTCGACACCCTGCGCCAGGAAATCGCCAACCTCGTTTCCCAGTACGCCACCATCGCTCTGCAAGCACCGTCCTTCGTTGCCGGCGAGTCCAGCATCCCGCCCTCCGGCAAGCTCATCGATGGCGCGGAACTGCAATCGATGGTCGACGCCGCGCTGGACGGCTGGTTGACCACCGGGCGCTTCAACGCGCAATTCGAGCAGCGCCTGGCCGCCTTCCTCGGTATCGAACACCTGCTGACGGTCAATTCCGGCTCCTCGGCCAACCTGGTCGCCTTCAACACGCTGACCAGCCCCCGGCTCGGCAAGCGCGCCATCCAGCCGGGCGACGAGGTCATCAGCGTGGCCGCCGGTTTCCCCACCACGGTCAATCCCATCCTGCAATTTGGCGCCGTGCCGGTATTCGTCGATGTCGAACTCCCCACCTGCAACATCGACACCCGCCAGATCGAAGCCGCGATCACCCCGAAAACCAGGGCCATCATGCTGGCGCACACCCTGGGCAATCCCTACGATCTCGCCAGCATCACGGCGCTATGCCGCAAATACGGCCTCTGGCTGATCGAAGACTGCTGCGACGCCCTCGGCTCCACCTATGCCGGCAAGCCCGTCGGCACCTTCGGCGACATCGCCACCCTGTCCTTCTACCCCGCCCACCACATCACCATGGGCGAAGGCGGCGCCGTTTTCACCAACGACCCCGAACTCAAGCTGATCGCCGAGAGCTTCCGCGACTGGGGCCGCGACTGCTACTGCGCCCCGGGGCGCGACAACACCTGCGGCAAGCGCTTCTGCCAACAGCACGGCGAACTGCCCTTCGGTTACGACCACAAATACGTGTACAGCCACCTCGGCTACAACCTCAAGATCACCGACATGCAGGCCGCCTGCGGGCTGGCCCAGCTTGCCAAGCTGCCGGATTTCATCGCCCGGCGCAAAGCCAATTTCGCCTTCCTCAAGGAACGCCTCTCTGCCTTTGAAGATTACCTGCTGCTGCCAGAGGCGACGCCCAACGGCGATCCCGCTTGGTTCGGCTTCCCGATCACCCTGAAAGACGCCGCCAACGCCAGCCGCGTCGACCTCCTGCGCTACCTCGACCAATACAAGATCGGCACCCGCCTGCTGTTTGCCGGCAACATCACCCGCCAGCCCTACATGCGCGGGCGCAACTACCGCATCCACGGGCAACTGGAAAACACCGACAAGATCATGCGCGACACCTTCTGGATCGGCGTGCAGCCGGCGTTGAGCGAAAAAGCCTTGAGTTTCGTCGTCGACAAGTTGTCGGCCTTCTTCGATTTCTGAAAGCGGCGCAGTATCTCAAGTTTTCCTGTACAAGCCGTAATAATCGGGAGTTTTCGGATAATCGGTTTCACTCCCCACAACTGAACATGGACTCCCAATGACTCGCCCTCTATTCATCTTCGAAATGGCCAATAACCACATGGGGGATATTACGCACGGCGTTGCGCTCATTCGCGCCATGCGCGCGGCCTGTGACAGTTTCGACGAATTCGATTTCGCCTTCAAACTGCAGTACCGCGACCTCGACAGCTTCATCCATCCCAGTTTCAAGGGGCGGGACGACGTCAAATACGTCAAGCGTTTCGAGGAAACCCGGCTGTCCGCCGCGCAGTTCCAGACGCTCATCGACGCCATGCGCGAATGCGGTTTCAAAACGATGTGCACGCCTTTCGACGAAAAATCGGTCGACCTGATCGAAACCCAGAACATCGAAATCATCAAGATCGCCAGTTGCTCGTTGACCGACTGGCCGCTGCTCGAACGCATCGCCGCCAGCGATAAACCCATCGTCGCCTCGACCGCTGGCGCGACACCGGAAGAGGTCGACAACGTCGCCAGCTTCTTCCTGCACCGCAACAAGCAGCTCACCCTGATGCACTGCGTCGCCGAGTACCCGACTCCGGACGCGCACTTGCACATCGCCCGCATCGACGCGCTACGTCGCCGCTACCCCGGCGTGCGCATCGGTTTTTCGACGCACGAAGCGCCGCAGCGCACCGAGCCGGTGATGCTGGCGCTGGCCAAGGGGGCCACGGCCTTCGAGAAACACGTCGGCCTGCCGACGCAGGAATACGCGCTCAACGCCTACTCGGCCAACCCGGAACAGGTGCGCGCCTGGCTCGAAGCCGCCCGTCTGGCGCAGACCCTGTGCGGCAGCGAAGCCTGGCCCGCCGCCACGCCGGATGAGGCAGCCAGCCTGGAAAGCCTGCGCCGCGCCGTTTTCCTGAACCGCGATGTGGCCGCCGGAGAAACCCTCACGGATGCCGACGTGACCTTCGCCTTTCCGCCCGTCCCTGGCCAGATCAGCGCCAATCAGTGGTCGAAATACAACCGCTTCACCGCCAGCCAGCCGCTCAAAGCCGGTGCGCCGCTGCTCGCGGAGCAGGTCGACATGACCAATCAGCGCGCCCAGGTGCTCGCCGCCGTTACCGCCGTGCGCGGACTGCTCGAAGCAGGCAGTATCGTCGTTCCCGGCCAGTCCGAACTGGAAATTTCGCACCATTACGGCATGGAACGCTTCGCCGAATACGGCCTCATCATGATGACCGTGATCAACCGCGAATACTGCAAGAAACTGATCGCCATGCTGCCCGGCCAGACCCACCCCGAGCAGTACCACGAAAAGAAAGAGGAAACCTTCGTCATCCTGCATGGCCGCATGACCATCTGGCTCGACAGCACGGCCATCGAAGCCGGGCGCGGCGACGTCATTACCGTGCACCGGGGCGTGCGCCACAAATTCCACAGCGCCGAGGGCGTCGTTTTCGAGGAAATCTCCTCGACTCACTACGCCGACGATTCTTTCTACACTGACCCGGCCATCAACGCCAACCCGCAGCGCAAAACGTTGCTTACGCACTGGATGCAGTAAATATGCGCGCTGCCGATTACCTGCTGCAACGGCTGGCCGAGGCCGGTGCCGAACACGTTTTCCTGCTGCCCGGCGGCGGTGCCATGTACCTCAACGACGCGCTCGCCTGCGAGCCGCGCCTGAGGCCCGTTCCCTGCCACCACGAACAAGCCTGCGGCATCGCCGCCGAAGCCTGGGGCCGGGTGCGCGAAACCTTCGGCGTGTGCATGGTCACCACCGGCCCAGGCGCCACGAACGTCATCACCCCGGTGGCCGGTGCCTGGATCGAATCCATCCCGTTGCTGGTCATTTCCGGCCAGGTCAAACGCCCCGACCTGCTCGCTGGCCGCCCGCTACGCCAGGGTGGCGTGCAGGAAGTCGACATCGTTCCAATGGTGCGCTCGATCACCAAGTACGCCGTCACCATCGACGACCCGCAACAGATCCGCTACCACCTCGAACGCGCGCTCCACGAAATGCACCAGGGGCGGCACGGCCCGGTTTGGCTCGACGTGCCGCTCGACGTGCAGGGTGCGCCGATCGACCCGGATACGCTGCCCGGCTTCACCCCGCCCGAGACAAGCGCCGCCAGTCTCGACGCCGACGCAGCCCGCTTGCTGGAACTGATCGCCCAGGCCGAGCGCCCGCTGCTGCTAGCTGGCCACGGCGTGCGTCTGGCCGGCGCGGCCAAGCCTTTCCGGGCGCTGGCCGAACATCTGCAAATCCCGGTGGCGACCACCTGGAACGCGCTCGACCTGCTGCCCTGGGAGCATCCGCTCAATGCCGGTCGCCCCGGCGTCGTCGCGCTACGCGGCGGCAATTTTGCGGTACAGAACTGCGACCTGCTGATTGCCATCGGCTGCCGGCTCGACAACATCGTCACCGCCTACAACCCGCGCGGCTTCGCCCGCGCCGCGAAAAAAGCAGTGATTGACGTCGATGCCAACGAAATCGGCAAGCTCGACATGGACATCGATCTCCCCATCACCGCCGATGCCGACCAGTTCATTGCCGCCCTCGCCGCCCAGGCTGCCGTACAGGAAATACCCGCCGCACGCCCCGATCCGGCCCCCTGGATTGCCCGCTGCCGCAGCTGGAAGGAACGCTATCCGGTCAACGACGGCCAGCCCTTCCCGGCCAGCAGCCCGATCAGCCATTACCATTTCGTCAGCGCGCTTGCCGACGCCGCGCCGCCCGACACCATCATCGGCACTGGCAGTTCCGGCCTGGCCGTCGAAGTTTTCTACACCATCTTCCGCAACAAACCCGGCCAGCGCGTTTTCCTGACCTCCGGCCTCGGCTCCATGGGCTACGGCCTGCCCGCCGCCATCGGCGCCTGCCTCGCCAACGGCGGCCAACCCAGGGCCGCCCGCCCAAACGGAAGTTCAAAATC
>URNG01000018.1 GCA_900549295.1 uncultured Rhodocyclaceae bacterium
CTGTGGTGCCGGAGCGGAATCTCGCGCGCATTCGGTCCTTTGTGTCTGCGGGTGGTCTGTTCTCTGTGGCCAGCGGGCGGCCGGCGCCCGCCGCCAATCGGCGCAGGTCGTGGTTGTTCCACACCGAGCCGCGCATTTCCTTGTCGATCAGACGCGGCAGGCCGGGTGTCCGGGGGGCGGCGCTGCCGCCCCCAAAAGCCGCAGGCTGCTCGGCTCGCGGGGATCGTTCATAACGCCCTTCAAGAATTCCAACGGATCGTCGGTCACTGGTCGGGGCGGCAAGTGCGCCCACCGCCTGGCGCGTTCCAGATGCGCCTGCACATGCGGGCAACGCCTCAGCCGAAACACGGCAACCTTCAAACCCTTGGCGGAATACCCGGCTTCACGGGCGGCTTCGTGATCGGTCATTCCGGCCAGCCGGGCGGCGACAAAGCGGCGTTTCTTCTTGGTCAAAGCCACGATAACTCCGGGTTAGCAAAAAGCCTGTAGGACGATTAGGTAAACGCGAGAGGGACCGCGCGATTTCCAGTATTAATTCGATAGGAAATGTACGGACTGCCCCCCGTACCTTGTGGGCAGGGGGGTTCTGGCTGGTCTGGTCACTTCTCAACCGTCAGTAGTCGCTGCTTGAGGTAGCGCGTCAGCTCGCTGACATGCAGCGTCTGGAAGCAAGGCGGCTGGCCTCGTCGCTCGATGACGCGGAACGGCAGGCCGGGGCGTTGCGGCTTGGCAACGAACACGCGTAGTTGCTGCGCCAGCGACAGCGCAAAGCCGATATCAGCAGACCTGGGCAGCATGGCTTACCTCCTTCCGGATCAAGCGACTTGCGACTGCTTGGGCAGCCAGATCGTCCACGTTGCAGTCGAGACTGTTGGCCGTGCAGAACTCACGCAGTAGCTGACAGGCAGCCTCGTTGCTGTCATCCACGGCGGTGTCGTCTTCGTAAATCCGTCCAAGGATTTCGGAACTGATCGCGTGGACGGCCTCAGAAACCGATGGGCTTCTGGCCATAAGGCGGACGACTTCTGATTCATACGTCTCGTTGAGGGCAGCGTGTATCAGGTCGAACACGCGGTTCTGCACTGCTTGGCGGAATGCCTCGGATTGGTGGGCGGTCATGGCGTTGTTCCTTCCAGTAGTTCGGCTCGTGCTGCCGCGATTGCTTGGCGCAGGGCCATACGCACGGCTTCGAGTAGTTCGTCGTTCGTCGGCATGTCAGGCTCCTTGAACCAGCGTCACCCAGCCGTTTCCACGGTGGGGCGGGTTGCCGTCGTGGATCGGCTGAACGGCAACATGCACGCCACCCGCGTATTCGACCAGATTGCCGGCGTCATACTCAAAGCCGGGCACCCACTCGCCCGAGTAGATCATCACCGGCTTTGCGGCCTTGGCTAACGTGGCTTCCAGCGTGCTGATACGCTCGTTGATCTTGCCAAGTTCGTCCTTAATCAGATCGAGGCTCGCCAGAAAAACATCGCGGGTGATCGGCGCATTGGGATTCACGCCTTCGGACTTCAACTGCTGCCCGACCATGCGAACCTTAAGGTTCGCATCGTTCAGGGCGTTGCGCTCGGTGCGGTCATTCGGTCGCATGGTTCGCCTCCACGTTGAGAAGCCGATGATGCAATCGGGATATTTCCAGATTGACGACCTCGAATCGAACGAGCATATCGACCAGTCCGGCTTTGCTGTTCGCCGGGATGCCCTGCTGCCCGAGATTTTCAGAAACCTGCTCGCGGATCATCTCGGCGGCGAGTTCGGGATCGTCGCAGTATTGAGCAAGCGTGACCATGATTAGCTGCCCTCCACAATCACAGCGACAGCATCACCGCCGATATGCCATTGGCGTTCGGCCAGCAAGCCCACAGAGCCGCTCTGCCACAGGCTGACAAGCTCGCCGGCACCTTGCGGATCGTCGCTCATTTCGACCGATGCTTCGCCGCTGGGGCGCAGTTCCAATCCGTTGTCGTAAATCGCGCAGCGGCTGGCCGGAATCACCATAATTCCGTTCGCATTATCGGCGGTGACGACGTGCAGACCGGGGCGATATTCGCCACCGTTCATGCTGAAGCTCGGGCCGGCTTCAGGGCGAAGCGCCAGATCGGCAGTCACACCCGGCGGCACGACGACAACGAAGCCGACGCTCGGGCCAGCGGTCTGTACCGCAAGGCGCAAGTCTTCGATCAGGTCGCCGGTGGTCGGCAGGATCAAGGCGCTGCTGTCGTTGAATTTGTCGTAGATCGCCGAATTGATCGCCGAATTGATCGCCTTCGACATTTCGCTATCGAGAACGGCCAGCGCGGCATCGCCACCGGTCAGCAGGAATTCGCGGGTCAAGACAATCAACGCGACGGTCTTGTGCGGCTCAATGTCGCCCAGCCCGAAGCTGGGCCGGCGGACAACCTTCGGTGCGCCTTCGACCGTTGCATCACCAACGAAGCCGGATGCGGTCAGTACGTGCCGGCTACCCGCTGGAATCGGCGCGGCGTATTGCTTGACCGCGTCCAACGCGCTCAGGTGCGCGTTGCTTTCGAGATACGCGCGCATCAAGCCGCGAACCGTCTCAGTCTCGAACGGCTCGGCGTTGTAGCTCATCGCCGAAACGGCGGCCTTCTGAAGCAGCGGGTCGTCGCTACCGCTGAAAACCTCGAATGCCTTGCGCTGCTGGCCGGCGTGCTGTTGCAGGGCCATGCTGCGGGCGAGTTCGAGCGCGGCGGCCTTCTGCTTGCGGCGGTTCGGCAGATCGCTGACAGCGGCTTGCAGTGCGGCCTGAGCGCGGAAAATCATTGCTTGTTGAAGGGAATCCATGTCATTACTCCTGAGGGGTTAAGGTGTGACATCAGAATACGCGAGCGCTATTAACTTCAACGTTTCGATTGAAGTTTGCTATCGAGCAGGCGTGCCATTGACGTTGGCATGTCATCCCGCGTCAGGTCGCGCATCGTGGGTGCCCCGTGTTCGTTCAGGTGATCGCGCAGGGCGGTCGACGTCAAGTACCAGATCGCCGGCAGCACGCGCAGCAGGTCGCGCTTGTGCGGGCCGTCGCAAAGCCGGGCGGCATCGTCCAGTCCGGCAGCGACAACGGCGGGTAGCTCGCTGGCGAGCGTCAGCAGCAGGGCTTCGACCGGATGCGCGGGTTGCTGCCGGGCAGCCAGCCATTGCCGGCAGGTCGGCAAGTGCAACCAGGTCGTGCTGCCCCGGCCACCCCTCGCGTTTGCTCGCCGGACGGTCGGCATGCCTTCCTTGACCAGCCGTCGAAGTTTTCCAAGGGGCAAGCCCAAGGCGTCGACGGCGGCGGTCAGCTTAACCACATCACCGTCACCGGCAACCGTTTTTGCCCGATCCGCCCCGTTTCGGGAATTTTCGGGTGTGGTCACACTTCCGCTGGCTGCCGATCCATAAATCATGGCGCTCGGCGTTAAATTATGTAATTTGTCCATAATTTTGTTTTTCACTCCAAAAAGGGTGCTTGGTGACACTTGGTGACACCCTTCCGGCCCTCGTCATAGATAGGGGTTTCTATAGGGGAAGTACCGGACAAGTGTCACCAACCGTCACCACGCGTTATTGCCAAGGGTGGTTTGCGGGTGGTTTCAGCTTCGCGCCCCGGTAGTGGGTTCGCCCGGAAACCATCACTTTCACCAATGTGTGGACACCCCTCAGCGCCTCTCCGAAACGTGTTTGACTCTCGGCATGCTCGCCCCGGTCGAACTTCCACTGTTTGAAGTCGCTGTACAGGCTTCCCGCTGTCGGCAGGTCGCGTCCGGGGCGCGGATCGTCCGGGAGCATTTCCAGGCGTTCGGACATCCAAGCGTCAACGCTCGATTGGGATTGAAAGTAATCCGCGCTCTCATCCTCGACCGCCTTGCACCGTGGCAACTTCCGTCCACCTTCGATCCACAGGCGGTGCCCTTCCATCAACCAGTGCAGGACATACCCTCCCTCTTTGCGCAGCGTAGCCGGGAGGTCGGGGTCTTCTCGTCCGGCAAAGCAGGCATTGAATGGGACAATCTTGATCCGGGACTTGACGGCCTCAGTACAGCTTCGCATCTGAGGCCGATGGTTCCCGTAAATCAGATGTTTGTGCGTGCGCTCGAACTCGAAGAAGTTGCCATTCATCCACCGGGCGGCAATGGTCTTGTCGCCGGTCAATTCGTTGATGCGGGCTTCGTTCCAGTGCGCACCGTCTGCCACCTCGGACGACACCGCAAGCCGCACGCCCTTGAGGCTGGCTAGCTCGGTCGGGTGCCCCTCGTGCTTCCGCGCCATGAGAGTGGCTGAAGGGATTTTCCGGGCGTAGCTGCCCATAACGTCCTGCACGAGGTCGCCCAGCGTGTTCTTGCCGTTGCGTCCGATGCCGCGCCAGAACAGCATCCAGTGGCTTTCCACGGCACCGGACAGGCACGCACCAAGGGCGACTTGCAGGAAGGTCTGCAACTCGGGGTCGCCCAGCGTCACCTCGCTGAGGAACTGCCGGAAACGCGCCCCACCTTCGGCGGTAGGTGCCACCGATGTGCACATCGTCAGCATGTCTCCGGGGCGGTTCGACCATCCTTGCATGTTAAGCAGGTCGTAGGTCACCCCCGGCGTGTTAAGCAAATAGTTGTTGCCGTCGAAGTCGCTGCCCTGTCGTGACCATGCCGGGTCGCTCCTCAGAAAGGCCAGGGTGCCTTGTAGAAACGAGTTGCTGGCCTTCGTCGCAGAACCTTCCAAATTCCGCGCGCGCATTTCCAGCCGGACAATGTGCTCGATTTCCCGTGTCGCGTCGGTCGCCCACTTGGAGCCGTCCCACTTCAACCAGCGCCCGCCGGTATGGTCATATAGCCAGTTGTCCCGGTTTTGGTGAATGACCAATTCGGCCACGCTGTCCTGAGTCGGCAATTGCCGGATCAGGCTGGCAAGGTGGTAGTCACCGGGGGGCGCGGTCATCAAACCGGGCGGCGGCTCACGTTCGACCAGCACATCCCGGCAGCCCGCCACCGCGTTCAGAACCGTGCGGGGCAAGTAGTCTTCCCGGTCGTCCCACTTCTGACGGGCAAGGGCGCTCTGGCGCATCAGGCGTTCGATCCGGGCGCAGTCACGGCCAGTCCAGAAGGCCAGATGCTGCGCCAGGGCGGCGTCGGCACTGCTGGCGTTGTACTGTCCCGATCCGGAAGCGTCCGCCGGATACGTGTTCGCCAGAACGTCTGTCCGCGCTTCCCACAGATCGCTGAAGCTCGCCTTGCCAAACAGCGCGGCCTTGCCGGATTGCGACCGCATCGCCCGGCGCAACAGGTCAGCGTCATCCGTCGGGCCTCGCCACTCAGGGCACGGGCCGTCAGTCCATTCGGCTCCCCGGTCGCCCCCAGCACCGCCCGCACGGGGCGGGAAGTAGGTCGGCACCAACCACTGCCACACGTCGGGCGGCGGCGTATGTCCGGCGTCCCCAACGGCTCCCGTGCCGGTCAGGGCGACAAACCGCCCCTCGGTGTAGAGTTCCAGCCCCAGCGCCGTATTCCGACAGCCATGCTCAGGCACAGGGCCACGTCCGAAGATATGCAGGCCGCGCCCCGATGCCGACACCTCGATCGCACAGCCGGTCAGTCGTTGCATCAGCGTTTGGGCGAGCGGCGACCACTGGCCGTCGTCTTGCATGCAGTGGTCGATGTCGAGGAAGAAAAACCGTCCGCCCGGCGGGAATACTTTAGCCACACCGTAGGGCGGGCCATAGTGCGCTGCCCACTGACAGGCCAGGTCGGCGGTCATGTGGTTACGGGGATCGTTGGCGTCTGCCACCTCGCCCAGATAGTTGCAGGGCCGCTTGTCGAGTTTGCCGGGCTTGGTGGCGCTCGGGGCTGTCTTGTACAGGCAGAAGGTCGGCTCTTCAGCTAGGGCGGCGAGTGGTGCAGGTAGGGTTAGCATCGGGCCGGCAGCGGGGGGATTGCCTGCGGCGGCGACGGTGCTAGAATTCGCAGCGGGTACTGCATCTCTCGTAACACCCCCTGCGCCCCTCGCCGCGTCACCGGCCGGGGCGCTTCCTTTTGTCAGGCTGGTCATTTTGCACCTCCCGTCACCAGCGCATCGACTTGATCGGCGGGCCACAGTAGGCGGCCATTCGGCAGCTTAACGGGGCGAATGCCGCAGAAGTGACCGTTTACGCACAGGTTGCGGACCCATGTCGCGGGGCGGTTGCGCAGCTTGCCGGCGGCTTCTTTGGTGCTGTAGGCTCGGGCGGGGTTGGTCGGGGTAGTTTGCATGGTTTGCGCTCCTTATCAATGAAGTGCAACCAGCATCCCCACGGCCTCACGATAGCCACGGCTAAACCGTGAAAACTCGTTATTTCAGCTTTGAAACTCGATTTTTGAATGTGCCGAAAACCATGGGCTTGGCCTTGGGGCCGTAGGTCACTTTCCACTTTTCGGGCTGGCCCTGTGGGGCGTCCTCAATGGGCGAAAAGCCGGCTTTCTCAAGTTCGCCGATGAATCGCCCCCAAAGCTGTAAGGGCTGCTCGCCGGGATTGTTTCGAACGACGGTGGCTATCACGTCGCCCACGGTGGTGATTACGTTCACTCTTTCGCCGCGATCTTTCTTCGCAATCAGCCGTTGCTTCTCGCTCATCTCGGCGTAAATGTCGAACAGCAGGGCCAGCCGTCCGAATCTGTAGGCCAATCCCAGATCGGCAGACTTCCCGTATGCCTCAAGGTGCAGGGCCATCTCCAGAATCCGGGCGGCCGGTTCCAGTTGCATAGGGTCGGTCGGCTTCAGGTACTGCGCCCGCAGCTTTTCCTCGGTGGGATTTTTCACCCGGATGATCGGCAGGACGTTCAGAACGTAATCGCGCACCATTGAACCGCCCGGCGCTTGTGCCAGCAGGTCATCCACGGGGACACGGTGGGCTTTCAGAACGGCAATTGCCCGGTCTTTGTATCGGGTCAGCGTGTCGGCGGTAAGGTAGTCGTCGGCGTTGAGTCGTTCGAGCCAGACGGTCATCCCGTCTGCGTCGATTTCCTCAACCTCTCGCCGGGCATGGCTTCGGCCTACTTGGTGCGTGGTCATCTCGTCGCCCTCCAATCAGGCCGCCCGCTTGCGGGGCATCCGGGTCACGTTGCCGGCTTTCTTGCCGGTGCGGATTTCTTCTAGTCGGGCTTCCCAAGCGGTCAGGGCGGCGCGCTTCTCGTCGGCGTAGGTGTGCCGGTCGTAATGTGCTGACTGAACACCGCTTAGGCCGTGCGACAGCAACTGTGCACGCGTGTCCTTGCTGATTCCCATGCCGGCAAGCATCGTTTCCACGGTGCGGCGAATATCGCGTAGATTGAACGGCTCGCCTTTCATGGTGGCGCTGATTTCGGCAGCGCGGATTCCCGGTGTCTCAAACGTCATTGCCACGCGGCCATGCGTCGAGAAAAGCCACAGGGCGGAGAATGCCGGCTCCCGCCCTTCTTCTTTGGCGCGGTCGGCTTCGCGTTCCTTGGCACGGGTAATCAGGTTTTCAACAATACCGGCAGCAACAGGGGCGAGCGGCAGCAGGTGTTCCCGTGCTTCCTTCCGCTTGCCCTTGCCGTCGAGTAGTCGCAGGGTGCGGGTCGTCGTGTCGTAGTCGGCCACAGTTGCCCGCAGCAACTGCGCCATGCGTTGCCCGCCAGCGTACAGGGCCAGCTTCAAGGCGGTATCCGCCAGACTGTCACCCAGGGCGGCAAGATAGGCTTTCACTTCCTCGGCTGACAAGGTGCGTTGCCCTCGGTTGCTGGCAATGGCCGGGATCGGATCAACGGGATTGTGTTCGATCGCGAAGGGGATCAAGTCGGCGGGCATGGCTGAATCAAAGGGTGCGCGTTTGGCAGCGTTGAATGCGGCGCTCAGGTAACTGCGCAGGATGCCGGCGGCGCGCTCCTTGCCAGCTTCTCGCACCTTGCGCACCATCGCCGCGATTTGGTGCGGCGTCACCTGATTGGCTGGCTTGCCGGCGATGTCCTCATGGCTGAGCACATGGCACCTGAAGGCGCTGCGGGTTGCGGCTGCGCTGCGGGCCTTGCCGTTCGCTTCGAGGGTTGCCACATATGCCTCGCACAGTGCCCGCAGGCTGTAACGCTCGGCAGCTTCCTGTGCGGCTTTGGCCGCCTCTCTTGCGGCTCTTTCGGCGGCCTTGGCCTCGGCGGCTTCCCGGTCGAGTTCGCGGGGGTCTTTGCCTTGGTCGACCAGCGTTTGCAGGCGTCGTGCTTCGTTGCGGGCGGCTTCGAGCGTCCATGCCTGGACCGCGCCTATGGTTCGCCGGATCGTCCGCTTATCAAGTTTCGTCTCAAAGATAAAGCTCTTTGCTCCAGCCGTTGCGCGTACAGCCAGCCGGGGGGCTTCGCTGTCCCATAGAAAAACTTGCTGCTTTTCCGGTGGGCATGTGAAAGCCGCTATTTTTTGCTGCGTCAGCCGTTCGCGTCGAAGCATGATTTTCCCCTTTGGCTACACCGTGGCTACACGGCAGGTTTATCTAGTCAGTTGGTTGGCTACACGATTCCATGTAGCCCCTGTGTAGCCAGATTTTAGCAATGGGGATCAATGCTTTGCAACTACTGATTTATGTAGCCACATAAAAAATCAATGGCTTATGGCAAATTAAGCATTGATTGATATTGCCCGAAAATGACCATTTTTGTGATTCGTAATCAGTAGGTCGGAAGTTCGATTCTTCTCAACGGCACCAAAGAATTCAATCGCTCAGGCCAATCTTTCGGGGTTGGCCTTTTTGCTATCCACGCAGCCTGCCTTATGCGTGGCCCAATGTGCTGTCGCAGCCAGTATTGGTTTCCCCCGTGCTATTTGCAGCTTGCTGCAACGGCTTGATGACAATGCTGACTTCTGCGTTGGGAATGTCTGTTTCAACGCTCATGCGCAGGGATTCGATGGTGACTTCGGCCTCGCCAATGGTTTTGGCGGGATCGAAACCCAGGGCAATCTCGATGAACAGGCGGCTGCCGGCGCGTCGTGAGCGGACGCCGTGAAACGCTTCATAGCCATCAAAATGCCTTGCGAGTTGCCGCATGATGACGATCTGCACGTCTTCAGCGAGCGTGCGGTCGAGCAGATCATGGAGCGTTTCGAGTAGCACCGGCACGTATGAACCGATGGCGAAGATGGCATAAGCCAGCGCGCATGCCGGGTCGATATAGATGGCCCACGGTTCTTCTCGAAATCCCATGGCCAGCGCAAGGGTGATCAGGATGGCCACCGCGCCCAGGGCGTCGTTACGTTTGTGACGCCACTCCATGTCAATCAAGGGCGAGTGTGAGGTGTCGGCAATCCGTTTGTAATAAACCCACAGCCAGGCATTGACGATAAAGACCAGCACCTGCACGGCAATACCAACGAAAGTAAAACCGGCGTCGAGCGGTTCCGGTTGCAGCAGGCGCATGAATGAATAGATGGCGAGCGCGACCAGTGTCACGATGTAGCACAAGGCACCGAACAAACTGCCGACCCGTTCAAGTTTCCCTGCGCCGTAATCGAAATCGTGGAGTTGGCCTTCGCGGATATTTTTGAGAATACGCAGCGACACCGCTTGCGAGGCAAAACTCTTGAAGTAATCCGCAACGTCCGAGAGCAACAGCATCGACCCGGAGAAAATGGCAATTAGAGCGTAGGGTACGAATGTTACGATATTGATTATTACGCTGATCCACAGTGCGCGTGCCTGTTGCGCAGCCTGTTCCTGCTCATTTGTTTTGGTGGTTTGAGATGAGCTGGCTGTGTTCATTTTGATTGTGATATTTTTATCAGACTGGCTTCAAGCTCGTTTTGCAATTCGATGATTGTTGCCGGTGGGATGTGCTGCCCCCAGAACACATAGTAAAAATTCATTTTTTCGTGCGCAAGGTAATCGGAGATGTACAGGTTGATGGGGAAATTGCAGGTGTTGGAGTGGGTGTGATGTACGGTTGAAAAACCAAGCGACGAGTTTTTGTTGAAGCAAAAATAAGAAAACAGAATCTGTGGGGCGCATTGGCCGTATTTTTCTATGTATGGCGCAGAGAATATTTTATTGTTCCAGTCGAAGTGTCGGTGGCGATAAAGTTGTTTTGATTGCTTTTGGGTTGAGTTAATGATTTGATCCAGGGTTGGATGCCTGTTGAAGTCGAATACAAACGGAACGCTCGCCTCGTAAGCGCCAAGGCTTTCTATTTTTTCTTTTCCTGAACGATTTCCAATCGGGATTTCCATGCTGAATCGTTTGTGTCCAAATTTTTTGGCAACCAATTCGGCAAAGGCTGAGGCGATCACAACGTAAGACGAGACTCCTTTTTGATTGCAGTAGTGGAGCAGTTCCGTTTTGAATTCCTTGCCAAGTTGGAAATCCAGGCCGCTGGCGTCTGCTGCCTCGATTTCGATCACGTCTTTAAATACATGCTCGCATGTCGATAGTTCGGAAAATTGGGTTTCCCAAAAGGTTTGGTCTGCAACGTAATCTTCCCCGGCTTTGTGGCGGTCGATTTTTTCCAGATATGGTGAGAATGGGTGCCAGCGTATTTCCGAGTGTTCGTCAAGCAAGGCTTTTTGAACTTTCTCGTAAAGAATGATTCCGGAAATGCCATCGAAAATCAGATGGTTGAAGCAGAAGCGCAGGTTGTTGAAAGAGTCACCAATCGAGTAGATAAATACGTGGAGCAGTTGATCCGTGTTGTTGATCTTTTCTTCGGGAACGCTGTCGCAGAATTCTTGATATTGCTCGGCTGAAGGGAAATGGTATGCCTCTATGTTTGGTGCCGTAGGCGGCAAAAATACCATATATTTTTGATCGCCATCAACGAGGCATCTTGCGCCAGAGATGTCGGCTGACAGAAGGCATTTTTCTACTGCAGAGCGCAGGCGATCTGTCGGAAAGTGCCGGGAAAATCTTATTTCAAATGAAATGTTGTAAGATATGCCTTTTGTTTTTTCATTGGCGTCGAAAATATAATTCTGCTCATCCGTGAGAGGCAATTTCTTCATTTTCGTTTGTCTGGCTGAATAGGGGGAAACCGAGGCGGTCAAGCGTTTATTCCCGGCATGGTATTTTCATTTGATGAATGTCACGGCACCCGTTCGGGCATGCTATCCGACACTGCCTGTTCATGCAATGCTGGTATGGGGGGTATTGAGAAATTTTTACGGAATCAACCTGGCTACTCAATCCGCTCTCAATCAGCAGAGTAAATTTCTGGAGAGTTTATCTCGTCGGATTGGCCGGGGTTTTGACGCGATTCAGAGGGTCGGCAGCCTCTTTTATTCCTGTACTGCCTACGCCAGTGCTTCCGCCAGCGCGCCCTGAATCGCCTGGGCGAGATGGGCGATTTCTGCGTCGGTGATGATGTAGGGCGGCATCAGGTAGATGGTGTTGCCGATGGGGCGCAGTAGGGCTTCGCGCTTGAGGGCGGCGCGGTAGAAGCGGCGCGGGAAGTGGGGATCGGCGGTGGTGACGTCGAAGGCGGCGATCATGCCGCGTTGGCGCAGGTGGCGCACTTGCGGGTGGTCGGCAAGCGGAGCGAGGGCGGCGCTGATGGCTGCGGCCTTGCTGCGGTTGGCGGTGAGGATGTCGTCGGCGGCGAAGATGTCCAGCGTCGCCAGCGCGGCGCGGCAGGCGAGCGGGTTGCCGGTGTAGCTGTGCGAATGCAGGAAGGCGCGAGCGATGCTGTCGTCGAGGAAGGCGGCGTAGATCGTGTCGCTGCTCAGAACCGCCGAAAGCGGCAGGTAGCCGCCGCTGATGCCCTTGGACAGGCAGAGCAGGTCGGGGCGGATGCCCGCCTGTTCGTGCGCGAAGAAGCTGCCGGTGCGGCCAAAGCCGACGGCGATTTCGTCGCAGATGAGGTGCACTTCGTGCGCATCGCACAGGGCGCGGGCCTGACGCAGGTATTCCGGGTCGTACATCGCCATGCCGGCAGCGCCTTGCACCAGCGGTTCCAGAATGAGGGCGGCGGTGCGCCTGCCGTGTTGGGCGAGGTAATCGGCCAGCGCCGAGGCGGCGCGGCGGGCGACGTCGGCGGGGGATTCGCCGGCTTCGGCCAAGCGTGAATCCGGCGAGGGCAGCACTTGCGCGGCGTGGCGCACCAGGGGCGCGTAGGCATCCTTGAACAGCGCGACATCGGTGACGGCCAGCGCGCCGACGGTTTCGCCGTGGTAACTGCCGGCGAGGCAGAGGAATTCGGATTTCTGCGCCCGGCCGACGTTGCGCCAGTAGTGAAAGCTCATCTTGAGCGCGATTTCGGTGGCCGAAGCGCCGTCGGAAGCGTAGAAGGCGTGGCCCAGGCGGTGGCCGGTCAGGGCCGCGAGGCGCTCCGACAATTCGACCACCGGCGGATGCGTGAAGCCCGCCAGCATGGCGTGTTCCAGCGTTTCCATCTGCGCCTGCAAGGCGGCGTTGATGCGCGGATTGGCGTGGCCGAACAGGTTCGTCCACCACGAACTGATGCCGTCGAGAAAGCGACGCCCTTCAAAATCGTAGAGCCAGACGCCTTCGCCACGGGCCAGGGGAATCAGCGGCAGATGGGCTGGTGCGCTGGCATCCGCATGGTGGCGCATCTGCGTGCAGGGATGCCAGACCGCCGCCTGGCTGCGCGCCAGCCAATCGTCGTTGTTGCCCATCAGTGCAGGTGGGGCGAGGGGCTGGCGGCTTCTTCCGGCATTTCGGCGTGCACCAGCTCGCCTTCGCTGTCGGGAAAGAGCGGCGCGCCGCAGTCGTCGCAGAATTCCATGGGGAAGCGGTGGTCGAGGAAACGGATGTCGCGCACACCGGCTTCGCGCAGCACGCTTTCGATTTCGCCGGCCGCGTCGGTGGCTTCATCTTCGCTGCCGAGCAAGGGCCAGACGATGCCGTGATAGACGGCGGGTTGGCCGACTGGCCCCAGGCTGACCCGGTATTCTTCCATGCGGGTGTCGTAGCAGGGGCCGATCACGGCGCGCGTCTGCTCCGGCTGCAGGCCGATGGTGGTGTGCAGGAAGGCGAGCGAAGCGGCGACCGAGAACGGGCGTGAATTGCGGTCGGCGTTGCGGCAGGCCGCGTGGTAGGCGTCCGGCAGGATGAGCTGCCAGGCGCAGCCGGGCAGGAGCGGCTCCAGATTGGGGCTGCCCTGCTTTTGCCAGGCGGCCAGGGCGCTTTCCTTGCTGCCGTCCTTTTCGTTCCAGCGAAAGATCGGCGCGCCCTGGGGCACGGCGACGACGCCGATCAGGTAGCGCACATCGGAAAGAAAGCGGCTGGTTTCCGGAAACTGCGCGCTATCCACCTTGTAGTTCTGGCCGCTTTCGAGGGCGGCGGCGAGTTCCTGCGTGAATTGCCGCGTGTCGCAGAAACTGCGCGGCAGTTGATCCGGGCTGAAAAGGAAGTCGGCCAGGGCCAAGCGGGCATCCCCGGCAAAAGCGTGCGCGCCGAGATGGGCGCTCAGGGTGGACACGGCAGCGCCAGGCAGATTCGCCGCCGGAATGGAAAAACGGGACCAGGCGAGGATGGGCGCGGCAAACAAAAGAACGTCCCAGGGCTTGCCGTTGATTTCCAGGTAGCTGCTTTCGGCGCAGGCTTCGATCATGTCCGCGAGTTCGTCGTGCGCCGGTGCGTTGGCTTCCTGCAAGCGGTCGAGCGCGCTGTTGAGATCGTCTTCCGCCCCGTTTTTCAGCAGGGCATCGACGAGTTCGGACAACTCGGTTTCCCAGTAGCGGTCTTCGAGCTTGCCGCCGGATTCCGCGAGGCCAGTGGATAGACGTTGCAATTCGGCCGCATCGCGCGACAGGCGCGCGCGCGCACCGAAACGGGTTCTTTTCATGACCATCCCAGAAAAAAGCAAAGGGTCGATTCTACCAGCCGGTACAATCGCTCGCTTCTCATTTCCCCGCTTGCAGGCGTTCGTTTGCTCATGTTGCTACTTCTTTCTCCCGCAAAATCATTGGATTACGAAACGCCGGTGCCGTTTGCCGAGTTCTCGCAGCCCGCTTTTCTCGATCGCTCCGCCGCCTTGATCGAGGTGCTGCGCGACTTCTCGCCGGCCGACATCGCGCGCCTGATGGATTTGTCCGACGCGCTGGCGAATCTGAATTTCGACCGCTATGCCGCCTGGGCGCCGCCTTTCACCCCGGCCAACGCCAGACAGGCCATCTTCGCCTTCAATGGCGACGTGTACGACGGTTTTTCCGCCGCCACCCTGTCCGCCGACGATCTGCGCTGTGCGCAAACCCGGCTGCGCATCCTTTCCGGCCTCTACGGCATCCTGAAACCGCTCGATCTGATGCAGCCCTACCGGCTGGAAATGGGCACCAAGCTGGCGACGGCGGCGGGCAAGGATCTCTACGCCTTCTGGGGCGACACCCTGCTCGACGCGCTCAACGCCGAGCTTGAGGCCGCCGAACGGCCCGTCGTGGTGAATCTGGCTTCGGAAGAATATTTCAAGGCCGCGCGCGGCAGGAAACTCGCGGGGCGGCTGATCCAGCCGGTATTCGAAGACTGGAAGGGCGGGCGCTACAAGATCATCAGCTTCTACGCCAAAAAAGCCCGCGGCCTCATGGCCCGCTACGCCGTCATCAACCGCCTGACCGATCCGGAAGGCTTGCAGGCTTTCGACAGCGAAGGCTACGCCTTCACGCCGGAAGTTTCGGACGCCCGGACCTGGGTGTTCCGGCGGCGTCTGGAGTAGTGCGGGAGGGGTTCTGGCGCTGGAGGGGAACTGGAACGACGCTTTCCCGCGTGCCGGAATAGGAGCAGAGGGGGCTGATGTCCTGAAATCGTTCGTGATTCCTGCGCGTCAACGAAAAAAGGAGCCGAAGCTCCTTTTTTCACATCACGTGGGCTTTGTTTAAAGCCTGTCAAACTGGAGCGGCAGAAGAGTCTCGAACTCTCGACCTATACCTTGGCAAGGTATCGCTCTACCAACTGAGCTACTGCCGCAAAATCTTTGGAGGCGCGGGCCGGAGTCGAACCGACCTACTCGGATTTGCAATCCGGTGCATAACCGCTTTGCTACCGCGCCCCGCCTTCGCATTGGTTTCGGGGAAGCCGAAGCTTCCCCGAGGAATCTGGAGCGGCAGAAGAGTCTCGAACTCTCGACCTATACCTTGGCAAGGTATCGCTCTACCAACTGAGCTACTGCCGCAATGAAACAGAGCGCGCATTATAGACGCTCTCAAAGCCTTGTCAACAGCCGGATCGGCAAAATTTCCGGGCGGGGGCGTCAGGCCAGCGCCGCCAGAAATGCCTCGATCTGCCGCGCTCTTTCCCCGGCATCGAGGCGGTGCAGCTTCAGCAGCAGTTCGGCCACGTCGTCGTCCTCGCAGTACAGATAGGCGGGCGGCACGCCGAAGGCGGCGGCCAAGAGTTTCACCGTCGGCAGCGGCGGTTCATGCACGCCCAGTTCATAACGGCTGATCCGCGCTCGCGCGCTCGATTCCTCGATACCGATCGCCACGCCGACCTTTTCCTGCGACCAGCCAAGCCCAGTGCGCAGCAAGCGCATGCGGCGGCTGACGATGTGGGCGTCGGGGATGGCTGGGTGACGAGACATGTTGCGAGTCTCGTGACAAAGCCTTGTGCTGTTGTCACGTAATTCGTTACCGTCGCGGCTTTATACGAGGAGAATGCAATGCTGCTTTACGTCGGGCTTGCGGTGTGTATCGCGGGCGGGATCGGAACCCTGATCGCCGCATTCAAGACCAGCCTTTGGTGGGGGTTGGGCTGCCTGTTCATTGCGCCGGTATCGCTGGTTTTTCTGTTCATGCACTGGGGCGTCGCCAAAAATCCGTTTTTCCTGCAACTGGCCGGTATCGGGATCATGCTTCTGGGCGGTGCGGCATGAAAAATCTGCTGGCGCTCGCCTTCTTTGGCGCAATCCTCTGGTTCGGTTACGGGCAATACAAAGCCAAGCAAACCTTCATTGACACGCCGACACCTGCGGCATCCGGATATAAATCGCCTCGCGTGTATGAATCGATTTCTGCGTCGCCACGCTTCACCTGCGATGGGCGCACGCATTGTTCGCAGATGCGCTCATGCGAGGAAGCGACGTTCTTCCTCCGGAACTGCCCGAATACCAAGATGGACGGCAACAACGACGGCGTTCCGTGCGAGCGGCAATGGTGCAGGTGAGCGCGGCTCCGTTCAGGCCGCGACCGTCTGCCGGGCGAGCGGCGCTTCCCGGATCGGCAGATTGACCAATGCCGCGAAGGCGGCGAGTGCGATGTCGGCGTACCACATCCAGCTGAAATCGCCGAATTCCGCCATTGCCAGCCCGCCCAGCCAGGCGCCGAGGAAGCCGCCGATCTGGTGGGAGAGCAGCGTCAGGCCGAACAGGGTGCCGAGGTAGCGGGTGCCGAACAGCTTGCCGACGATGGCGGCGGTGGGCGGTACGGTGGCGAGCCAGGTAAAGCCCAGGCCCGCCGCGAAAACGTAGAACGTCCAGTCGGTGCGCGGCAGCATCAGGTAGATCGCCACCAGCAGTGCGCGCGAGGCGTACATCGCGGCCAGGATGTATTTGCTGCGGTAACGGGAGATGCAGGCTCCGGCGTAGAGGCTGCCGAAAACGTTGAACAGGCCGATGATGGCGAGCGACCAACTGGCGACCGAGGGCGGCAGGCCGCACAGATTGACTTCGCCGGGCAGGTGGGTGACGAGAAAGGCGATGTGAAAGCCGCAGGTGAAGAAACCGGCGTGCAGCAATAGGTAGCTGCGGTCTTTCAGCGCGCTGGCGATGGCGTGGCGCAGGCCCTTGTCGCCTTCGTGTACCGGGTGCGCCGCGGGCTGGCGGGCGGTCAGGCGAAAGACCAGGGGCAGGGTGGCGATTGCGGCGATCGCCATCGCCCACAGGCTGCCCATCCAGCCGACGCCCTGGATCAGTTTCTGCGTGATCGGCGCAAAGATGAACTGCCCGAAGGAGCCGCCGGCATTGATGACGCCGGAAGCCGCGCCGCGTGATTCGAGCGGCAGGCGCTGCGCGGCGGCGCCGATCAGCACCGAGAAACTGCCCGCCCCGGAACCCATTGCTGCCAGCACGCCCAGCGTCAGCACCAGGCCGAAACCGCTGGCGACGAAGGGCGTCACGGCGCAGCCGATGGCCAGCACCAGCAAGGCCGAAACCAGCACCGGACGGGGGCCGTAGCGGTCGGCCAGCGCGCCGGTGATCGGCTGGATCGCACCCCAGGTGAATTGCCCGACCGCCAGCGCAAAGCTGATGGCGACCACGCCCAGGCCGGTGCTGTCGTCGATGGGCGCGATGAACAGACCGAAGGACTGGCGTATCCCCATGGTGACCATGAGGATGCCCGCGGCGGCCAGCGTAACCGCCCAGATGGCCGGGCTGTGCAGGGTTCGGAACATGGGGGCGGGCGCAGAAAAAAGGGAGCGCACTATAACGCTGAAGCCGACCGGCGCAAAGCGCGGGCCGTGCGTGCGATGTTTTCGTGTTCCGCCCGGCTTATTCGGTCGTTTGCAGCGTCGTCAGGTAGGCGAGGACGTTCTGGATGTCGTCGGCGGAAAGCTCTTTCAGCACCGTGGCCTGCGGGTCGTCGTCCTCGTGCGGGCGTTCGGCGCGCAGGTAGATGTCGATCTGCTTCTTCAGATAATTGGTGTACTGGCCGGTGAGCATGGGAAAAAGGCCTCGCCCCATGCCCTGGCGGCCGTGGCAACTGCCACACTTTTCCTGGTAAACGACGCCGCCCTTGGCGACATCGCCCGCCACGCGCGGGATGATCATCACCTTTTCCACCATGTTGAGCCGGGTCAGGGCGTCCTCGTCGCCCTTGAACTCAGGCATCTTGGTCGAAAGCTGCACCGTGGCGAGCCAGTCGGACAGGAGTTTCATGTCCTCCTCCGGCAATTCACGCTCCTTGGTGTAAGGAATCATCGGGATATTCACCCGGTGCTGGCTCTGGAAGTTTTTCAACTGCTCATACAGATAGCGCGCGTGCTGCCCGGCGATGCGCGGGTATTCGCCTTTCTTGCCGCCCGCGCCGAATTCGCCGTGACAGGCGGCGCAGGGGCCGTAGATTTCCCTGGCTTTTTCGACGTCGATTTTCGTTGCCGTTTCCGCCGCCAGCAGGCTGCCGGAAAATGCCATGAAGAATGCCAATGCCTTGATTTTTTTCATGAAACACCCGATTGAGATTTTCGCGGATTATAGCGACGCGCTCCGGGTGCCTCGCATGATTTCAATCAAAAACCCGCTCGTCGCGCGGCAGACAATCCGTTGGCGCGTTTTGCACGTTTGCTGGCGCTTCTTGCGCTTTGCGCCGCTTGCCACGCAGCCTATCATTAGCCGCTCATACACAACCCACTGACGACAGGAGAACGAAATGCCCGCCTTTCAGGACTACTACCCGGAAAACGTTGCCCACTGCTACGGCTGCGGCAAGTCGAACCCGGACGGCCACCAGATCAAGACCTACTGGGACGGCGACGAAACCGTCACCCGTTACATCCCGCGCCCGGAACACACGGCCATTCCCGGCTACGTGTACGGTGGGCTGCTCGCCTCGCTGATCGACTGCCACAGCACCGGCACTGCCGCCGCCGCCATGTACCGCGCCGAGAACCGCAGCATGGACAGCGAGCCGCCGTTCCGCTTCGTTACCGCTTCTCTGCACGTCGATTACCTGAAACCGACGCCGCTCGGCCCGGAACTGGAGATTCGCGGCAAGGTGAAGGAAATCCGCGGCCGCAAGGTGATCGTCGAGGCCACCGTCTATGCCGAAGGCGTCGCCACCGCGCGCGGCGAGGTGGTCGCCGCACAGATGCCGCCCACCTTCCTCGGCTGATCGTCTGCCGGGGGGCAGCGGCTTGCCGGTTTTTGCCTGAGCATGATCGGGAAAAACAGAGAAACTATTGGCAAGCCCTGCTTTCCCCCGTAGAATGCGCGCCTTTCGACGCCTGCCCAGGTGGCGGAATTGGTAGACGCACTAGTTTCAGGTACTAGCGCTGCAAGGCGTGGAAGTTCGAGTCTTCTCCTGGGCACCAGGCACTTTATCCGTGCCGCCGCCGTCGAAAGCTGCTCTGGTGGTGAAATTGGTAGACACGCTATCTTGAGGGGGTAGTGCCGCGAGGCATGCGAGTTCGAGTCTCGCCCAGAGCACCACAGGGCATTCCGAGGTAGTCCGCAAAAGGCCGCAAACCCCAGAAATTACAAGGGTTTCGGCCTTTTTTGTTGCCGATACGTTCCGCATTTGTCCGTTGTGATCCGCAAAAATTGGGGGTACATTTGGGGGTATATCCAGATACCCCCACAGGAGATACCCCCAAATGCCTTTGACCGACGTTGTAGTGCGGAGCACGAAGCCCGGCGAAAAGCCGATGAAGCTGGCAGACGGGGGCGGGCTGTTCCTGCTCGTTACTCCGGCGGGCGGGAAATACTGGCGGATGAAGTACCGCTTCAACGGCAAGGAAAAACTGCTGGCGCTGGGGGTATATCCCGATGTTTCACTGGGCGATGCCAGAGCGCGGCGAGACGAAGCAAAAAAGCTGCTGGCCAATGGAGCCGATCCCGGGCAAGTGAAGCAAGCGCAAAAGGCGGTTTCTGCCGAGCGTGCCGAAAACAGCTATGAGGTGATCTGTCGGGAGTGGCTGAAAAACAAAGGGCAGGTGATCGAGCCTGCGCAGTGTGCCAAGAAGCTGGCGCGGCATGTGAAGGACGTTTTCCCCTGGCTGGGTGGCAGACCCATTGCCGAAATCACCGCCCCCGAAATCCTCACCGTGCTACGGCGGATTGATGGCCGGGGGGCGCGATACACCGCTCACAAGGTACGCGCCGAAATCAGCGAGTGCATGCGTTTTGCCATTGCCACTGGCCGTGCTGAACGTGACCCCTGCCCTGACCTGAAAGGCGCGATCCCCGCCCCCAAGACTGAACACATGCCGAGCATCACCAGCCCGGCAGAGGTGGGCGAATTGCTGCGGGCAATCGACGGCTTCAAGGGCACCTACCCAGTGCAATGCGCCCTGTGGCTGGCCCCAATGCTCTTTGTCCGGCCCGGCGAGCTGCGCAAGGCCCAATGGGCTGACATTGATCTTGACCGGGCGGAATGGCGCTACCTGGTGACCAAGACCAAAACGCCCCACCTTGTACCCCTGGCACGGCAAGCGGTGGAGATATTGCGCGATCTGCACAAGCTGACCGGGGGCGGGCAATACGTTTTCCCCGGACGCGATCCGCAAAAGCCCATGAGCGATGCGGCAATCAATGCAGCCCTGCGCAGGATGGGGTACGACACCAAGGCAGAAATCACCGGCCACGGCTTCCGGGCGATGGCGCGCACCATCCTGCACGAAGAGTTGCACCAGAAGCCGGAAGTAATCGAGCACCAGCTAGCGCACTCGGTGGCTGACGCCCTTGGCACGGCCTACAACCGGACGCGCTTTATCAAGGAGCGCACGGCGATGATGGGGCTATGGGCTGACTACTTGGACAAGCTGAAACAGGGGGCGGACGTGGTGCCACTGCGTGGCGCAGCGTAGGACATACCAGCGAGTTTTGCCGCACCTACTCCGACGGGAGGAAAACCGGGAAACCCTTGCCCGGCTGGTGCGGCATCTGATTCAAGGGGGATGCGTGAAAGGGGCGCAACATGGCCATACATGGGCGTGAACGCTGCAATGTAGCGATGGCGTTATCCCGTCAATGGGATGACCTGATGGACGAGTTGGCCGCAGAATCTGAATCAATGGGATTGGATATTAAAGATGCGGTAGGAATAGGAATGTGGAGCAGGCTGCACCTTCTTGAAAGAATCGAAGAGGGGATGGGCTATCTCACGGACGATGACAGCGACCTGTTGTACGAAGAGGGTAAATTTTTCGACAACGGCCAGTTTATTTATCGCGACGACATTGCAACAACGCTAAGTGCCGGGCTTATTGACACGGCAAAAGCATGGCACGCATCAAGCTATAAAAAGCGGTGGGTTGCATTCGGCATTCATTCATGGGTGCATGTCAGTACAGGTTTTGCTGACGAAGCCGAGTCTGTATTTTTGTTCCGTGAGGTCAACCGCATACTAGGCTGGCTGGACTGCTGCGGCGGTGAGACGGGTAGAAAATTACCATCCGAGTTTGCTGCACTTGGCAGGCGCGGTGCACAAAAGCGCCATGCACCAATGGCGACGCTGCGAGAATGGGCAGTTGAAAAATACAAGGCTGGCGAATGGAAATCTGCCAATCAAGCGGCCCACGCATTGAAAGAATCCGTGATCGAGCATGGCCGTGGAATTGGGGCGCACCTTTCCGAAGAGAATGCGCAACGCACGATAGCGGAGTGGTTTCGGATGTCCGTCTAGCCGCTAGACAGACACGTCAAGCGGCTACACAGACACGCCTAGCCGCTTGACGGTACAGACTTGGCGGGGTTGTGACAATTTAATGCGAAGCCATGCCAGTACGTTCTGGCGAATGCTACGGAGCAGCAAACATGGCCGCACAAACCAAAACCCCACTGACGATCATCAGCCGCAAACAGGTAGAAGCCCGGACGAGGCTTTCACGTTCCAGCATTTACGCCCGCATTCGGGAAAACCCCAAGAGGCCGGGTGACTACGACCCGACATTCCCCAAGCCCATTGCTGTTGGCATTCGTGCCGTCGGCTGGATCGAGGCTGAAATAGATGCGTGGCTTACCGCCCAAGTCGAGAAAAGCCGCAAGGCTTGAGGGGGCGTGCCATGACCAAAAACAACGAGGGTTCCTGCGCCAATTGGTGCTTTTCGAGAAAAGCGCTATCACCAAAACCAAACCCTACGAGGCGGATTTTCGCGTCTGACCGGTATAGGGTTTTGATTTGGCACGCAGACGAACGATTCTGTTCTCACCCGTCCATTACGGACTACTTGAGGACAATTTCATGAGTCAAATTCCTGAAACCGGATTTCTCCGAATCGGCCAAATCATCGGCGACCGCAAGCGCGGCATCGTGCCATTGATTCCGATTAGCAAGACAGCGTGGTGGGACGGCGTGAACGCCGGAAAATTTCCAAAGCCCGTCAAACTCGGCCCAAAAACCACAGTCTGGAAAGCATCGGACATCCGAGACTACATCTCCGCTGCTGGATGAGGTGGGCCATGCTCGCCGCAACAATTGGCTATACGCCAAACTCATTTAACTGGCGCAGGAGTGCCGCACTACTCATAGGAGTGCGCACATGCAAGGCCAAAAGAAAAAACCAGTTGGCTTGGGTTCAACGTCACAAATTCGCCGCCGATTTGGCCGAGGATTTGCCGGGTATTACGCCGCAAAATATGCCTGGTTCGATGAAAACCCGAGGGCGACTCAGGCCCAGATTGACAAAGCCATGCGCTTTATCGCGCAAGCAACAGGGGTTTAAGTTATGAGTATCAGAACCATGTCCAAAGTCTGGGAAAACAGCCAGCACAGCGGAACCAACCTGCTGATGCTGCTGGCTGTGGCTGATTTTTCTGATGATGACGGCGCAGCCTATCCGGCAGTTGAAAAGCTGGCGAAGAAATGCCGGATGTCAAAGCGCAATGCGCAAGATCGCCTGCGTGAGCTATCCGAATCCGGCGAGCTGACGATTCTCAAAAATCAGGGGCCACCCCCCAAGTATCCGAATCTTTTTCTGGTCAATTTGGATGCCTTAGGGGTGAAGCCCACTGCACCCGTGCAGCCCACTGCACCCGTGCAGTACAGCACCAAAAGGGGTGCAGCCCACTGCATGGCAGGGGTGCAGCCCACTGCACCCAAACCGTCAGTAAACCATCAAGAACCGTCAACACTTGCTCGCGATGCGAAAAAACCGCATCGCTCTTGCTCACCTTCGGCGAGCGAGTCGGCAGGCGATGGCTTCACCACCTTCTGGAAGCAATACCCGAGGAAAGTTGCCAAGCAGGATGCAGTGAAGGCGTGGAAGAAACTCAAACCGACCGGGCAACTGCTGGCCGATCTGCTGGCAGGGTTGGAACGGCAAAAGTCATCCGCCGACTGGCAGAAGGATGGCGGTCAGTTCATCCCCTACCCGGCGTCCTGGTTGAACGGTTGCCGCTGGCAGGATGAGCTGACGCCGGTGGATCAGGTGGCGCCCAATCCTGGCGCATCGATTTTCGCGGGGGCAATCTGAGATGCTCAGCCAACTTCCCTACGGTGCCGCTGAGATCGTTGCACTGCGCAGGACAGGCAAGCGCCCGGCTGACGTGGTGCTGGTTTCCCTGATCGGCCCGCTACGCGAATCAGGCCCGGTGATCGTCGCCAAGCCTGAGCGCGCATATGACTGGCGCTGCTTGGTTGCCCTGCAAACCTTGGTGGTGGCGACCACGCAAACACCGAACCTGGCCCGTATCGTCAAGGCCATTGATGCCGAGGCACCGGCTAGCCTGTCGGTCTGGTTTGCAGAAAGGCAAGATGGCGTGAATGTGCTGTTCGACAGCTACCACCCCCGGACGAAAGCCGGGCGGCGTATGGGGTTGGTGCAGCGCATGGATCTCGCCGGTCTTGGTTCGCTTGAGTCGAGGGCCGACTGTTTGCAAAAGATGATTGGCCAAGTGAAGCGCCGGGCGGTGGAGCATGCTGACCGTTTCGCTCCCGAACTGGCAGAGATGGCTACCGCTGGTTATCGCCGGGTGTTTGGCGCAGCTTGGAGGGCGGCATCATGAACGTTCTCGACGATTCCATCGATTTTGACGCCTACCTCAAAGGGCCGGATGAGGCTGCCAGCGTCAAACCTGCATCGGCATGGACTGATGCCGTGATCGAGTCCTTTGAGCGGCCAGCCTTCCAGACGGGGGCATCCCTGCCCTGGAGCAAGACAAGCGAAATCGTCAGGCTGCGCCGTGGTGAGCTGTCGATCTGGCCGGGCATGTCCGGGCATGGAAAATCAATGCTCGTTGGTCAAGTCGGCTTGCACCTGATGGCACAGGGCGAACGGCTGTGCATCGCCAGCATGGAGATGAAGCCGACAGCAACGATGCAGCGCATGTGCAGGCAGGCTTACGGATGCAGCGCCCCCACGCGCAGCCAAGTGATCGACCTGGGCAAATGGACGGACGGGCGGCTGTGGCTCTATGACCAGCAAGGCCAGGTCAGCCCGGAGCGCATTCTTGCCGTGGCGCGATACAGCCATGAGGCGCTGGGCATCACTCATTTCGTCGTCGATAACCTGCTGTCGTGTGGCATTCCTGAGGATGGTTATGACCAGCAAAAGCAGTTCGTTCTGGCGCTGGCTACCCACGCCCATGACACCGGGCAGGCGGTGCATTTGCTCGCCCATAGCCGCAAGGGCAAGGATGAGATGACCCCGCCGGGGAAATTCGACGTGCGCGGCAGTGCGTCGATCACCGATCTGTCGGACAACGTGTTTAGCATTTGGCGCAATCGCGGCAAGGAAGAAGCGCAAGACAAGGGCGACCACGGCAAGGACAGCGAAGCCGACGCGCTGCTGATCGTCTGCAAACACCGGCACGGAGATTGGGAGGGGCGTATTCAGCTTTGGTTTGACCGGCGCAGCCAAAGCTACTTGCAATCAGCGACCGAGCACCCCAAGGCGCTGCGTTTGTTGTCTGACGAATCACTGGTGGAGTTTTGAGCATGGCGACCGTGACCAAACGATTCCGCGATGACTTCGAGCTTTGGGCCAGTGACCAGATCGCACGCGGTGACTTCAGCGAAACCGAGATGGACGAATTCAAGGGCTTGCTGCGCCGTGACCTGACACCCGGCCCTGACCAGTTGCGCGAAGGGCTGACGCTGATCAACGCGGCGGGCGTCGAGATACCGGCAACGATTGATGACCATGAGCGGCGCTACCAGCTTTGGGCCGATTTTTTCGCTACCAAGGCAGATGCGATCCGGGGAAAGAGAAAGCCGTGATTGCGATGCCTGCCCAAATCCCTCCGGATGGCACGCAATGTTTCCAGAAAACAAAAACGCTTGCCTCGATATGTGCAGATATTCCCCGTGGCAAGAAAACGCCTCAAAACGCCGGGAAATCGGTTTTGGGTTTTTCGGGCGACATGACGGGGGCGACTACGCCCACCAGACCCCGCCGGGGCCGTCCGCCGAATAGCGTCACGCCGTTGACGAAATGGCTGCGCGGTGTGATTCGACGGATGCGGCGGGAGGGCTACGGCTGCGCCGAGATATTCCACCAACTGTACCTGATGGAGGACGCAGATGGCGATGACCAGATTCTTGGTTTTACGGTGAGCGAGGAAACAGCAAGCGAAGTTTGTCGAGACGTCGGTGGTGATCTGGCCGGCGCGCGCGTGACTTGGGAAAGCTTTCGTAAAACCTGGCAGCGCACGCGATGAATTTCTGTCCCATTTGTGTCCCATCGCCCTGGAAGATGGGCGCATCAACTTCAGGAGCATCACAATGAGCAAATCCCAAAAAGGCGGCGGCTTGGCTGCCTACATCGAACGTCTGAAGGCCGCTGGTGCCGAGACGCCCAGCCCTCAAGGATTCGGGTTCAACGTGCAAGACTTTGAGGCATTCAAAGCCCGGAAGGAAGCGGAAAAGAAGAATGCGCCCGGCTTTGGGTTTGGCCCGGGTTCCGTGCTATCTCGCATGCAAGCGAACCAGCAGCCGGATACCGTGCCGGTCATGGCGAAACCGGGAGAGTATTTCCTACCCCCGGATACGGTGGCGGCGGTTGGTGGGCCGCAGGCGCTGGATGCCTTGGTGAGCCAGACGCACACCCCGTCCGACGCCGGAGCAATCGTGCCGCGCGGATTCCGCCCCCAGCAGTTCTTTGCCGATGGCGGGCTTGTAGAAGAGGATGATCGAAACAAAGTGCAGCCTGCCACCTCTGCCGGGCGGGGATTTACACCGGGCGGCATTCAGACCAGCCGTGACAGCCGGGGACAATTGAACGTTTCCAATGAAGGCGCAACCCGGTCGGCTGCTCCGGTAGCGCAACCCAGCCCGACGCCTGCACAGACGGGTACTGCACAGGGATTCATGCCGAACAGCACCCGGACAAGCCGTGACGGAAATGGCCAGTTGGTTGTTACGGACGATGGGCCTGCCGGGGATCGTGGTTTTCATGGGCAATCCTACAAGGCCAGGCAGCAGGATGCGCAGCCCGGTTTCGGATTCAGTGCAGAATCCGCCAAGCCGTCTGCGCCCACCTCTGCGCCGGGATTTGGGTTTGGCCCAGGCTCCGTGTTATCCCGTATGCAGCAAGACCCACTGGCGAGCTACAAGCGGGCCAATGCTATTCGTCAAGAGATGATCGACTCGCAGCGCGGCGGCGTGCATATCCTTGGCGGCGGTGGCGGCATGGATGCCGACCGGCAAGCGCTGCTACGCAAGACGATGACAGCCCACCCCGGCGCGCAGAACGGGCAACTGACGGCTGCCCAACTGAACGCCGCGCGCGGCATCATGAGCGATGCCCAGGGCGAAATGCTGCGCGGCAAGGAAATTGCCCAGCACGGCATCGATGCGCAGAACAGGAACGCACTGGCTGCACAGTCGAATCTGGCGCAAACCTCACTTGGTCGGGAGCGGCTGCAACTTGATACCCGGAAATTCCAGACCGAACAATCTCTGATGCAGCGCCAGCAAGCTGCGCAATCTGCACTCGACGAAGCGATGGCGAGCGGCGATCCGTCCGCAATCAATCGGGCAAGGATGCGGGCAAGGTCTGCTGGCGTGCAACTGCCGGAACGGGAGAAGCTACAGGCCGTCAAGACGGACAGCGGATTCATGACCTTCAATCCCCTGACCGGCGAAATGCGCCCGGCTGTGGATCCTTCTGGCCAAGCGGTCGGGGGTGGGTCTGGAAAGCCGCTGAACGAAGGCCAATCCAAAGCAGTGGGCTACGGCACCCGGGCGGCAGAATCTTCCCGAATCATTGATGACGTCGGCCAGGGCGGGAAGGTGCAACCGAGCCTGCTCAAGCGCGCCGCCGAAAGTGTTCCGCTGGTCGGTGAAGGTCTGGGCATGGTGGCCAATCAGTTTGCCTCCCCTGAACAGCAGCAGGTCGAACAGGCGCAGCGGGATTATGTCAATGCCGTATTACGCCAGGAATCAGGAGCGGCAATTTCGCAAAGCGAATTTGATAACGCCCGCCGGCAATACTTCCCCCAGCCCGGCGATTCGCCGGAAGTCGTCGAGCAGAAGCGGCGCAATCGCGAAACCGCCATTGACGGTTTTCGTGTTGCCGCTGGCCCCGGTGCAAAGCACATCGCCCCCAGGCAGCAACAGGAGCAAGCACCGCAACAGCCTGCCGCACCGGGCGCGTCGGCGCCAGCTTCCGCGCTCGATTTCCTGCAAAAAAATCCGCAGCACGCGGCGGCATTCAAGGCCAAGTATGGCTACCTGCCGGAGGGCTACTGATGAACCCATTTGACCAGTTCGATTCAGAGGCTGCTGCGGGTGATAGCTCTGCAAACCCGTTTGACCAGTTCGATACCCCCGGCGCCGCACCGGCAGCACGCACGGCACCGGCCAAACAAGGCGGAAAATCCGGCCTGGTCGGTGGCATCGTCAGCGCCATGCAAGGCCCGACGATGGGCTTTTACGATGAAGCGGTGGGAGCGACCGGGGCGCTGGTTGAGGGCATCGGCAATCTGACGCCATTCGGCACCGGCAGGAGCATGGGCGAAGCCTACCGGCACCACCGGGACGCTACCCGGGAAAACATCAAGGCATATGAGGCCGAGAACCCCGTCGCGGCCCATGTGGAGCGGGCGGTGGCAACTGCCCCGGCTGCCTTCTTTAACCCCTTGGCGGCGACGGGCAAGGCAATTGCTGGCACCGGTGGCGCGCTGGCGCAATCGGCACGGGTCGGCGCGGCGACGGGCGCAGTGACTGGCGTAGGTGATTCCACGGCAGACACAGCCGCAGGTATGGCAGGCGACGCAGCAACCGGCGCTGCCTTTGGTGCCGTCGCTGGCCCGGCGGTCACAGGTGTCCTGAAAGCCGGATCGGGTGCCGTGCGCGGCCTGGCCGAGCGGGCCGGGCTGACCGAGTTTTCCGGGGCCGAGTCTGCCGCTATGCGCAAAGTTGCCGAGGCAATCCAGCGCGATTCAGCGGCAGGCCGTCCGGGGGTGTCGGATGTATCCGGCGTGGCCGAGGCGCGTTTGCGAACCTTGGGCGATGAAGCCACCATTGCTGACCTTGGGCAGAATACGCGCGGCCTGGTGGATACCTTGGCCACCTTGCCCGGCCAGACAAAAACCGCACTTGAGCGCGTGATTCACGACCGGCAAGCAGGCAGAGCAGATCGGATGATCGACGCCGCCAGGGAGGGATTGAGCCCAAGCGGTGCCCGGTTGCCCGAAACCCTGCATGCACTGGATGAACAAAGGGCACGCGCATCGAAGACGCTTTATGAGCAGGTGCGCCGTACAGAGATTCCGGTGTCGCGTTCGTTGGAATCGATTCTTGACCGTGCGCAGAGCGCATTCGGTGAGGCGCGCAAACTGGCAAAGCTGCGCGGTGAAAACTTCGAGCTGGGCAATTCGGAAACCGGGCTGGATGCGCTGCTGAAACAGCGGGACAAGGGCATTCCCCTGTCGCAACTCGATACCCTGAAGCGTTCCCTGTATGACCTGGAGCAAAGCCACATCAACCCGGAAACCGGACGCCTGAACGAGATGGGCAGGGCGTACAGACACCTGCGCCTTGATCTTGTGGATGCGCTGGATCGGGCTACGACCAATCCGGAGACGGGCAAATCGTTCTACAAGGCTGCCCGCGATGCCTACGCTGGCCCAAGCGAACTGCGGGCGGCGGCGAATCTCGGCAATCAGGCCATGAGCAAGGATGCTTGGAAGATCAAGGAACTGACCGCCGAAATGAGCGACAGCGAATTGCAGGCATTCAAGGTTGGTGCTTTTGAGTCCATCCGGAAAAGGCTGGGCACGGAGAGCGGGCAGACGACGATTCAGAAGATGTGGAAAGAACCTGCCACTGCCGAAAAGCTGAAAGAGCTATTCGGCACCATCGTGGGCTATCGCACCTTTGCCGCCAAGGTTGCCAAGGAATCCCGGTTGAAGGCGCTGGAAAGCGCTGGGCGTGGTTCGCAGACGGCAAGCCGTGCGGCGGGCCTGGGCGATCTGGACATCTCGGGAATCACGGAAGCCGGAACCGCTGCGCGTAGTGTGGCATCCGGCAACGTGGGTGGCGTGTTGAGCGCAGCAGCAAACGCCTGGAACCGTGTATCCACGCCGGAGCCGGTACGCAACGAGATGGGCCGGCTGCTGCTCCAGAAGGGAGATGGCGGCGTCAATGTCTTGCAGCGGATGCAGGAGCAACAGCGCAGACGCCTGGAAGCCGAGCAGTTGCGCGCAATGATGGGCGGTATTGCCGGTGGTACGGCACAACGTGAAGATTGAAAGGAGAAACACCATGACCCACACCTATTCCCCGATTCCGCTTGAAGAGCGCTGGAAGTCCGGTATTTCTGTGGCAGGCTTCAATAACGGCCCGAGGCCGGAAACCGCAGAGCGTGCCCGTGAGAGAAAGGCACGAGAGATTCCGGAAGAAACCTTTGCCGACGATGAAACGTTGCACAAGCTGCGCCATGCCCGCGATCTGAAAGCAGCTA
Source organism: uncultured Rhodocyclaceae bacterium (assembly GCA_900549295.1). Classification (GTDB taxonomy): domain Bacteria; phylum Pseudomonadota; class Gammaproteobacteria; order Burkholderiales; family Rhodocyclaceae; genus Azonexus. Next base: position 29,462 of record URNG01000018.1, read on the forward strand.
TTGCAAGCGATCCTCACCGCCTGGGGCATTGGCTGGCAAAGCATGGCCAGGAGAAAGGCATCAACAGGGAATCCGAGCGAGAAAGCCTCATGTGGGCGATGCTTGAGGACGCCCTGAATCAGGACGATGGATTCTCACGCACCTTTGCCACGCTACAGGATTTGCTCTTGCACCAGCGTTACCAGCAGGCGCTGGATGACCTGCTTGGCAATATCAATGACCGCAGCTACTGCGCCAACATTCGGCAACAGGCAGACAATGCAAGGCGCGCCTACGACGATCATCTGTTTGCGCTGCAATTGGCGCATCTCGATCAGATCGATTCCTGATAGAGCACGGTGGAATCAGGAGGTCAGCGAAATGTCGAGAAAGATGCCCCCCAGCGCCTGGAAGCCTGGGCAAAGTGGTAATCCGGCAGGCCGCCCACGGGGTGTGGGTCAGGTGTCCCGGCTGCGCGCTGCCATTGCGCAGCACGTCCCCGAGATGCTGGATAAATTGGTGACTCAGGCAAAGGATGGGGATGTGCAAGCGGCTCGCCTTCTTCTGGAGCGTGTCTTGCCGCCGATCAAGCCGGTTGAGCAGGCAGCCCCATTGGCATTGCCCGACGGGACGCTGACCGACCAAGGGCGTGCCGTGCTCAATTCCGTTGCAGCTGGTGAGATTGCGCCGGCACAGGGGGCGCAGTTGCTAACCGCAATCGCCACACTGGCCCGCGTAATCGAGATTGACGAACTGGAACGACGCATTACCACGCTGGAAGGGAATTGCGTGGTCGATGACGCCCCCGAAAGGAAAAAGCCATGACGCAACTGAAGAAGCGCATCGAGGAATTGGAGCGGACGAAGCCCCGCACGAGTGCCGCCTGTCTAGCGTTCGTTCACCCCGGCGAGGATGCAGAGCAGAAGCGGCGCGAGGCACTGGCCGATTTCGTGGCAGAGCACAAGCGGGAGCCGGATATTCGGGTGCTCGTGACGTTTGTTGCACCGGCGCCAGTGAGCGAGGACGAATGAGCCGGTATCCAAACAGCGGTATCCACGGAATTGGCAGTTTCTGAGATTGCCGAAATGTAGGATGAGAGAGGAATGCAGATGACTGATTTTGATCTGATGCAGATAGATCGCCAGGGGTATCTGACGCACGAGGCAGAAGGTAACGAAGATCATCCCGGCGTGAAACTTCGGACGCTGCTGGCAACGCTCGTTGTGCCGCCTGAATGCGCCTACAACATGAATCTGGCGATTGCTCAGGCGGGTTTCATGCCGATCAGGGACAAGGTCAATGAAAATGGCCGTTCATTCTGTTCGCTGGCGAGCATCGCCCGTGCCTTGGGCGTTACTGAGTCGATGGCCGACGGGCTGTTGCAGGATTTTTTGTGTTTCGCCAGAGGGGCCAATATTGGCATCTCGATGGATACCCTGTTTCCCGGTGGCGAACGGCACACGCTGCACTGAAACCCCCAGCATGTCGATGTAAGGAAAACCCGATGACACAGGAAGCCAAGCCAATGCGCAGCACTGAGCGCGTCTATGAGGCGGTGCAGGAGTTGCGCTCTCTCGAACAGATTGCCACGCGGGTGACAGTGGCAGAGCTGACCGGGCTGAATCAGGCCATTGTCGATGACCGGCTACGTGCCTTGGTTGATGACGGCAGATTGAGCCGCTTGATTCGTGGGGTGTATGAGGTTGTCGATAGCCACCCGCCAGCACGGGCAATCAGCAAAACGCTGATGCCGGATGGTTCGGTAAAGCTGGAAATCGGCGACGAGGTACTGACGCTGACCCCTCGGGAGGATCGGATGCTTGCATCAATCTTGGCGGGTTCAGCAACACAGGCCATTCAGATTGAAACGGTGCGGCAACTCACGACGCTGATGACCGGCAGCATCATCAATGTCGAGAAGGCCAACGCTTGACTGCCAGAAATGAAAACCCCGCCACGGGGGCGGGGTGGTAGGTGTGGGGAATCAGATTGTCAGATTGATCCCGTTGGCGCGGAGAGTCGGGATTACAACTCACCCCCTTCCGTTTCGGTGAATTTCGGTTCCAGTGCGCGAACGGCAAGCTGCAGCTCGCACAGCGTCACGGTTGCATCGTCATCGTCCTGACAGGCGGCGATGATCCGGCCGGCAGATACCCGGCTGCAGATCGAGATAGCGGCATTTACGGCGCGCTGCTCTTCGAGTGTGATCCGTTCGGCCAGGGTTGCCGATTGCGATCCCGTGAGTTTGGCGTTTTCCGCTTCGATGGCTGCGACGCGCTCCAGCACCGGCCCGATGATCTTGGCGAAGCCTTCCAGCCTGGCCGTGCATTCCTCGACGCGGTAATGCCGGGCCAGTTCGATGATCGGGTGCAGGCTGTGTATCAGGATTGCGCTGGCGTCATCCTGCTGGCCACCTTCGGTGGTGGGATTGGTCATTGCCTTGAGCAGTGCTTGTGCATCCTGCTCGCCGTTCTGACTGGAGGTGGTGACGTCGACCAGTTGGATGCGGCGGGTGATAGTGGTGTTCATGGTGTTTTCCTTGATATGAATGGCGGGGGCTCTTGCCAGCCCGCCAAAAGTTCCAATGCTGCGGCCTGGGAAAGGGCGCTGCCGGCGGATCATTTCCAGCCTGCGGCGCAGTTCGGCGCGCAGTGATTCAAGCGGGATCAGAGCTTGGTGCATCGCTGCGGTTTTCCTGCCCCAGAAGATCCCAAAGCTGGCGAATCTCCCTGATAGCCATTCCACATGCCCACATGTAGCTGTCTTGCAGAGCATCACTCATGCTCCGGAATGCCTCACCTTGCTCGCCGTAGGTCATGGCAAGCTGTGCCTCTAGCTGGCTGATGCGGCAATGTATCTGATCCCTTACTTCGCTCCGCTGTACTCTGATTTTATAAAGACCTGGTACAGCGGTGAATGCAGATATTGGCTTGTGTGTTGCGGTGGTCGGCTTACTCATGATCGCCCCCTTTCTCGCTGGTGGGGATGATGCCCGCATCGTGCAGCCGGGCCAGCATGGTTTCATGCTCGCATCCAGCGTAGTTGGAAAACTCCTGGGCGATGTAGGTTCCAGCATCTGCCAGCCGCTTGATGCGGTATCCCTTGCGCTCGTTGAGTGCCTCATTCTTGATGGTTGTGAAAATCTCCTCCAGCCACAGCAGCGCATCGGCTGCGCTCTTGATCGGGCCAATGACGTCCTCGGGGTATTGCCCGAAAAGCGCCTTGCAGGTTTCTGCTTCGGGGGAATGTGTGCAGTTTTGCATCATGATCTTCCCCTCACAGCGCCTTGACGCGCACATCGTAGAAGCTGCTTGCCTTCATGCAGTCGGCGATTTGGGCAGCGGTCAGGAACAGCTTGGCCTTTGCGGTTTCCAGTGTGTTGCGCGTGGCCCAGTTGATCGAGACGCGGGCGGAACTGGTTTCGTGCTGGCCTTCGCCTAGCAGTTCAATCGCTTCGACCTTGAGCATTTCCATCTCGGTCTTGAGCTTCGCCATTTGTTGCGACAGGGCCAGATAGCGATTGATGACGCTGGTACGCTTTTGGGCGGAGAGGGTTACAATTTGAGCAGTTGCCATGATTTGACCTCATACAGTTGATTTGGTGATGAGAGGCCCGGCGGTGTTGTCGCACCAGCCGGGCTTCGCTTTTTGGGGTATCGGGCGCTAGCTGGGCTATCGGCCTTCTGGCGTCATACCATGCGCGTTTCCCTGTCCCCACTCAGGCACTCACGGCAGCCTGATCGCCGTCAAAGCCTGCTGTTGCCTGCTGGCTTTGATCCTGTCCGAGTTGTGAAAGAGCGTTTTGTGCTGCGATGTATGCACTATAGAGCACTCTATAGATTGGTGTCAAGCACTTTATAGAGTGCTATAGTTTGTGTGAGTCTTACTTTGGAGATGAACATGAGCAAAACACAGGATGCGCTGCGCCTGATGCGTGAGAAGGGAATGACCCCATACGCCGCCGCCAAGGAAGCCGGGATTACACCAACGACTCTGTACGCGGCCATTCGGCGCGAGGAAGCCAAGGGGGCAATGGAACCCTGCCCTTGCTGCGGTACGCTGGTGCCGTCGGATCGGATCAAGCGGGAAGTGCTGAGGGAATCAAGTTGACTATGCTCGATCAAAGCGACTTTGTGGTGTTCGTCGATGAGAGCGGCGACCATAGTCTTGAATCCATCAATCCTGACTGGCCGCTGTTCGTCCTGTCGTTCTGCATCTTTCCGGTCAGCGCCTATGTGCATCATGTGACACCAGCTATCAGACAGTTGAAGTTTGAATTCTTTGGGCATGATCTGGTAATCCTGCATGAGCACGACATCAGGAAGAAGAAAGCCGGGTTTTCGCAATTCAACAAAGAGATGCGTGAAGCGTTCCTGAATCGCCTGACGGATGTGATTGCAGCTACCGAAATGACCATGATTGCGGTGGTGATCGACAAGAACCGCCACCGGGCCAGGTATGCAAAACCGGCGCACCCGTATCACCTCGCCATGCAGTTTGGTTTGGAACGTGTGGCGGAATTCATGGACATTCAGGGGCAGCAAGACCGCGAGACGAAAATCATATTCGAGGCCCGTGGTGCGAAAGAGGATGCGGCACTTGAATTGGAGTTTCGCCGTGTTTGTTCCGGCGGGAACCGAGGCGGCAAGCCTTACCGCTTCAGCATCCTGATTGCCGACAAGAAGACCAATTCAGAGGGCTTGCAGCTTGCCGACTTGACGGCGCGGCCAAGCGGGCTGCATGTGCTCAGACCTGCTCAGGAAAACCGTGCTTGGGATGTGATTAAGGGAAAGCTGTTCGCTGGTCGGCGCAACTGCATTTCTGGCAATGGCCTGAAAGTGTTCCCCTGAAAAGCCGAAGGGCCTCCCGGTAGTCCGAGAAGCCCAGCGCCGGTCGAGTAGTCCCAACCCATTTGCACTGATTCTAGCAAATGCAGGCGATTTGTCACGCGCGGCGCTGAAACTGTCAGGCGGTTCGTAGGCGGGCAGCCTGGCTCTGACCATCGGCAATGGGGTTGCGTTTCGTTCCTCCCATGATCTGAGAGGGGGTGTCCGAAAAATTTCGCATACCCCATGCCCGAAGAAATGACGCAGCGCGGGCGGCTGAGGCCGTCGTTCGCGACTTCCCCCATTGGGGGGAGTGAGATAACCCGGAGATCGACGGAAATTTTCGCTGATCTTTTCCGGCCAGGCACGGTTCACAAATTTGTGAAGCAGGTTTTTCAGAAGTTTATGAAAAAGCCCGCCCCCACACAGGGCTTTCCTGCAATGATCAAGGAGCAGCGGTCTGCCCGGCCTATGGTGCGCAAAGGGTTGGATTTGGAATCCTACCCCCTGTAGTTGCGGGAAAATTTTCCTGCATCTGCTCAGCACCAGCGGTTTCAAATGGTGCGATTTCAAATCTGACCAAGCCAGTGGGCCACCGAAGTAATCGGTCAGGCCGCGCTGGCTTGAGTCTTGCGATTACGAGCAGCGCATTTGCCCGCCGATCATTTGGCACGCCCCACCGCCAGTAGTTGGGAAGTGGGTATTGCCAGCGCCCTTGGTGTACCGTCCGCCCATGTTGTCCCAACAGCCGCCAGCATCGCAACTCGTAATGACTGATGGGGCCGGGGGTGGCGCAGGCATGGCGACAGGTGGTGGCGCGGCCGATGGGCGGCGGGTTGCCGTGCCGGTATCGCGACTTCTGGCAGTGGTTTGTCCACCACATGAGGCAAGGGTGTCGAGTTGGGCAGCGGTCAGTTGCCCATTCTGCGCGCCGGGGTAAGGGCGCGATGCTGCCTCACATGCCTTGTCCCGATAGCCGTTGCTGGCATTCTGTGCTGTGCGCTGCGATGCGTAGTATCTCTGTTGGGCCGCAACTGCGGCTTCATACCCGGCGTCTATTCTGCCTGCCTCAGCTCGCCGCCGTTGGTGGGCAAGCATTGCCTCGATTTGCCTTTCCGGTGGGATGTACTCCTGCGCAACGGCAGCGACGGGTTTTTTTCCGTCTTGGCAAGGCATGCTTGAGATGAAGGTTTTACCGGCCTGATCTTTGCACTTGTAGGCTTGCGCGTGGCCCATGGATGGCAATGCAATGACCGAGAGCGCCAGGATCATGTATTTCATCGTTTGCTCGCTTCAGAGATGGTTTTTTTTCCGAACGGGAAGTGTAGCAGGGGGCGGATGCGCTGGTATCCAAAGCCGTGGTATCCAAAGCGGTATCCACGGAAACGAAGGCTTGCGGAGAGGTGTGACGGGGGCGAAAATGCTAACGTTTCGCTAAGGGGGCTGGCTAGTCAATCCTGCCCAGCAAAAAAAATTGGGGGTACATTTGGGGGTACATTTCGATATGAAAAATTCATACCCATTGCAGCACAAGGCTTTCCGGGCGAAGTTCGATTAACGCCCAGGCACCATCTCCATTTTGGTGGTTTGCAGAAGGCCGAAACCCCTGTAGTAACAGGCGGTTGCGGCCTTTTTTGTTGCCCGGATGTTGCGTGCGAGCCTGCCCCAGGCCGAAAAGGCCGGGGGTAGATTCGGGGGCATCGCAACTCACCCTCGGATCTACCCCCGGCGCATCGTTGGCGCAGAGCGCTCTGTTCAGCCTTTGGTCTTGTCCCGCTCGATCAGCGCGTAAGCCGAGTGGTTGTGGATCGATTCGAAATTTTCGGATTCCACGGTATAGGCGACGACGCGCGTTTCGGCGTTGAGGCGGGCGGCGACGTCGCGGACCATGTCCTCGACGAACTTGGGGTTGTCGTAGGCGCGTTCGGTGACGTATTTCTCGTCCGGGCGTTTCAGGAGGGCGAAGAGCTCGCAGGAGGCTTCGGCTTCGACCAGCTGGACGATTTCCTCGATCCACATGAAGTCGTTGGTGCGGGCGGTCACGGTGACGTGCGAGCGCTGGTTGTGGGCACCGCGCTCGGAAATTTTCTTCGAGCAGGGGCACAGGCTGGTGACGGGGACGACGACCCGTGTGGCGACTTCGATCTTGCCGTCGATGATGTCGCCGATGAAGGTGACGTCATAGTCGAGCAGGCTCCGCACGCCGGAAACCGGGGCGGTCTTGTTGATGAAATAGGGGAAGTTCATCTCGATGTGGCCGCTCTCGGCTTCCAGGCGCACGATCATGTCTTGCAGCATGACCGGAAAATTTTCCACTGAAATGGCCCGCTCGTGGCTGTTCAGGATCTCCACGAAGCGCGACATGTGCGTGCCCTTGAAATTGTGCGGCAGGCCCACGTACATGTTGAAGGTGGCCACGGTGTGCTGGGTGCCTTCGGATTTGTCGCGCACCTTGATGGGGTGGCGGATGGATTTGATACCCACCTTGTTGATGGCGATCTGGCGGGTGTCGGCCGAGCTTTGTACGTCGGGGATGCAGGTAGCGGTCATTGTCCTGTTCTGGGTTGGAATGGGTTAAAGGGAAGCCGCGGCGCGAACCTGACGGGCGATGCCTGCGGCGTCGAGTCCGAGTTCGGCGAGCAACTGGCCCTGTTCGCCGTGTTCGATGAAATCGTCGGGCAGACCCAGGCGCAGGAAGCGGGGGGGGCAGCCCAGGGTTGCCTCGTCCAGCTCGCCGAGCGAGCGTTCGACTTCCGCGCCCGCGCCGCCGATGATGGTGTTCTCTTCGATGCTGACCAGCAGCGAATGGTTCCCGGCAATTTCCTGGAGCAGCTTGCGGTCGAGCGGCTTGATGAAGCGCATGTTGACCACCGTGGCATCCAGCGCCTCGCCCGCAGCCAGCGCGGCGGGAACCAGACTGCCGAAGGCGAGCAGCGCGATGTCTTTGCCGTGGCGCAGGATTTCGGCCTGGCCGATGGGCAAGGGGTCGAGATCGGCGGGGGGGGGGTTGCTGCCGCGGCCCCCCTTCCTGCA
>URNG01000019.1 GCA_900549295.1 uncultured Rhodocyclaceae bacterium
CTGGATCGGCAGAGCGCGGGGCCCCCCCCCCCCCCCCCCGCCGCCATAGGCCAGCCCGGAGGGGCCGCGCAGGATCTCGATCTGGCTGCCGAGCAGCGGCTCGACGGCGACGGCGTGATCCTGGCTGATGGTCGAAGCATCCATCACTTCCGAGCCGTGCGAAAGAACGCGCACGCGCGCGCCATCCATGCCGCGGATCACGGGCCGGCTGGCCCCCGCGCCGAAGTGGGTGGCGCTGGTGCCGGGCTGGCCGGACAGGGTTTCGCCCAACGTCGCGGCGCGCCGCACGAGCAGGTCGTCGCCGGTGAGTACGGCGGCCGGGGTGGTCATGTCGTCGATGCCCAGGGCCAGGCTGCTGGCGTGGACGGTGACGGTCGAAAGCGTTTTTTCGTTGCTGGCCGGGGGGGCTTCTTCAGCGGCAGCGGCGAGCGGGGAAAGGGCGAAGCTGAGGGCGAGGGCGAGAGGCGTGGGCTTGAACATTTTCTTTGGGAAGGGAGAGGAAGAAAGAGGGAAGTGGGGGTATCCAAGGTTTGAAAGATGATAATGAATTCTCAATATCGAATCAAGCCCTCATTCCGGCGCGACACGTTCTGCCCGCCAGGAGTCATCTTGCGAGGTTCAGGAGCGCCCTTGCGCGGTTCGCAATTCGCCGCCCGCGCGCGCAACTGTTACAGTTAGCCCCTTTGCGAATGCTCCCGACGTTTTCCGATGATTCCGAATGAACGCTCAACCCGCCAACGCCACGCCATTCTCGCGGCCCTGCGCGCGGCGCAGCGGCCGTTGCTGCCGGCTGAAATCCTCGATCTGGCGCAAACCGACGCACCGGGGATCGGGATTGCCACCATCTACCGCAACCTGAAATCCTTCCAGGAGGAGGGCGCGGTGCAGATGGTGCATCTGCCGGGCGAGAACGCGCGCTACGAGCTGTGCGACAAGCCGCATCACCACCATTTTCTGTGCCGCCGGTGCGAGCGCGTGTTTGACATGCCCGGCTGTCCGGGCACGCTGGAAGGGTTGGCGCCGGCCGGCTTCATGGTCGACGGCCACGAACTGACGCTGTATGGCCAGTGCGCCGAATGCCGGGACGGAAATCCCGTGGATGGCGAGCCAGCGGCTTAGTTGAAATCGATCTTGTTGCGGCCCGCCGTTTTGGCGTTGCGCAGTGCGCTATCGGCGCGATCCAGCGTGGTGGAATAGATTTCGCCCGGGCGATGCGAGGTCAGGCCGATGCTGACCGTGGTGTGGGGAAGAGCGGCAGAGTCGAGGAAGCCCAGGTGGAGCAGGGCAATTTCCTGGCGGATGCGTTCGGCGACATGCAGGGCGTCCGGGATCGGGGTGTCGGGGAGCAGGATGAGGAATTCTTCACCGCCCCAGCGGCCGCAGAGATCGTATTCGCGGATGCAGGACTGAATGGCCAGGGCGATCTGGCACAGGGCGAAATCGCCGGCCTCATGGCCAAAGCGGTCGTTGATCGATTTGAAATGATCGACGTCGAGTATGGCGAGCGCGAAGCTGCTGGCATTGCGCTCGTCGCGCTGGGTTTCCTTTTTCAGGCGATCCATCAGATAACGACGGTTGTGCAGGCCGGTGAGCGCGTCGCTGAGGGCGGCTTCTTCGAGCGCGGTGCTGAGTTCGCGCAGGCTTTTCTGGTAACGGTCGGAAATGCGGGTGATTTTTTCCAGGCGGCGCAACTGGCGGTCGTATTGTGCGTGCAGGGTGAGGTTCTGGGTGCGGGAAATTTCGTGATAGCCGTCAGAAATGCGCACCAGGCGCGACAGTTTTTCCTCTTGCTCGGCGCACAGGGCGAGGAGTTCGGCAAACGCCGGCCGCAAGGGATTTCCGGCCTGAGCGGGATCGTCGAGCAGGGCTGCGAAATACGCGAGCGGCGGCGTCTTTTTTTCTGCCGGGGCGGAGCTGTCAGGCATGGACGGTGATCAGGAAAGGGAAGGTGTAGTCTTCGCGGAATTCTTCGGCCAGTTCGCGCACGCGTTCATTCTGCGGGTCGTACAGCCAGTCTACGCGTACCTCGCGGCCTTTGCCATGGGCCTCTTCGAGCAGGTCGAAAATGTCCATCATGGCTTTGACGGAGCTGGTGTTCATGTAGATCAGACCCAGTTCCAGGACCAGTGGGGCATTGTCCCGGGCAAGGAAATCCTCGATCCAGGTGATGACGGTGGTGAAAAACTCGAAGGAGTTTTCCGGGTAGGAGTCGCCCTGCATCGAGAGCCGGCCCTGGGCGAGGTCGGTGGTAACGCTGGGGGTCGATTGGCTGCCGAGGATGTTGAGTTCGTTCATGATTTTTATTGTGGTCGGGTGTCGGATTTCTGCTGGGTTTCAAATGGTGGCGCGCAGGCTGAAGAAGGCATGTGTTGCATCGAGCGGGGAAAGGCTGGCTGAAAGCGGTGCCGTCGATTTGCGGGCGATGTCGATGAGGCCAAGCCCGGCACCGCTGACGGCGCCTTCAGGGCGCGGCTGGCGCAACTGGGTTTTGTAGGCGGCTTTCAGATCGGCAGCGCTCATGGTGGCGAGGCTCTCGACGCGGGCGATGAGTTTTTCACCGTCCTCCTGTTCCACCATGTTGCCGGCCTGCACCAGATAGCGGCCCTGCGTATCGCGCGCCACGACGACGGTGGCGGAACCGGCCAGTTCGTCGTAGCCGCGTGCCTGGGCGTAATGGCGGATGTTCTGGGTCATTTCGATATAGACGCTGAACACATCCATGGCTGCAGAAACATGCGCTTGCTCGGCTTGCAGGTAGTTTTTCAGGGCGCTGCCGATTTCTTCGATCAGACTGCGCGAGATCGGGCCGTTGAAGCAGAGCAGAATGCGGCTCTGATTGAAGTGGGCGCGCAGTTCGAACAGGTCAATGTGGGTCATTTTTTGGCGGATTGGGATCGAAACGGAAGGATAGTACCGTGATGTCGTCACGTTGCGGATAGGTGCCTTGGTAATTGGCCAGGGCCTGGTTGAATGCGGCGGCTTGCTCGTGCATGGGGCTGCGGGCGTTGGCGCGCAGGAGTTCGGCGAAGCGGCTGTTGCCAAAGCCGTAGCCTTTTTCGCCGCCGGCCTGATCGAGGAAACCGTCGGTGGATAAGGTGTAGGTCACGTCCGGGCGCAGCACGATTTCCTGATCGGTATAGACGCCGGGGCGGCGGTCGCCGATGGCGCGGCGGTGGGCATTCAACTGGCCGATTTCATCGCCGTCGCTCCAGTAGAGGTTGATCTTGGCGCCGGAAAAACGCAGTTTCTGCTGCGCCGGATTCACATAGACGAGCCCTGCGTCGAGATTGGTGGCAATGGCGCGCGGCAGTTCGCACTCGCGCAGCATGGCGCGCATGCTGCGGTCGGTTTCTTGCAGGATGGCCGCGGGCTGACTGATGCCGCAGGTGTTGACGGCGTGGTCGAGCGCGGCGCGGGCGAGCATGGTCATCAGCGCGCCAGGCACGCCGTGACCGGCGCAGTCGATGACTCCCAGGAGGTAACAACCGGCTTCCTCGCGGAAGAGATAAAAGTCGCCGCCGACCACGTCGCGCGGCTGCCACAGGACGCAGTGGCCGTCATCCAGCGTTTGTCGCAATTGTTGCTGCGGCAGGATGGTGCGCTGGATGAGGCTGGCGTAGTCGATGGAATCGCTGATCTGGCGGTGCGCGCGCTGCATTTCCTGATTGGCCTGAGCCAGCGCCTGGGTGCGCGCGGCGACCTTGTCTTCGAGTTCGGCGGTGTGTTGCCGAATCTGGCGCGCCATGGAGCCAAACGCCTGGCTCAAATCGCCCATTTCGTCGCGGCTGGCCACCGGTAGCGGTGTGTCGTAATCGCCCTTGGCAATGGCGCTGGCCGATTGCTGCAGTTTCTTCAAGGGGCGCAGGAGCAAACGCTCGACGGCGTAGCCAAAGGCCAGCAGCAGGGTTGTGAGCAGCAGCACGAGCAGGATCAGACCGCTGCGCGCCCAGGTCTGGTCGAGTATCTTGGCTGCCTGCAAATCCATCGCGGTGACGATGTGCCAGCGCAGTTCGGGCAGGTAGGCGAGCGCCATGAGCTGCGGTTTGCCATCCAGATGCACCGGCAGGATCACGACTTCATCGGTGTTTTCTTCGGCTTGGCGCAGGGCGGTGGTCAAGCGTTCGCGCTCGTCGGCACGGTCGATCCGGCCGGCCAGGGTTTGTTCGGGACGTAGTTCGCCGAGAGAACTGTTGGTGATCTGATTGGTTGCAATCAAGGCAATGTCACGATGCGCCTGAATGGCACCGTTCCGGGAAACGATCATGGGTGTCAGGCCGACTTCCGGGGTGATGATGAATTGCTCGATGAAGGCGGTGAGGTCCAGGCTGCCGCCCGTCAGCCCGAGGACCTTGTCCCCGTCGCGGATGAGGGCGTTGAACCAGATCTGCGTGAGTTTGAGGTTTTCGTCATAATTGACGTTGATGTCGTAGGCGGTGGACAAACGCAAGGTGTTGAAAAACCAGGCGTCGCTTTTCTTGTCGCGCTGCAGCTGGTAGCTGGGCGTATCGCTTTCGCGCTTGCCGTCGCCGAAATAGTAGTTGCCGGTGCTGGCCGGAATGACGAAATACGTCTGGCTGCGGAAATCGCGCCGGTATCCTTCGGCTTCGCCAAAAAACAGCGCGCGCTTGGCGGCATCGTTTTCATCCCGCAACCACTGCCGGGTGAGCGTCGAATCGGCCAGGCGCAGCGAAAGCGTCAGTTCGCGGCTGACCGGGGCGAGAATCTGCTGACGCTTCAACAGGGTGAAATTGCGCAGATACGCCGTGCCAAAGTGCTCGCGCACGCCATCCAGAATCTGCCAGCCCACCAGGCCAGCCGGGATCAAGGCCAGGAGGCAGGCGAGCAGCAGCGCCAGCATTGATTTCGCACGCAGACCAAACCCCCAGGTCGCCATGAGTTCCACCCATAAAAGTTATTGTAGGAAATTGTAAATCCTGACAATTTTTTTTCATAACGGTAAAAATTTCACGGATAAAAAATTTGCCACCCAGGCATTGTGGCAACCGTTACGGCAAGCCCCGCAGCAAACGCTTCAACGCCCGCGCAGAAACAGCTTGTCCAGCGCATCCAGGCTGAGTTCACTCCAGGTGGGGCGGCCGTGGTTGCATTGGCCGGCGCGTTCGGTGGCTTCCATCTGCCGCAGCAGCGCATTCATTTCCGGCAGGCTCAACTGGCGGCGGGCGCGTATTGCGCCGTGGCAGGCGAGGGTGGCGAGGAGTTCGTTTCTGTGCGCAGAGAGCAGTTCGCTGCTGCCGTGTTCCTCTATTTCCGCGAGCAGGCTGCGCGCGAGCGCGATGGGGTCGCCGCCTTGCAGGAGCGCCGGAACGGCGCGCACGGCGAGTTGTTCCGGGCCGGCGGCGCTGAGCTCGAAGCCCAGGGCGCCGAGCGCGTCGGCGTGCTCTTCGAAAACGGCCATCTGGTGCGCGTCGGCGTTGAAAACGGCGGGGATGAGCAGGGGCTGGGTGGGGACATCCCTGGCGTCGTAAGCGGTTTTGAGTTTTTCGTAGAGGATGCGTTCGTGCGCTGCATGCATGTCCACCACGATCAGGCCCCGGGCGTTCTGGGCGAGGATGTAGATGCCGTGCAGTTGCGCCAGGGCGTAGCCCAGGGGGGGGCTCTGGCTGGGCGTTTCGGCGGCAGCGTTGGAGGTCGGTGGAGGCGGCGTGAATTGCGTGCGTTCCCCCGCCGCTGCCGGACGGGCGGCCTGGGTGAAGGCGAAATACGCCTGGCTGTCGCGCTCGCTGATCCGCAGCGGTGCCTGATAGGCGGTATAGGCTGGGGCCGGACGGCTTGGGTGAGGCGCAGGGGCGGTGGAAAAATCGGAGTCCGCAGACTCCGGATGCGCTGCCGGCGCGTGTGTCAGTGTCTGCGCCAGGGTGCGCTGAACGGCGTGGTACACGAATTGATGCACGGCGCGCGAATCGCGAAAACGGATTTCGGTTTTGGCGGGGTGGACGTTCACGTCGATCAGCGTCGGGTCTATCGTCAAAAAGAGGCAGACGCCGGGGGCGCGGCTGCCGTGCAGTACGTCGCGGTAGGCTTCGCGTAGCGCGTGGCCGATGACCTTGTCGCGCACGAAGCGGCCATTGACGAATACGTATTGCGCATCCTTCATCTCGCCGGCGCGGGTGGGGTCGACGATGTGGCCGACCAGGTGCAGGGGGCCGGCGCTCACCTCGATGGCGCGGGTGGCGGCGAGAAAATCCTCGCCCAGCACATCCGCCACGCGCCGGGCGCGTTCGGCCGGGGCGAGCTGGAACAGGACGCGGGTGTTGTGGCTCAGGCTGATCGCCACGTCCGGGCGGGTCAGCGCCAAGCGGCGCACGGCATCGGCGCAATGGGCGAATTCGGTGGCTTCGGCTTTCAGGAATTTACGCCGCGCCGGGGTGTTGTAGTAGAGATCGCGCATTTCGATCACGGTGCCGGCCATGAGCGCGGCGGGTTCCGGCCCGGCCCCGCTTTCGCCGCGCAATTTCCAGGCGTGGGCCGCGCCCCGGGCGCGGCTGCTGACGCTCAGGCGGGCCACGGAGGCGATGGAAGCCAGCGCCTCGCCGCGAAATCCCAGGCTGGCGACCTGTTCCAGATCCTCCAGCGAAGCGATCTTGGAGGTGGCGTGACGGGTCAGTGCCAGCGCCAGTTCATCCTTGGCGATGCCGCAGCCGTCGTCGATGATGCGGATCAGCTTGACGCCGCCTTCTTCCAGATGCACCTGAATGGCGGTGCTGCCCGCGTCCAGGCTGTTTTCCAGCAGTTCCTTGAGGACGGAAGCCGGTCTTTCGACGACCTCGCCAGCAGCAATCTGGCTGATCAGGAGGTCAGGCAGGCGGGCGATGTGCGGCAAGGGCATCGGTAAAGGTGTTGGGGAATGAGTCGGCATGCCCGGATTATAATGCGCGCCTTTCCTCATTTTCTCGCCCGCCCATGGAACTCCTCAGCCAATTCATCGACATCGTGCTGCACCTGGACAGATACCTGAGCGCGCTGGTGGCCGAATACGGGCTGTGGATCTACGCCATCCTGTTCCTCATCGTTTTCGCCGAAACCGGGCTGGTGGTGTTTCCCTTCCTGCCCGGCGATTCGCTGCTGTTCGTGGCCGGGGCGCTGGCGGCCCTGGGCGAGGGCGGCATGGAAATCTTCACCCTGTGCGGCGTCCTGCTGACGGCGGCCATTCTGGGAAATACGGTGAATTATCAGGTCGGGCGCTTGCTCGGCCCCAAGGTGTTTCATTGGGAAAATTCGCGTTTCTTCAACAAGGCGGCGCTGGAAAAAACGCACGCCTTCTATGAAAGGCATGGCGGCAAGACGCTGATAATTTCGCGTTTTCTGCCGCTTTTTCGCACCTTCGCGCCCTTCGTGGCCGGCATTGGCGCGATGGGCTGGGCGAAATTCAGCCTGTACAACCTGATCGGCGCCGCCGCCTGGGTGCTGTCGCTGTGCTTCGCCGGTTACTGGCTGGGCAACCAGCCGTGGGTGAAGCAGAACCTGTCGCTTCTGATCGTCGGCATCGTCGCGGTTTCCCTGCTGCCGGCGGGCATCGGCTACCTGCAACATCGGCGCGCCGCCTGATGCCGCAGTTTTTCCACCGCTTTTTCCATTGCTGCGTGGCGGTTTTTCTGCTGGCCGCCTGCTCGACGCAGCTTGGCAAGGACGGGCGCAGCACGACGAAGGTCGACGGGCGCTATCTGCTGAAAACCGAAATCGACCGCGTCGCCGACACCACGCGCCGCGAGACGGTGGAAGGGCTGCTGCGCATCGCCGACAAGCTCTACAAGCGCAACCCGCGTGAGTGGAAAAAGGCCGGGCAGCCCAGCCGGGAAGCGGCCTTGCAGCGTTTGCGTCAGCGCATGAGCGCCGATTGGCCGGAACTGGCCGGCAAGCGCGAGCGGCTGGCGGCGGCGCAGGCGTTCAGCGAAGATTTTTCCGGCGACCGGGTGGCGGCGCTGATGCTGGGGCTTTTGTCGATGGTGGACACGGCTTTCGAGGGCAAGGAGGATTTCTACCTGCTCGACAGCCTGGACGAAATCAAGCTCTACAACGCCGCCCGCAATCTGGAAATCGCCATCTGGAAACTGAGCAACGACCGCTGGAAAAACGGCGAGCAGGCGGGCCGGCTATTTCTGATTTCAAATGAACTCGACGCGGCCAACGCCAATCTGTCGTTCGAGCGCGAATTCGGGCGCTGCATCGGTTTGCTCGACCTGATGGCGCAAATCGTCGCCGACCGCAAGGGGCGCACCCTGTCGCGCCTCACCCAGTCGGTCGCCACCATGGTTTTCCTTCCCGTAGGATTTTAAGCACAGCATGAAGAACATCGTCATTCTCATTTCCGGGCGCGGCAGCAACATGGAGGCGCTCATCGCGGCGCGCGACAACGCCGGGCTGCCGGTCAACATCGCCGCCGTCATCAGCAACAGGGCCGACGCCAAGGGGCTGGAAGCGGCAGCCAGTGCCGGCATCGCCACCAAGGCGCTGGAACACAAGGCGTTCGCCAGCCGCGAGGATTTCGACGCGGCGCTGTGCGGGGCGATCGACGCGTTTTCGCCCGATCTGGTGGTGCTGGCCGGCTTCATGCGCATCCTGACGCCCGCCTTCGTGCGCCATTACGAAGGTCGCCTGTTCAACATCCATCCCTCCCTGCTGCCGTCCTTTCCGGGGCTGCACACGCATCGGCGGGCGCTGGAGGAGGGCGTTCGCATCCACGGCTGCACGGTGCATTTCGTCACCGCCGAACTCGATCACGGCCCGGTGGTGATCCAGGCCGCCGTGCCGGTGTTCGCCGACGACGATGAGGACACGTTGGCAGCGCGCGTGCTGCGCGAGGAACACAAAATCTACCCGCAGGCCGTGCGCTGGTTCGCCGAGGATCGCCTGAGTCTGGTCGACGGACGGGTCGAGTTGAGGACTGAGGGGCGCGGCGCGGAAAACGGCCCGGCCAGCCTGATCGTCCCGCAGGGCTGAGGCGGCATGCGCCATGTGCTGATCGCCGCCTTCGCATTGTCCCTGCTGGTGCATGGACTGGCGCTGTTCAGCTTCGATTTCGGCATGTTCGGCGAACCGCCCGAGCCGCTGCCGCTACAGGCGGAAATCCGCCTGCCGCCGCCCCCCGTGCCATCGCCCGCGGAGTTTCCGAGCGCGCCGAAACCGCCCGCGCCGCCGGTAAAGAAACCCAAACCGGCGCTGCGGCAGGAAACCCAGGCCGTCGCGCCGTCGGGCGAGGCGGCAAATACCGGAACGGCAGCCGCATTACCGGCAGAAACGCCGGCAGAAACGCCGGACGAAACCTTGCCGGAAACGCCCGCCGCGCCGCCGCCGCGCGAACCCCTGCTGCCCGCCAGCGGCCATTTGAAGTTCGCGGTCATCAAGGAATCGCTCGGAATGCAGATCGGCGTTGCCGAACATCGCTGGGAATTCGCCGCCGACGGCAGCTACCGCCTGCGCTCGCGCATCGAAACCAGCGGTCTGGCGGCCTTGTTCAAGCCGCTGCGCCAGGAACACGAAAGCCGTGGCCGGATGGGGCCGCAGGGCTTGCAGCCCGAGTATTTCCGCGTGCTGCGCAACGGCCAGCCGCGCGGCGAGGATGCCGACTTCGACTGGGCGGCGGGCGAAGTGCTGCTGCTGCGCGACGCCAGCCGCCACCGCCTGAGCCGGGGCAGCCAGGACGTGCTGTCGCTCAATTACCAGCTGGCCTATCTGTCGCGCCTGGAGGAAGGTACGAGCGTCGGCGTCGTCACCGGCAAGAAATACGAACGCTATGCGCTCGATTCCCTGGGCGAGGAAGAAATCGAAACCCCCGCCGGGCGTTTGCGCACCCTGCACCTGCGCGCCGCCGGCGAAACCCTGACCGAAATCTGGCTGGCGCTCGACCACCAGCGCCTGCCGGTTAAAATCCGCTTCACCGACAAGAAAGGGGATAGCTACAGTCAGGTGGTGAGCGAATTCCCCGCGCGGCCCGTCGGGGAATGACGCCGGTCCGGTTTCACCGCAGAGGCGCAGAGGGCGCGGAGAAAAACGGAGGAAGGCAGAAGCTTGCCGGCTCACATCGTTTTCCTCTGCGTTGCTCCTTCACTCTGCGGCAAGTTCTTTGCTTTCAAGCCACACGTTTGATCCAGTAACCCAGTTTTCAGAATGAACCGCCCATGAAATTCCGCCTGACGCCCGCCCTGTTCAAGGAAACCGAAACCGTCCTCGCCCGCGTGCTGCGCTTCGACCATCCGGCGGATGCCGTGCTGTCGCACTATTTCCGCGAGCACCGGCAGCTTGGCCATGCCGACCGCGGCTTCGTGGCCGAAACCGTATTCGCCTTCCTGCGCCGCAAGCGCAGTCTGGAAGCGGCGTGCAGCGCGCAGCCCGAGCATCGGCAGCGGATGCTGGCGACGCTGGCGCTGGAACGCGGCTGGCGCGCCGCCGATTTGCAGGCGGTGCTGAAAGCCGGCGAGGGCGAGTGGCTGGCGAGCTTGCCGGAACGAAGCCATGACGACCTGCCGCCCGCCGTGCGCTGCGACCTGCCGGACTGGCTCTACGAGCGCCTGCTGGCACAGCGCGGCGAGGCCGCCTTGTCGGCGCTGGCGGCGGCGCTCAACCGCCCGGCGCCGCTCGATCTGCGTGTGAACACCCTGCGCCGCACACGCGCCGAAGTCCTGCAGCAGCTTGCGGACAGCCAGATTGCCGCCGCGCCCGGCAAGCTGTCGCCGCTGGCGGTGCGCCTGCGCGGTAAACCGGCGCTGGCCCGCCATCCCTCATTTCTGGCCGGCGACATTGAAGTGCAGGACGAGGGCAGCCAGTTGCTTGGCCTCCTGCTGGAAGTCCGGCGCGGCGAAATGGTGGCGGATTTCTGCGCCGGCGCGGGCGGCAAGACCCTGCTGCTCGGCGCGCAGATGCGCAATACCGGGCGGCTCTATGCCTTCGACGTGTCGGAAAAGCGCCTGTCCAAGCTGAAGCCGCGGCTGGCGCGCTCCGGGCTGTCCAACGTGCATCCGGTGCGCATCGAGCACGAGCGCGACGCCAAGATCAAGCGGCTGGCGGGAAAAATGGACCGGGTGCTGGTCGATGCGCCCTGTTCCGGCCTGGGTACGCTGCGCCGCAACCCCGACCTGAAATGGCGCCAAGGCGAGGAAGCCATCGCTGAACTCGCCGCGAAACAGGCGTCCATCCTGGCTGCCGCCGCGACCCTGGTGCGCCCCGGCGGGCGGCTGGTGTATGCCACCTGCAGCCTGCTGGAAGAGGAAAACGAGCGGATCGTGCAGGATTTTCTCGCCAGCCATCCCGAATTTTCCCTGTTGTCCGCTGCCGACATCCTCGCCCGGCAGGATGTTGGCAAAGACGGCGAGCTGGCCGGGGACTACCTGCGCCTGCAACCCGATCTGCACGACACCGACGGCTTCTTCGCCGCCGCACTGGAGCGCCGCCCATGAACAACCCGGAACTGCAAATCCTGCTGCAACTCAACCAGCTGCGCGTGGACGTGCAGCGGCCGGATTTCATCTGGCAGGCCCTGGCGCTGGCGCTCTGCCTGGGGCTGGCCTGGTTTCTGGCGCGCCGCTGGATCGTCTGGCGCGGCGCGCAGCCCGATCAGGCGCCGCACTCGGGGCAGATCCGCGACCGCCTGACCTTTCCCCTGTTCGCCACCGTGCTGGTCGGGCTGGCCGGCGCGCTGCTCAAGCCCTTCATGGCGGTCAGCCTGCTCGGCGTCGCCTTTCCCCTGCTGCTGGCGCTGGCCTTGGTGCGGGCGGTGGTGTCCACGCTGCGCCATTCCTTTCCCGACGCCCGCTGGCTGAATCAGGGGGAGCGCCTCATCAGCAGCCTGATCTGGCTGTGGCTGGCGCTCTACCTGACCGATCTGTCGCCGCACCTCATCGCGGCGTTCGAGCGCGTCGAGTTCCGCCTGGGCAAGCGCGAATTCGATCTGTGGATGATCCTGCACGCGCTGGTCACGATTTTCTTCACCGTGCTGGCCGCCCTGTGGATTTCCAACGTGGCCGAAAATCAGTTGATGGGCGCGGCAAGGCTCGACGGCAACCTGCGTCTGGTCGGCGTGCGTCTGGTGAAAGGCGTCGTGACGGCGGTCGCGCTGCTGGTCGCGCTGTCGCTGTTCGGCATCGACATCACTGCGCTCTCGGTGTTTACCGGCGCGCTGGGCGTCGGTCTGGGGCTTGGCTTGCAGCGTATCGCGGCCAATTACGTGGCCGGCTTCATCCTGCTCCTGGAGCGGGCGATCCGCATCGGCAACATCGTGCAGGTGGGCAGCGACGCGGGAACGATCAGCGAAATCACCACGCGCTACACGGTGATCCGCAGCGGCAACGGCGTCGAGTCCATCGTCCCGAACGAAACCCTGATCGGCTCGACGGTACAGAACCAGACGCTCACCGACCGCCGCCAGCGGCTGGCGACCCGCGTCGGCGTCGGCTACGGGAGCGACGTCGAGAAGGCGCTGCAAATCCTCACCGACTGCGCCAGGGCACAGCCGCGCGTTCTGGCCAGCCCCGCGCCGGCTGCCTTCCTGATCGAATTCGGCGACAGCAGCATCAATCTCGAACTCGGTTTCTGGATCGCCGACCCGGAAAACGGCAAAGCCAACGTCCTCTCCGCCGTGAATCTGGAAATCCTGCGCCGTTTCAAGGAAGCGGACATCGAAATTCCCTTCCCGCAGCGCGAAGTCAGGCTTCTGTCCGCGCCGGAAGCGGACAACGGCGCTTGACGGGTTGGAAGCACCGGTTAAAACTTCTTTACACAGAAACCCGAATGGCGCGCTTATGATGCCCCGTCGGTTTCGTTTCTGACCGCCCGCACGGCATCCCGCAGCAGGCACGCGACGACGGATTCCGTGACATTCACTTTCATCGAAGAAGGAGCACACCATGGGTATTTTCAGCAGCATTTTGTCCAAACTGGGTTTTGGTAAGGCCGAGGCCGCAGAACAACCGGCAGCTGCGACCGCGGCACCGGCGGCCGCCCCGGCGCCCGTCGCCATCAGCGTGGTGGACGTGGTCGGCCAACTGGAAGGCATGGCCGCGAAGCATCCGGAAAAACTCAACTGGAAGGTTTCCATCGTCGACCTGATGAAGCTCCTGGGTCTGGACAGCAGCCTGGCCGCGCGCAAGGAACTGGCCGCCGAACTCGGCTGCCCGGCCGAGAAGATGGGCGATTCGGCGCAGATGAACATGTGGCTGCACAAGACCGTGCTGCAAAAGCTGGCCGACAACGGCGGCAACGTGCCGAAAGAACTGCTGTAAGCCGCTTTTCGACAAGTCTGTCGATCCCTCGACGGCCCGCTTCGGCGGGCCGTTTGCGTTAACGGCATGGCGCCGGCGCAAAACAGACGCAAAACCGGGCGCAAATCCGCCGTCGCGCCGTGCGAAAATGGGTACTTCCTGAATTTCCCGTTCTCTCATGGCTTACCAAAAACTCAAGGTGCCACAGCGCGGCATGCTCGATGCCTACGAAAACCTGCTCGCCAGCCGCGGCTTCGTCGCCGACGAAGCGCAGATGCGCGCGGCGCGGGCCTTGCAGGCGCTCTATGAAAACCTCCTGCAATTCAAGGTGCAGCGCGGCAGCACGATCAAACGCCTCTTGTCGCCGCCGAAGCCGCCGCAAGGCGTGTATTTCTGGGGCGGCGTCGGGCGCGGCAAGAGTTTCCTGATGGATTGCTTTTACGAATCCGTGCCTTACCGGCGCAAGAAGCGCCTGCATTTCCATTCCTTCATGCAGCAGATCCACCGCGATCTGGAAAAGTACAAGGGCGAACCCGACCCCATGCTGAAAGTGGCGGCGGCCATCGCCAGGGAAGTGCGGCTGCTCTGCTTCGACGAATTCCACGTTTCCGACATTGCCGACGCCATGATCCTGGGGCGGCTCCTGGAAGGGCTGTTCAGCCAGGGCGTGGTGCTGGTGATGACTTCCAATTACCCGCCCGACCAGCTCTACCCGAACGGCCTGCACCGGGAGAGCTTCCTGCCGGCGATCGCGCTCCTGAAAAAGCATCTCGACGTATACGAGGTGGAAGCCGGCATTGATTACCGCCTGCGGGCGCTGGAACAGGTGGAGATTTACCACCACCCGGCGGATGCGGCGGCAGAAGCCAAGATGCGCGACTATTTCTGCATGGTGGCGGGCGAAGAAGGGCAGGAAGGCGGGCAGATCACCGTGCTGGATCGGGAGATTCCCACCCTGCGCCGCGCCAATGGCGTCATCTGGTTCGATTTCCGCACTCTGTGCGGCGGGCCG
This sequence comes from uncultured Rhodocyclaceae bacterium, assembly GCA_900549295.1. Lineage (GTDB taxonomy): Bacteria > Pseudomonadota > Gammaproteobacteria > Burkholderiales > Rhodocyclaceae > Azonexus. The sequence continues at coordinate 14,224 of URNG01000019.1, forward strand.
CGCTCGCAGAACGATTACCTGGAAATTTCCCGCGCCTACCACACCGTGCTGCTCTCCGGCATCCCGCGCCTGACGCAGCATCAGGCGTCCGAAGCGCGCCGCCTGACCTGGCTGGTCGATGTGTTTTACGATAACAAGGTGAAACTGATCGCCACCGCCGATTGCGCGGCACACGAGTTGTATACCGAAGGCACGCAGGCCACCGAGTTCAAGCGCACGGTCAGCCGCCTGACGGAAATGAACTCGCGCGCCTACCTCGCCGAAGCGCACATCGTTGCGCCCTGAAAGGAGAATCCCGATGCGCCGCTGGCTGCAAACTTTCCTGCTGATCTGCTGCACCTGCTGGGCCGGTCTGGCGGCGGCGCAGATGGAGGTGATCCCCCTGCAAAGCCGCACCGTGGATGAAGTGTTGCCGGTACTACTGCCGCTGGTGGCGCCCGGCGGCACGCTGACCGGCATGAACAACCAGCTTTTCCTGCGCACCACGCCCGCCAACCGGGCCGAGATCAAGCGGGTGCTGGCGAGCATCGACCGGCCCGCCCGCCGTCTGGTCATCCACGTGGCGCTCGACCGGCAGCAGACGGTGGATGATCGCGGGGCGGCGGTTTCCGGGCAGGTCACCATTGGTAACCGTGGCAGCCGCGGCGGCGCGCAGGGGCGCGGCGAGGTCTGGGACACGCGCAGCGTGCGCGGCGAGAACAGCGCGCAGCGGGTGCAGGTGGTGGATGGCGGGCAGGCGTTCATCCAGATCGGTCGCAGCCTGCCGCTGCCCTTGCGGCAGGCGGTGATCGGCCCCGGCGGGGCGGTGGTGCAGGAAGGCATCGTCTATCACGACGTCGGCAGCGGTTTCTACGCCCGTCCGCGCGTCAACGGCGAGCGCGTAACGCTCGACATCAGCCAGCACAACGATCGTCAGATCGACCGCCGTGATCGCCGGCGCGGGGAAATCGCCACGCAGCAGCTATCCACCACGGTCAGCGGCCGCCTCGGCGAATGGATCGAACTGGGCGGCGTCGGCCAGCAGCAGGTGCAGCGCCAGGGGGGTGGTTTCGGCGGCGGCTTCAGCGTCGGCACGGCGCAGGTCAGCGAAGCGCGTTCGATCTGGCTGAAGGTCGAGGAGCAGGATCAGTAGTCGTTTTTTACCGCAGAGGCGCAGAGGAAAGGAGATTCGCAGAGAAAGGCAAGGCAAAACCGTAGGTGGTCCTGTTCTTGACCTCCTCTGCTTTTCTCCGCGCCCTCTGCGGTGATCTTTCATTTTTCAAGACAGGGAGAAATCATGGATCGCGCAGAACTGATTGCCCGCTATCAAGCCGTTCGCGCCCGTAGCGAGGCGCTGGCCGCGCCCTTGAGCGAGGAGGATTGCTGCGTGCAGTCGATGCCGGACGCTAGCCCCGGCAAATGGCACCTCGGCCACACCACCTGGTTTTTCGAGACGCTGGTGCTGGAAAGTCACGAAGCGGGCTACCAGCCGTTCGAGCCGGTGTTTCGCGTCCTCTTCAACTCCTATTACAACACCGTCGGCGACAAGCATCCGCGCCCGCGCCGGGGCATGCTGACCCGGCCACCGCTATCCACCATTTACGCTTATCGCAGGAACGTCGATGCGCGTCTGTTGCGCCTCCTGGAAACTGCGCCGCCGGAGGTGCTGAATCTGGTCGACCTGGGGCTGCACCACGAGCAGCAGCATCAGGAACTGTTTCTCACCGATCTCAAGCATCTGTTCTCCTGTAGCCCGCTTTTTCCCGGCTACCGCGCGCCGCTGCCTGCGGCCGCGCCGGCCAGCCCTCTGGAATGGGTGGATTTTTCCGGCGGCCTCGTCGAAATCGGCCATGCCGGCGCGGGCTTCGCCTACGACAACGAAGGCCCGCGCCATCGGGTCTGGCTGGAACCCTATCGACTCGCCTCGCGGCTGGTGACGAATGGCGAATTCGCCGCTTTCATCGCCGCCGGCGGCTACGACGATCCGCTCTACTGGCTTTCCGACGGCTGGAACTGGCGGCAGGAGGAAGCACAGAGCCACCCGGTGTACTGGCATGCGGATGCGGCGGGAAACTGGCAGGAATTCACCCTGGGCGGACTAGCCCCGCTCGATCCGGCGCGACCGGTGGTACATGTGTCCTACTACGAAGCCGAAGCCTACGCCCGCTGGGCCGGGGCGCGGTTGCCCGGTGAAGCCGAATGGGAGAACGCCGCGCAAACGCTCCCGATCGCCGGGCATTTCGCCGGCCGCGGCCTCTACCACCCCGAATCCGCCAGCCAGCCTGGCCTCTCCCAGATGTACGGCGACGCCTGGGTGTGGACGGCCTCGTCCTATTCCCCATACCCCGGTTTCCAGGCCGTAGAAGGCCCGGTCGGCGAGTACAACGGTAAATTCATGGTCAACCAGTACGTCCTGCGCGGCGGCTCCTGCGTCACGCCGGAAAACCACGTCCGAGCCACCTACCGTAATTTCTTCCCGGCCAACGCCACCTGGCAGTTTTCGGGGATTCGTTTGGCGCGGTGAGGCGCGCGCGTGTCGGACGGAGGGAGTGTGGAAATGAGCTAAATCACGCCAGAAAGTACGAAAGCTGTGACATAATTTCCCCCTTCGAGATGCCGGAGGTCTGGGGACTTAGGCTATGGTAGTCGCCCCTCCTCGCTCTCAAGAATTCCCGCGAAAATCCCATAAGCAGCGCTTGCTGATCGTGACACGGTATGGCGGTAGCGTTCATGGCGCAGCATTGTCACCTTGCTTGAAGGTATTCTGGATGTGCCCGTTAAATCTTGTTTTTCCTGCGAAGATGCAATCAAACAACAAGAAAATTGCTGTTGTCGGCCTGGGATATGTCGGCTTGCCGCTGGCGGTGGAATTTGGCAAACACTGTCCAACGCTGGGTTTTGATATTAACCAGGCGCGTATCAGGGAACTGGAAGGCGGCCACGACAGCACGCTCGAGGTCACTTCGGAAGATCTGCTCGGGGCGAAGCAGCTTGCCTATAGCGCCGATTCCGAAAAGTTGCGGGAATGTGGCATCTTCATCGTGACCGTGCCGACGCCCATCGACCAGGCCAATCGCCCGGATCTCACGCCGCTGGTCAAGGCCAGCGAGACGGTCGGCAAGGCCTTGCGGCCGGGGGCGCTCGTTATTTACGAATCGACGGTTTATCCGGGATGCACCGAAGAAGTGTGCGTGCCGGTGCTGGAAAAATGCTCCGGCCTCAAGTTCAACCAGGATTTCTTCTGCGGCTACAGCCCGGAGCGCATCAATCCAGGCGATAAGGTCAATACCCTGACCAAGATCCGCAAGATCACCAGCGGTTCGACGCCCGAGGCGGCCCGGGCGGTCGATGCGCTTTACGGCAGCATCATCGCCGCCGGCACTTTTCCAGCGACTTCGCTGAAAGTCGCCGAGGCGGCCAAGGTGATCGAGAACACGCAGCGCGACCTCAATATCGCGCTGGTCAACGAGTTGTCGGTGATTTTTCAGCGCCTGGGCATCGACACCCTGGAAGTGCTGGAAGCGGCCGGCAGCAAGTGGAATTTCCTGCCGTTCCGTCCGGGCATGGTCGGCGGACACTGCATCGGGGTCGATCCCTACTACCTGACGCACAAGGCCGAGCAGGTGGGGTATCACCCGCAGGTGATCCTGGCCGGGCGGCGCATCAACGACAACATGGCGCGTTACGCGGCGCGCAACGTCATCCGTTTGATGCTCAAAAACGGCATCGACGTGGCGCGCAGCACCGTCGGCGTGCAGGGCATCACTTTCAAGGAAAACTGCCCGGATATCCGTAACAGCAAGGTTGCCGATCTGGTGCGCGAACTCGAAAACTGGGGCGTCAAGGTCGTGGTGGACGATCCTTGGGCGAGCGCGGCGGAGGTCGAGCACGAATACGGCATCTGTCTAGGCAGAATCGACGCGCAGAACCCGGTGGATGCGCTGGTCGTCGCCGTCGGACACAACGAATTCCGCAAGGAAAACGTTCAGGAACTGCGCCAGCTTTGCCGGGGCGAAAAGCCCGTGCTGGCCGATCTGAAATCACTCTATGACCGCCACGCCGCCGCGGCAGCGGGCTTTACCGTGTTCCGCCTGTAAGGAGATCGAGCGTGCGCGTTTACGAAAAAATCGAGAATCGCAGGATTCGCATGGCCTTGGTCGGCTGCGGCCGGATTTCCGCCAACCACTTCGGGGCGATGGAACAGCACGCCGACCAGATCGAACTGGTCGATGTTTGCGACATCGACCCGGCCGCGCTGGAAAAAGCGGTGGCCCGCACCGGCGCCAAGGGGCACATCGAACTGGGCAAGATGCTGCAGACCACGACCGCCGACGTCGTCGTGCTGACCACGCCGAGCGGTCTGCATCCGGAGCAGGCCATCGAAGTGGCGCAATCCGGCCGCCACGTCATGACCGAAAAACCCATGGCGACCCGCTGGTACGACGGCGTGCGCATGGTCAAGGCCTGCGACGAGGCGGGCGTGCGCCTGTTCGTGGTCAAGCAGAACCGGCGCAATACCACGCTGCAACTCCTGAAGCGCGCCGTCAGCGAAAAGCGTTTCGGCAAGATTCACATGGTGCATCTCAACGTGTTCTGGACTCGCCCGCAGTCGTACTACGATCAGGGCAACGGCTGGCGCGGCACCTGGGAATTCGACGGCGGCGCGTTCATGAATCAGGCCAGCCATTACGTCGATCTGCTCGACTGGCTGATCGGCCCGGTGGAGAAAATCCAGGCCATGATGAGCACGACCCGCGACATTGAAGTCGAGGACACCGGCGTGCTCAACATCAGATGGCGCAACGGCGCGCTCGGTTCGATGAGCGTCACCATGCTCACTTACCCGAAAAATCTCGAAGGCAGCATCACCATCCTCGGCGAAAAAGGCACGGTGCGCGTCGGCGGCGTGGCGGTGAACGACATCCAGCTCTGGCAGTTCGATGAAGCGCGCGATTACGATGCACAGATTCAGAGCGCCAACTATGAAACCACCTCGGTGTATGGATTCGGCCATCCGCTCTACTACAAGAACGTGATCGACGTCCTGCGCGGCGAAGCCGAGCCGGAAACCGACGGCCGCGAAGGGCTGAAATCCCTCGAACTCCTGATCGCCGCCTACCTCGCCGCCCGCGACGGCAAAACGGTTTCGCTGCCGCTGGAGTACTGATTCATGACCGTGACGATTCACCCTAGCGCCATCGTGGACGAAGGCGCGCAGATCGGGGGGGGAAGCCGCGTCTGGCATTTCGTCCACGTCTGCGGCGGCGCCAGGATCGGCAAGGGCGTGTCCCTGGGGCAAAACGTCTTCATCGGGAACAAGGTCAGTATCGGCGATCACTGCAAGATCCAGAACAACGTGAGCGTCTACGACAACGTGACGCTGGAAGAGGGCGTTTTCTGCGGCCCCAGCATGGTGTTCACCAATGTTTACAATCCCCGTTCGCTGATCGAGCGCAAAAGCGAATACCGCGACACGCTGGTGAAAAAGGGGGCCACCCTCGGCGCCAATTGCACCGTCGTCTGCGGCGCCACGATCGGCGAATACGCCTTCATCGGCGCCGGCGCCGTGGTCAACCGGGACGTTCCCGCCTACGCCCTGATGGTGGGCGTCCCCGCCCGGCAGATCGGCTGGATGAGCGAATACGGCGAACGACTGGACCTGCCGCTGCAAGGCAAGGCGAGCGCCAGTTGCATTCATACCGGAGCCTGCTACGAACTGAACGGCGACACGCTCCGCAAACTGCCCGAGTGAGATATGGACTTCATCGACCTCAAGACCCAATACCAGCGCCTGCAAGCGCAGATCGATGCCAACATCCGGAAGGTGCTGGAACACGGCCAGTACATCCTCGGCCCGGAAGTGGCGGAACTGGAAGAAAAGCTCACCGCCTTCCTCGGCGCCAGATACTGCATCAGCGTCGCCAACGGCACCGACGCCCTGCAAATCGCCCAGATGGCGTTCGGGATCGGGCCGGGCGACGAAGTCATCACCCCCGGCTTCACCTACATCGCCACCGCCGAAACCGTTGCCCTGCTGGGGGCCAGGCCGGTATACGTGGACGTCGATCCGCGCACTTACAACCTCGACCCGGCGCTGCTCGAAGCCGCCATCACGCCGCGCACCAAAGCCATCATTCCGGTTTCGCTGTATGGTCAGTGCGCCGATTTCGACGCCATCAACGCCATTGCCGCGAAGCACGGCATTCCGGTCATCGAGGACGCGGCGCAGAGCTTTGGCGCGACCTACAAGAGCAAGCGCTCCTGCAATCTGACCAGCGTCGCCTGCACCAGCTTCTTCCCGAGCAAGCCACTCGGCTGCTACGGCGACGGCGGCGCGATCTTCACCAATGACGAGGAACTGGCCAAAATCATCCGCCAGATTGCGCGGCATGGCCAGGATCGCCGCTACCACCACATCCGCGTCGGCGTAAACAGCCGCCTCGACACCTTGCAAGCGGCCATCCTGCTGCCCAAGCTGGAAATATTCCCGCACGAACTGGAACAGCGCGAGCAGGTCGCCCAAGGCTACGCCCGCCTGCTGAACGAAACCGGCATCGCCGCCCCCTTCGTCGAAACCCACAACCGCAGCGCCTGGGCGCAATACACCGTGCAGGTCGCCCGGCGCGATCAGGTACAGGAGCGGCTCAAGGCGGCCGGTGTGCCTACTGCCGTGCATTACCCGATTCCGCTCAATTGCCAGCCGGCGGTAAAGGACGAAACCGCCCGCCTACCGGTGGGCGATGCAATCGCCGAGCGGGTAATGAGTCTGCCGATGCATCCATATCTGGACGAGGCGGCGCAGCGCTCCATCATCCGCTTCCTGCGGGAGAGCGCATGAGTTGCAAGATCGTCACCATCGTCGGCGCCAGACCACAGTTCATCAAGGCTGCGGCAGTCTCCCGGGAGATACTCAGGCATCCGGGGATGATCGAAGAAGTGATGGTGCACACCGGCCAGCACTACGATCCGAACATGTCGCAGGTGTTCTTCGATGAGCTGGAAATTCCCGCGCCCAAATACAACCTGGAAATTTCCGGCGGGGGACACGGTGCGATGACCGGGCGCATGCTTGAAGGCATCGAGCGAATCCTGCTCGATGAAAAACCGGACTGGGTGCTGATTTACGGCGATACTAATTCCACGCTGGCGGGTGCGCTGGCCGCAGTTAAACTGCATATTCCCGTCGCGCATGTCGAGGCGGGCTTGCGCTCGTTCAACATGCGTATGCCAGAGGAAGTGAACCGTATCCTTGCCGACCGGGTTTCGAACCTGCTGCTGTGTCCTACCGAGATTGCGGTCGAAAATCTGGCGCGAGAGGGCATTACCCGGGGCGTTCACAACGTCGGCGACGTGATGTACGACGCGGCGCTCTACTACCGCGACCGGGCCAAGGCCGGCAGCCGTATCTTGCAGACGCTTGGTCTTGAGGAAAAAAGTTTTGCGCTGGCAACCTGCCATCGGGCCGAGAACACGGACGACCCCATCCGCCTGCAAGGCATCCTAAGCGCGCTGGCGCGAATCGCCAGCGATTTGCCCGTGGTTCTGCCGCTGCATCCGCGTACCCGCAAACTGGTTCGGCAATTTGGGCTGGAACAGCGGCTTGCCGCGCTGACCGTGGTCGAGCCGCTGCCATTTCTCGATATGGTGGCTCTGGAGCAGGCGGCCAAGGTTATCCTGACCGATTCGGGCGGTGTGCAGAAGGAAGCGTTTTTCTACCGGGTGCCGTGCATTACCATGCGTGACGAGACCGAGTGGGTGGAAACGGTTTCCTCGGGGTGGAATCAGATCGCGGGGGCCAGTTTTCAACGCATTTATGATGGGTACAAGCAACTGTTTCGTGGCGTATCAGGCGTCAGCATTGCGCCGTATGGCGACGGCGCAGCCAGCAAAAGGATTCTCGAACTTTTGACATTCAGGCCGTGAGCGGCATTGCCGCATGCTGACTCTGGAACGATGAGGTTCAGCAACACAGCCTTTAAAACCAACGGAGTTTCATCTAATGATCGCAGGCAAAAAAATCTTCATCACCGGCGGCGCGGGCTTTATCGCCAGCATGCTTATTTCCCGTCTGGCGGATCAAAACGAGATCGTGGTGTACGACAACTACACCCGCAACACGTTGAAGGACACGCCTTATGCCACCCACCCGAATATCCGCCAGATTCAAGGGGACGTTCTCGACTACCAGGCATTGAAGGCTGCAATGACCGGCGCGCAACTGGTGGTGCATGCGGCAGCGATTGCCGGCATTGAATCCACGGTACGCAATCCGGTGACGACCATGCGCGTCAACATGATCGGGGCCGCTAACGCAATGGAAGCGGCACAGGAACTGGGGGGCGTGGAGCGTTTTGTCGACTTTTCGACTTCGGAAGTGTTCGGTTCACATGCTTTCAAGGTGGATGAAGGGCAGCAGACCGTGACTGGTGCCGTGGGCGAGGCGCGCTGGACTTACGCGGTCAGCAAGCTGGCTGGCGAACATCTGGCGCACGCTTACTTCAAGCAATATGGCTTGCCGACCGTAACCGTTCGCCCCTTCAATGTTTACGGCCCCGGCCAGACCGGCGAGGGGGCTTTGTCGATCTTCGTTCGCAAGGCGCTGAAGAGCGAAGACATCCTGATTTTCGGCGACGGCAGCCAGATTCGCGCCTGGTGCTACGTGGATGACATGGTCGATGGCGTGCTCTGCGCCCTGGAGCACCCGAGTGCGGTTGGGGAATCTTTCAATATCGGCAACTCGCGCGCGGTTACGACCATCTACGGTCTGGCTCAGGCGGTATGCCGGATCGTAGGCAGTTCTTCGAAGATCGTTTTCCGCGACGCCCTGTCGGCGGATATTGAACTGCGCATTCCCAAGGTCGGCAAGGCTCGAGATTTGATCGGTTTCGAGGCCAAGGTCGATCTGGATGAAGGCCTGCGCCGCACGGCGGCCTGGGTTGCTGAGAACGAGGCTTCCTTGCCGCAACTGTCCAACCTGTTCAAGAGTTAACCATGCTCAAACTTTCTCGGCCCAACATCAGTGAGGCGGCTATCGCTGCCGTTGCTGACGTACTGCGTTCCGGACAACTCGTGCATGGCCAGGAATGCGAGATGTTTGAAAGGGAGCTGGCGGCCTATCTGGGGTGCAGTGAGGTGATCCTGGTCTCGTCCGGCACGGCTGCGCTGCATGTGGCCTTGCTGGCGCTGGATATCGGGCCGGGAGATGCGGTGATCGTCCCCGATTTCACTTTTCCCGCCACGGCCAACGTGGTGGCATTGACGGGCGCGCGCGCAGTCATTGTCGACGTCATGCCCGATACTTACACGCTGGATACCACGCAGTTTGAGCGGATCGTAAGTGGCTGGAAAGGCCCGGAGCGTCTGCGCGCCGTGATGCCTGTGCACGAGTTCGGCAGCGTGGCCGACATGGAAGAAATCAGCCGGATCGCTAAAGCGAATGGCTTGGCTGTTGTGGAAGATGCGGCCTGTGCGCTGGGTGCCAGCCGTGGAGGGCGCAAAGCAGGAACTTTGGGCGATGTCGGGTGCTTCTCCTTCCATCCGCGCAAAACGCTCACCACAGGCGAAGGCGGTGCCATTGCCACCGACGATCCTGCCTTGGCCGTACGGCTGCGCCGCCTGCGGAATCACGGGATGGAGCGCACGGAAGATGGCATACGTTTTCTGGAGCCGGCGACCAACTACCGGCTGACCAATTTTCAGGCGGCGCTGGGGCGGATACAGCTGCCGGTGCTGGATGAGTGGATTCAGAGGCGCCGCGAGTTGGTGAAATCCTACCTGGCGGCTCTGGCTCCTCTGGTGGAGCAAGGACGTTTGCGCTGCCCCGGATGGAGCGACGGGCATAGCTGGCAGACCTTCATGGTCGTTCTGGATGTTTTATGCAGCCGTGACGAGGTCGTTGCGAAGCTGTGCGAACGAGGCATCGAAACCAATCTTGGCGCGCAGAGCCTGACCAGTATCGGCATATACGGTGAGCCGCAGCTTTGCCCGGTATTTGGCCCTGCGCTGTACACGCACGGTCTCGCCCTGCCGCTGTTTGAACGCATGACGTTGGCCGATGTGAAATTGGTGGTTGCGGCATTGGCGGAAATACTGTTCGCACGAGGTTAGGGAAAACGATGTTTGCCCCGCTGAATGAACTCAGGAATTTCTGGCTGTCTCGCCGCCGGGAGTTGAACGAAAAATTCGCACGCACTCTACCATTCGGTGACTACGTGGTCGATCGCTGGGAAAAAGCGAGGGAGCTCGGGTTCGGAGAGGGGGCTTCGATCTACGACAGTAGCGTCGTACTCGGTGATGTAAAGGTAGGCGAGCATACTTGGATCGGGCCTTTCACCGTTCTGGACGGTTCCGGTGGCGGGCTTGAAATCGGTTCGCACTGCTCGATTTCTGCCGGCGTGCAGATCTATACCCACGATACGGTTGAGCGTTCATTAAGCGGTGGCAAAGCACCGATTGCTACTGCGCCAACCAGGATTGGATCAAATTGCTACATCGGCCCGAATACCGTGATCGCCAAGGGCATTGTCATTGGTGATGGCGTTATTATTGGGGCCAATAGCTTGGTACTGCAGAATATTCCTTCGCACTGCAAGGCTTGGGGGTCGCCCTGTCGCGTCATGTCGAAGATTAAAATGGGAACAGTATGATTTCTATTGTTGACTGCGGGATGGGAAATATTGGCTCGATTGTCAATATCTTGAAGCATATAGGCGTGCAGAGTGAGGTTGTTTCGGAACGTGCGCAGGTGGCATCAGCTCAGAAGATAATATTGCCAGGCGTGGGACACTGGAACAATGGAATGGAGCTGATCAACTCGAGTGGCTTGAGGGAAGTGTTGAATGAGGCTGCATTGCTTAGAAAAATACCGGTGCTGGGTATATGCCTTGGCATGCAGCTTTTACTGAAATATAGCGAAGAAGGGGCATTGGATGGCTTGGGTTGGATTGATGGGGTTGTAAAACGGTTCGATTTTTCGGCATGCGAGAATGGTGAAAAATTAAAAGTCCCGCATATGGGGTGGAATGTCGTATCTACCGATAGGCTTAACCCTCTTGGAGCAGGCTTGTCGGAGGATGCGCGCTTCTATTTTGTTCACTCCTTCCACGCGATTGACGTATGTGCGGAAAATGTATTCATGACCTGTAGATATGGGTATGAGTTTGCTTGCGCCATAAATCATGAAAACATATGGGGGGTTCAGTTTCACCCGGAGAAGAGCCACAGGCACGGCATGCATTTGCTGAGAAATTTTGCGAGCCTTTCAGCATGTTGAGAACACGAGTGATGCCGGTGTTATTGCTACGTGGCAAAGGACTGGTAAAAACCACTAAATTTAGATCTGCTCAGTACGTTGGGGATGCTATCAATTCTGCAAGAATATTCAACCAGATGGAAGTTGACGAACTGGTTGTTCTAGATATTGACGCCACAGCAAAGAAAACCGCAATCCAGTTTGACCTGGTGGGGCGCATAGTTTCTGAATGTTTTATGCCAATTTGCTATGGCGGAGGTGTTCGTTCGCTTGAAGATTTCAGGAGGCTTTTTTATCTTGGCGTTGAGAAAATCGCTGTTGGCTCGCTCATATTTACTGACCCTGATACTGTCAAAAAAGCAGTTAATACGTTCGGTACGCAAAGCATTATCGCTGTGCTTGACATAAAGAAAAGCTTCTGGCGAAAACAATACAAGGTGACCACGCATAATGCTACGCGTCAGATCGACATATCCCTTGATCGGGTTTTAGCGCTGCTTAAGGATTTGGGAGTGGGGGAAGTGATCGTAAACAACGTCGATCGCGAAGGGACATGGCAGGGGTTTGACATTGGCTTGATTCGTTACTTCTCCAGGTCGCTGGATATTCCTGTTGTCGCCGTAGGCGGCGGAGGGAGTTTGGAGCATATAAAATCTGCCGTGAAAGAAGGGCAAGCCTCGGCTGTGGGGCTAGGAAGCATGGCCGTGTTTCAGGCTAAAGGAATGGGTGTACTTATAAAATTTCCAAAAATGAGAGAGCTGGAATGCCTGCTGAAATGAATAACCCGCCTGGCGTTGTTTGTGCAAGATGCATCTATGACGAAAACGTTCCTAATATATCATTTGATGGTAATGGGGTTTGCAACTATTGCCGCCAGATAGAGAAATTGGAGCAGCAATTTCCAAATGATGAGCGTGGAGAGCGAGCATTAGAAAAGGTTGTGGCCGAGATGAAATCGGCTGGCCGAGGTAAAAAATACGATGCTCTGATTGGTGTCTCGGGGGGGTGCGACTCCTCTTACCTGATGCATCTCATGACTCAAAGATACGGCCTACGCCTCTTAGCTGTGCACTTTGACAATACCTGGAATACAACCATCGCCACACGGAATATTCATGCGGTTACTGACAAACTGGGCATTGACCTGTTTACCTATGTGGTTGATGCCGAGGAGTTCGACGACATAGTTCTTTCCTTCCTGAAGTCTGGAGTCAGAGATATTGAGTGCCCCACTGATATCGGTTTAGCGACAACAATGAATATTGCTGCTGAGAAATACGGTATCCGTTACAAGATCGATGGACATTCTTTTCGGACGGAGGGCACTGCCCCCATGGGGTGGATTTACATGGACGCAAAGTATATAGAAAGTGTCCATCAGAAATATGGGAAGTTGCCTATGAGGACATTCCCCAATTTGTGGCTACATAAGCAGTTGAAATGGATGCTGTTTAACAAGATCAAATCGGTAAGGCCGCTTTATTATCTGAATTATGACAAGGAGCAAGCCAAGAAGGTTCTTGCCGAAGAGTATGGCTGGATCTGGTACGGCGGTCACCATTTGGAAAACCGAACAGCGGCTTTTTTTCACAGCTATTTCTTTCCTAAGCGCTGGCATAGCGATTTCAGAATTGTTGGCTACTCAGCTTATTGTCGAGACGGCCGTATGACGCGTGAGCAGGCCCTGGCTCTGATGGCAGAAGAACCGCACTTAGAGGATGGCCTGCTGGATTATTACAAGAAGAGGTTGAACCTGGATGATGAGCAGCTTGATGCTTTGATGAACCTTCCCAAGAAATATTACACAGATTTCAAAACATACAAAAGAACATTTGAGATATTAAGGCCGTTTTTTTACCTAATGGCAAAGTGGAGCCTTATCCCATGGAGCTTTTATATTAAATACACATTGCCGCATGAGGTGCAAAAATAGAGGCGCGTTTAATGGTTTTTCTTTTTCGAATAGTTCATTATATTCAGCTAGCGATGTTGCATTTTTCTTTTTGGGCTGCCAGTTGCTTTTCTTGCCGCCAGGAAAGGACTGGTTATGTAGTAGGCGTAGAGGAAGTGGCTTCTGTTCTGTATAATCTGAGTATATCGCTGCCCAGAGTGGTTAGTGTCTGCCTATTCAGAAATCCGTATTATAATTTTAAATACACATATAACCCTGGAAAATTTTCAGGCCATTTTGTTAGACTGATATTTGGCCCTGTCTTATTGGGGTTTCTTGCGGCAAAGCGCAAGAAATTTGTTTATGTTGGTGGCAGTGGATTTCTCTTCTCTCATTATGATGGCCGCGCTCATGAGTTTGATTTTCTAAAAAAACGAGGGTGCATTGTCATTTGTTATTTTACGGGAAGTGAAATCAGATCGTACGCCTTGCTTAATGCTTATGCTAAACAGAGAAATATAGATGTTATTACCACTTATCAACCCATGTGTTCAGCGGGGATTGATTCGCCTGCCAAAGAAAAGCGAAGAAAAGCGTTGGCGTGGGCGGCGGATAAATTCGCAGATGTGATATTTAACCCGTCCACCGACCAAATGTCATATATAACAAGGAAAACTTTTCCTTTTCTTTATTTCTATCCCGATGATCGTATATGCAGAATACCTTCCAAATGGGAGAATAAAAAATATTTAATTGTTGTTCATGCCCCCTCTTCGCCATTGATAAAAGGGACACCGTTGGTGCGTGCGGCTATAAAGAAACTCGTTATGGAAGGGTATGTTTTTGAATATATTGAATTAATTGGCGTGCCTCACTTGACCGTCCTTGAGACGATAAAGCGGGCGCATATCGTTCTTAACGAGTTCTATGCTTTTGTACCAGGTGTTTTTGGTGTCGAGGCAATGGCTGCCAATGCGGTCTTGTTAACCTCTGCTGATAGAGAAATTGAGCCAACCCTGTTCGAGGGGGCAAACGAGGCATGGGTGGTGACCCCCTATTGGATGATCTATGAAAAGCTGAAATTCCAGCTTGATCACCCAGATTCCTTACAGAGCCAGGCCGACCGGGGAACTGAGTGGGTGCGTCGGTATTGTTCATATAGCTCAAGCTCCGCCCGCTTTAGAGATTTTATTGATGCTTAAGCAGTTTCTCAAGCATTCGATAGTATATAGTTTTGGCAATGTTATGACAAAGGGGATCGGCTTTTTGCTGGTCCCTGTTTATTTGAGATTTTTGTCGCAAGAGGAATATGGAGTATTTGATTATGTTGTTTCAATTGGGGCTATAGTCGTAGTCGTTGTGACCCTCGAAATATCGCAAGGTGTTATGCGATTTGTTTCTGAGCATCAAGATCAGGAGGCTTTGCAGAATTCTTATGTTGCGACTGCCTTTTGGTTTACGGCGAGTTCATTTTTTTTATTGACGCTTGCTGCTTTTTTATTCTCGAGAGAGCTTTCGTTAATTCTGCTGGATGATGTCGGCCGAGAGCATATACTGTTTTTTGGTGCCCTTGCTTTTTCCTCCAATGCACTTGTTTATTTTTTCTCTGTCGTTTATCGCTCAAAGCTGCAACCTCGAATCTCTATTTTGATATCTGTTAGCTCCGTCATCGCAGTTGCATTTTTCTCTCTGTGTGCACTATATTTTGGTTATGGAGTTGGTGGTCTTTTGTTTTCCCAGTTTGCTGCCCAGATGCTAGTAGTTGGTTACATTGTATGGGATAACAGAATTTTTTTTAGGCCTCCTGATTTTTTTCGACTGAAAGAACTGCTTGCTTTTTCGACACCTTTGGTTTTCTCCAGCTTGAGTGTTCTGCTCTCTATCTTTGCTGATCGCCTGGTTATTAAGGCTTATTTGGGGTTTCAGGAACTGGCTATATTTAGTGTGGGGGCAAAAATCGCAGCTGTCATTACTCTTTTAACCATGGGGGTGCAAAGTGCCCTGGCCCCCTTGGTTTATGCAAGAATTGATTGCGCAGATACACCGATAAAATTAAGAAAGATTCTTGGCGGCTACATTCTTGTTGGATCTGCTTTTCTGCTTGTCATTGGCCTGCTGGGAAAAGAAGTTATTTTGTTCGTTGCAGGCAATAATTATACTGAGGCATCTTCTGTGGCTGTGATTTTGGGCGGCGCTGTTTTAATTCATGGTATGTGTGCTTTTTTCCCGGGTCTTTCTATATATAAAAAAACAAAGTTGCTTGCGTGTGTAAATTTTATTGGTGCTGTCTTTTCTGTTTTTATGAATTTTTTACTTGTAATTAAATGGGGGGTTGTTGGAGCTTCTTTTGCAACCCTTGCAGGCGCTTGTGTTATATTTTTCATGAATGCTTTTTTTTCTCAGAAATATTACAAAATATTCTGATGAAATTGGCTGAGTTGTCGGAGGGTTGAAGGAATTGAACCTGATGAGGTGAGGATGTCTGTGCGGTAAAGAAGGACAATGCCACAGAAACCCTTTCCCTGATTCAGCGCGTCGTCATCAACGTGCTTAGCCTCGACACCACGCGACTGGCTGTGCCAAGAAAGAAATCAGTAAGCGGCAAAAAGAAAATTCGCCAACTTGGAGGAATTCATCATGCGCAATATCATCGGAATTAAATTGCTATGATGTTTGAGCGAAAAACTCCGGGGCCACCTCTGTTTCTCCTGTGTGTGCTATGCTGCATAGTAAGCGTTCTGGACTGAACTGTTAAGTATGCACGTCATGAAAAATCTTCGCGTATTGCATAGTGCAGCCTTGCTGCGCCCTCCGTCAGGCATATGCACCCAAATGGATTGGGAGCAGGAAGCGGCTACGGAATTGGGATTGAATTGGCAAGTACGGATGTTTTGCCCGCGGGGAACACCCGGCGGGTTCAAAACCATGTTGTTTGATGAAAAAACGAATCGCGATGCGCTGAAGAGCAAGCTTGGCGCACTGAAATCCTGGCTGAAGCTGAGAAGGAATTACCACGCATGGCTGCTGAGCCAGCAATCGGCTGTGGATGTTTTTTTGTTGCGCCATTACGTGCACGATCCATTTCAGGCGCACTTTGTGCGAGCGTGCAGGAAGCCAGTTTTTTTCGTTCATCATACACTGGAAGTGCTTGAATTGGCACTGCTGGGTGGGTTGTCGGCCTTGATTCGTGCGAAGCTGGAATCCTGGATCGGCCCCTTGTCAATCAGAAAGGCAAGCGGGGTTATTGGTGTTACACAGGAAATTGTTGATTACGAATTGAGCAGGGCTAGAGCAGACAAAAGCCGCAGCATCATATACCCGAATGGCGTCTTATACAGGGACGTGGATTTACAAGACATGCGCAGCAAAGATATTCCAGAAATACTGTTTGTTGCTAATTTTGCTCCGTGGCACGGCCTGGACAGGTTGTTGGAGGCGGCGAGAAGCAGCCACCATGATTTCATTCTGCATTTGGTCGGGAGAATGCCTGAGAAATGTACTCAAGCAGCTACCGATTCGCGCATCAGGGTACACGGTGCATTATCGCACCAACAGATCTTTGAGCTTAGTATGCACTGTTGGATCGGACTGGCTTCCTTTGCCATTGACAGAATAAAAATGAAAGAGGCTTGCCCTCTTAAAGTTCGTGAGTACCTGATGCTAGGGCTGCCTGTATGTGGGGGTTATACTGACACGATACCCGCTGGAGATTTGTTTAAAAAAATAGAAAATACGGATTTCGACGAAATAATCATGTTCGCAAGAAAATCCAGGAGTTTGAACAAGGAAATGGTTTCGGTTGATGCGAGGAGCCTGATAGATAAAAAAAGCCTTTTGCTGGCATTGGCCGATGACATTTTTGGCCTTGTAGGCCCGAGGCAATAAGCCAATGCAACACCTTCTCCGCATGGGTAGAGGAGATCAAATGAAAATCTCGATTCTTGGCACAACCGCCAGCGGCACGCTGATTTTCCGCTGTAAATTAATTACCCAGCTCGTCAGCCTTGGGCATGAAGTAACGGTATTCTGCACGGACTATTCTGCTCGTACGATTACCAGAATGCAGTCGTTGGGGGCTAAGCCTGTGAGTTACCAGCTTGAACGGGGGGGGGTGAATCCCTTGGCTGACTTGCAATCCCTCCGGCAGTTGCACAATTTATTCAAGAGAATTCAGCCCGACGTTACCCTGTCTTGTTTCGTCAAACCGTCGATTTATGGCTCCATCGCAGCACGCTGGGCTGGCGTGCCAAGGCGTCTGGCCATGCTTGAGGGGCTGGGTTATGTTTTTACAGACCTGCCATCCGGAATTACGTTAAAGCAGAAAACTCTCAGAAAGATACAGCTATTTTTATATCGACTGGCACTGCCTTCGATTGACGATTTGATTTTCTTGAACCCGGACGACCCCATCGATTTGTTGCACAAGAATGGCTTGAGAGCTAAATCCGTAAAAATCCTGGGGGGCATTGGGCTGGATCTCGAAGAGTTTCCCTACAGGCCGGCAAGAACGGATCCCATAAAATTCATCTTCATCGGACGCCTGCTTGCAGAAAAAGGTATTTTTGAATATATCGAGGCTGCAAAAATAATAAAAAAACAGCGCCCCGACGTTGAATTCATCGTTCTTGGCGATATGGATGAAGAAAACCCGGGAGGGCTTAAAGAACATCAATTAAAAGAATTGCTCGAAACAGGAACCATTAACTACCCTGGTTATGTTGAGAATGTTTCCGAATGGATATCGTGGAGCAGTGTTTTTGTGCTCCCATCCTACCGCGAGGGCGTACCCCGGAGCACCCAGGAAGCGATGGCCATCGGTCGGGCAGTGATTACTACCGACGTTCCCGGATGCAGGGAGACGGTTGAAGAGGGTGTCAATGGCTTCCTGGTTCCCAGGTGGAATGCGCCTGCCCTGGCGGAAAAAATGCTGTTTTTCATTCGGAACCCGGAGGAAATTCTTCGCATGGGGGATGCCGGCCATAAAATGGCGGTGGAAAAATTCGATGCCGAAAAAGTGAATGAAAGACTGATCCACTGGCTGACCGGTTAACCCTGCTTGAGCAACCTGCTTGATGAAACGCCTTTTCGACTCTGTCGCCGCCGCTTCCGGCTTGCTGCTACTGGCTTTGCCGCTGCTGATCCTGGCGCTACTGATCCGCCGCAGGCTGGGGAGCCCGGTGCTCTTCCGCCAGGTTCGCCCTGGTATGAATGGACAACCATTCGAGATGGTGAAATTCCGCACCATGACGGATGCGCGCGGGCCGGGCGGTGCGTTGCTGCCCGATGCCGAGCGTTTGACGGCCTTTGGCCGGTTCCTGCGTTCGACCAGCCTGGATGAGCTGCCGGAGTTGTGGAACGTGCTCAAGGGCGACATGAGCCTCGTCGGACCGCGGCCGCTACTGATGGAATATCTGCCGTTGTACAGCCCCGAGCAGGTGCGCCGTCATGAAGTGCGGCCCGGCATCACCGGTTGGGCGCAGGTGAATGGGCGCAATGCGATCAGTTGGGAAGAAAAATTTGCGTTGGACGTGTGGTACGTGGATCACCGCAACCTGTGGCTGGATATGAAAATCCTGTGGCTGACCGTGAAAAAAGTGCTGGTGCGCGATGGCATCAGCGCCTCAGGGGAGGCCACCATGCCGAGGTTTGCAGGAACGAAGAAACCCTAGGGGCGGCGTATGCTCGCAGAAATTGCCTTTATGGAGGAATTCAAGCCTGTTTACTCAAAGCCCTCTGCCAGCCCTCAACAGCAAGATGAAAGGAGATCCCCTCGTGCTGCATCCCGATGATTTGTTTGCCGTCTACGGTGCCAGCGGCTGCGGGCGCGGGGTGATGCCTTTGGCGCGGCAGCAGTTGGCCCAGGCAGAGGTGAGGGCGGAGCGCCTGGTGTTCGTGGATGATGCCCCTGGGCCTACCGCGGTCAATGGCCAGCGTTTGCTGACGTATGGCCGTTTTCTTGCCGAACCGGCCCGCCAGCGCCATGTTGTGCTGGCGATTGCCAACAGCGCCGTGCGCGAAAAACTGGCGCTGCGCTGTGCGGAGGATGGGGTGCTGCCCTGGACGGTGTCTGCCGCGAATGTAGTGCGCATGGATGAGGTGGCGTTGGGCGAAGGAGCCATCCTCAGCCCCTTTGTCACGCTGACTAGCAACATACGCATTGGCAGGCATTTTCATGCCAATTTGTACAGCTACGTGGAACACGATTGCGTGATCGGTGACTACGTCACCTTTGCCCCCGGCGTGAAGTGCAATGGCAACGTCGTGATAGAGGATCATGCCTACATCGGCGCCGGCGCAGTCATCAGGCAGGGCCAGCCCGGCCAGCCGCTGGTGATTGGTCGAGGGGCGGTGGTGGGTATGGGCGCCATCGTGACGAAAAACGTGCCGCCGGGCGTGACGGTGGTGGGTAATCCGGCGCGGGTGCTGCAACGCTGACGCCCGATTTCTCTTTTGGATTTTGAACCCATGCTGAACACTTCCTTTTCCCCCTGGCCTTCCTTCTCCGAGGAAGAAGCCGATGCCGTGCGCGATGTCATTTTGTCCAATAAGGTCAACTACTGGACCGGGCAGGCGTGCCGCGAATTCGAGAAGGAGTTTGCGGCCTGGACAGGGAGCCGTCATGCCGTTGCTCTGGCCAATGGCACCTTGGCGCTGGACGTGGCGCTGAAGGCGCTGGACATCGGGCCGGGCGATGAGGTGATCGTCACGCCGCGCACTTTCATCGCCAGCGTTTCCTGCGTGGTCAATGCCGGCGCAACGCCAGTTTTTGCGGACGTGGAGGAAGATGGCGGCAACCTTTGTGCGTCGACCATCGCGCAGGTTTTGACGCCGCGAACCAAGGCGGTCATCTGCGTGCATCTGGCCGGCTGGCCGTGCGATATGGACCCCATCATGGCTCTGGCGGCCCGGCATGGTTTCAAGGTCATCGAGGATTGCGCGCAGGCGCATGGGGCGCGGTACAAGGGCCGCAGCGTGGGCGGCATCGGCCATGTCGGGGCATGGAGCTTTTGCCAGGACAAGATCATGACCACCGGCGGCGAGGGCGGCATGGTCACGACAAACGACGAAGCCCTGTGGCGCGGCATGTGGAGTTTCAAGGATCACGGTAAAAGCTACGCCGCCGTGTATGAGCGCGAGCATCCGCCGGGGTTTCGCTGGCTGCACGAATCGTTCGGCACCAACTGGCGCATGCTGGAAGTGCAGGCGGCGATCGGCCGCATCCAGTTGCGGCGCATGGCCGATTGGACGGCCAAACGTACCGCCAACAGCGAACGAATCCAGGCCGCTTGCCGCGCATTTCCGGCGCTGCGCGTGCCGCAGCCGCCGGAAGGAAGCATGCACGCGCATTACAAGTGCTACGCCTACGTGCGGCCAGAGTTGTTGGCACCAGGCTGGGATCGGGACCGGATCGTTACCGAGATCAATGCCCTGGGGGTGCCTTGTTACCAGGGCTCATGCTCGGAGGTTTATCTGGAAAAAGCCTTCGACGATACGGGATGGCGGCCGGCTTCACGCCTGCCCATAGCGCAGCGCCTGGGTGAAACCAGCTTGATGTTTCTGGTGCATCCGACCTTGTCTGATGCTGAAGTCGACAAAACCTGCGCGGCGATTTCCCAGGTCATGCAGCGGGCCGGGCAGGGTGGATGAGCGTGTCTGTTGACGCTGTTTGCAGAATGAGCGCGGGCGGGGGGGCCACTACCCCCTTTCGTTTCGCTTGCCTGAAAATCACCCCTGCGCCCAGCACACCGCAAACCACTGCTGCGGGTCGCTCCACCAGCGCAGTTGCCGGAAACCGGCGCTTTCCAGCAGGGCGCTGGCGCTGTCCAGGGTGTATTTGTGCGAGTACTCGGTATGGATGCGCTCGCCCGGCATGAAGCGGCGTTCATGTTCGCCCCAGCGGATGCTGGTGGTGCGACGTGCTTCTAGGTGCATTTCGATACGGCTCTTGGCGGCGTTGAAAAAGGCGATGTGGCGAAAGTGGCCGATTTTGAGCGTGGCACCGAGTTCGACGCGCAAGACCTTGAGCAGATTCAGATTGAAGGCGGCGGTGATGCCCAGCGCGTCGTTATAGGCGTCGTCGAGCAAGGCTTGTTCCTTGACGAGGTCGAAGCCGATCAGCAGGCCGCCGCCCTGGCAGGCTGCGTGGGCCTGGCGCAGGAAAGTCACGGCAGTGTCCGGGTCGAAATTGCCGATGCTGGAACCCGGATAGAACAAGGTGCGCGGCGCGTCTCCGAGATGGGTAGGCAACAAATGGGAGGGCAGTCGCAGGTGGCGGGAAAAGTCGCAGCCGACCCCGCTCATGCCGATTTCCGGATGCAGGAATTGCAGGTAGCCGAGCGATTCGGCGAGAAATTCGACCGAAATGTCGACCGCCACGTAATGCGCGGGATGCAATTTGGGAAAAAGGCGCGCCGCCTTGGCGCAGTTGCCCGCCCCGAGATCGACCAGGATGCCGTCCTGGCCGGTGCAGGCGGCGATTTCATCGGCGTGGTGCTGGAAAATCCAGGCTTCGGTGCGCGTCGGGTAGTACTCATCGACTTCCGTGATCGCGGCAAACAGGCTGGAACCCAGGCGGTCGTAGAGAAATTTGGGGGCAATGCGCGCTGCCGGGGCCAGCAGACCGGCAGCCAGTTCGGCACGTAGGGCGGCGCGGTCGAGTTGCTGTAACTCCAGCAGGTGCGGGCGGCGGCTGACATTCATCGTGCCTGCCCCTGGCGCGCCTCCCAAGCGGCGACTTCCTCGGCGATCTGCTTGCTACTCTTGTAATTGTCCACGCGCCACAGCATCCGCCAGTAGCGGCGCACCACGCTGTTACGCCCGGCGATTTCGTCGTTCCAGTAGCCGTGCGCCAGTTCCAGATTGCGGGCGCGGTCGAGTTCGAACGCCTTGATCGACATCTCGCTGCCGAAAATGTAGAGCTTGCCGTCGTAAATGCGCCAGAACTCGGGCGAGCCGCCCATCGGGATGGCGTATACGATGCCGTTGGCGCAGAAGCCGCCGAACTGCGGCAGATATTTTTCCGGGCTGGCGTCGAACAGGGCCTTGTTGCCGCTGCTGGCGAAATGGAAATCGGTGGCCGCGTAACGGCTGGCGTGCGTCTTGTCGCCCAGGCGCGCCTTGCCTTCGGTGAAATAGGCGACGACGTCGTGGCCTTGCAGCATCAGGCGTGGGCTGTCCGGCGTCGCCTGCGCGTTGACCGGGGAATAGCTGCCGCCCGGATTCTGCACGACGAGGCCGCAGCCACTCAGGCCGAGCAGGAAAAGGCAGGCGAGGATGGCTTTTTTCATGGCGTTTCTCCGGCAAGGGCAGGGTGCAGGGGCGGCGCGACGCGGCTTGCGTCGAACCCGCCCAACTCGCTCTCGGCATAAGGCGCGGGCCAGCCGAGCAGGGCGCTGGCGCGCTGGCAGCGCGCGTGCAGGTCGTGTTCGTCGCGTCCGCCGAGGTGGACGATGGCGTAACGGTGGCTGCCCAGCCATTTGTCGTCACGCCGCCGCCCTTTGGCGGTGCTGGCAAAGGTTAGCAGAAAACCGTCGGGAAACTGCGCCGCAAAGGCGGCCTGGGCGCTGCGGCCGGGCAGGCGCGGCGTGTGGGCGGGGTCGAAGCTGCGATAGACGAAACCGGCTCGACGTG
>URNG01000020.1 GCA_900549295.1 uncultured Rhodocyclaceae bacterium
TCACCTTGGGGAGCGGCCGGCCGCAGCCGCTCGCGCCGGTAGCGGTTTGCAGCCAATCGAGGACGAGGCGCTGCTTGATGAAGTGACCGCCCTGGTCGAGCGCCCCAATGTGCTGGTCGGCGAATTCGAGGCTGAATTCCTCGCCGTGCCGCAGGAATGCCTGATCCTCACCATGAAGGCCAACCAGAAATATTTCCCGCTGCTCGATGCCGCAGGCAGGCTGAGCAACAAGTTCCTGGTCGTCAGCAACATCGCCCCGGCCGATCCGTCCGCCGTCATCAGCGGCAACGAGCGCGTGGTGCGCCCGCGGCTGGCCGACGCCAAGTTCTTCTTCGACCAGGATCGCAAGAAATCGCTGGAATCGCGCGTTCCCGGCTTGGCCAAGGTGGTCTACCACAACAAACTGGGGACGCAGAGCGAGCGTCTGCAACGCGTCACCGCCATCGCCCGCCTCGTCGCCGAGCAGATCGGCGGCAACGAGCTGGCCCTGCGCGCCGAGCGCGCCGCGCTGCTCACCAAGGCCGACCTGCTGACCGACATGGTCGGCGAATTCCCCGAACTGCAAGGCATCATGGGCCGCTACTACGCCCTGCACGGCGGCATCCAGAGCGACATCGCCGACGCCATCGAGGATCACTACAAACCGCGCTTCGCCGGCGACAGCCTGCCGCGCGGGCCTGTCGGCACGGCGGTGGCGATGGCCGACAAGCTGGAAACCCTGGCCGGCATGTTCGGCATCGGCCAGACGCCGACCGGCGACAAGGACCCCTTCGCCCTGCGCCGCCACGCGCTCGGCGTCATCCGCATGCTGGTCGAAGGCAAGCTCAACCTGCCGCTGGATCGTCTGCTGGCGGAAGTTTTCGCCCAATTCACCGGCATCGACGGCTTCCAGCCCAAGCCGCAGGAACTGGCCGATTTCATCTACGACCGCCTGGCCGGCAGCCTGCGCGAGCAGGGCTACAGCGCGCAGGAAGTCGATGCCGTGGTCAGCCAGCGGCCGCAGCGCCTGGGCGATCTGGTGGATCGCCTGGCAGCCGTGCGCGCCTTCTCCGCCCTGCCGGAAGCGGCGGCGCTTGCCGCCGCCAACAAGCGCGTCGGCAACATCCTGAAAAAAGCCGACGGCCCGGTGGAAGCGCACGTCGACAGCGCGCTCCTGCGCGAAGCGGCGGAAAGCGCCCTGCACGCCGCGCTGGTCGACGTCGTGCCGCAGGCCGACGCCGCCTTCCTCACCGGCGACTACACCGAATCCCTGCAAGCGCTGGCGCGGCTGCGCGCGCCGGTCGATGCCTTCTTCGATCAGGTCATGGTCAACGCCGACGACCCGGCGCTCAAGGCCAACCGCCTGGGGCTGCTCGCCATGCTGCACGCGGCGATGAACCGGGTGGCCGACCTGTCGCGCCTGTCCGCCTGAGCGATCATGGCCGGCAAGCTCATCATTCTCGACCGCGACGGCGTCATCAACCAGGATTCCGCGCAGTACATCAAAAGCCCCGAGGAGTGGAAACCCATTCCCGGCAGCCTGGAAGCCATCGTCCGCCTCAAGCAGAACGGCTACCGGGTGGTGGTGGCAACCAACCAGTCCGGCATCGGGCGCGGCCTGTTCGACATGGACACCCTGAACCGCATGCACGTCAAGATGCAGCGCGCCCTGGGCGAACTGGGCGTGCGGCTGGACGCGATCTTCTACTGCCCGCACACGGCGGATGCCGAATGCGATTGCCGCAAACCCAAACCGGGCATGCTGCTGCGCATCGCCGACACCTTCCACGCCGATCTGAGCGGCGTTCCCGTCATCGGCGACTCACTGCGCGACCTGCAGGCCGGGGCCGCCGCCGGCGGGCAGCCGATTCTGGTGCTCACCGGCAAGGGAGCGAAAACCCGCGACGCAGGCGATCTGCCGGCAAACACCCTGATCTTCGCCGATCTGGCAGCGGCAGTGGATCACCTGTTGCGCGAACCCGCCGGCAAGGGGAAAAAATGAAATTCGTCCGCTCCGCTCTGTTCATGCTCTACGCCATTCTCTGGTCGTCCCTCTCCGCGCCGCTGGTGGTGCTGGCCGGGCCGCTGCTGGGCGGCGTCTGGGCCTACCGCTTCGGCAAACTGTGGCGTCTTGGCACACAGTGGGGCGTCACCCACATCCTCGGCATCCGCACCCGCGTCATCGGGCGCGAAAACATGCCGGTCGAGCCTTGCATCATCATGTCCAAGCACCAGTCGGCCTGGGAAACCATGACCCTTCAGGACTGCGTGCCGGACGGCGCCTATTGCGTTTTCGTGCTGAAGAAGGAACTGCTCAAAGTCCCCTTCGTCGGCTGGGGATTGGCCGCGATGAAGATGATTTCCATCGACCGCAAGGCCGGCAAAAACGCGCTGGATCAGGTCGTCGGCCAGGGCCGCGAGCGGCTCAAACAGGGGTTCTACGTCATCATCTTCCCCGAAGGCACGCGCGTCGCTCCCGGGGAAAAACGCCGCTACAAGGCGGGCGGCGCCTATCTCGCCAGCCAGGTCGGCTGCCAGGTGGTGCCGGTTGCGCACAACGCGGGCGAACTCTGGCCACGGCAGGCTTTCCTGAAAACGGCAGGCGTTGCCACCATCAGCATTGGCCCGGCGTTTTCCGCGGCCGGCCTGAGCGAAGCCGAAATCAACCAGCGCGTCGAAACCTGGGTCGAAACCGAAATGCGCCGCCTCTCGCCGCACCGCTACCCGGATGCTGCATAAACTGCCAAACGAGCCGGAAGAAAACCAGCGGCGCATCCGCCTCGCGGATCGGGACATCGAGTACCGCCTGCGCCGCAGCGCCCGGCGCAGCGTCGGTTTCACCATCGACCGCCACGGTTTGCGCGTCAGCGCGCCCCTGCGCACCCCGCTCAGGGACATCGAGCAGCTGCTGCACAAACACGCGGCCTGGGTGTTGGAGAAACTCGAAAAACGCCCAACCCGCCCCGGCGCTTTCTCGCCAGACCACGGCAGCACCCTGCCCCTGTTCGGCACCCCGATCACCCTCACCCACTGCCCGGCGCGGCGCGCCCGCTGGCACCTGGCCGGCACCACTCTGGAACTGCACCTGCCGGAAGCCAGCCGCGCCAGTGCCGTGCTCAAGGCCGCCCTGAGCGAAGCCGGGCGCGCATTTTTCCGGCAGCGCCTGGACCACTACGCGCCGCAACTCAGCCTGCCACCGCCGCCGCTGCGCATCTCGTCCGCCCGCACCCGCTGGGGCAGTTGCAGCTCACGCGGCAACATCTCCCTCAGTTGGCGGCTGGCCATGCTCCCGCCCGCCCTGATCGATTACATCGTCTGCCACGAACTCGCCCATCTCAAGGAAATGAACCACAGCCCCCGTTTCTGGGCCATCGTCGAACAGCTCTGCCCGGACTGGCGTTTGCACCGCGCGGCATTACGCCAGCAAGAACCCCTGATCCCCGATTTCTGAAAGGATTTTCCATGCGTATCCTGCACACCATGCTACGCGTCGTCGACCTCGAACGCTCGCTGGCTTTCTACACCGAAATTCTCGGCATGCGCCTGCTGCGCCGCCAGGATTACCCGGACGGCCGTTTCACCCTCGCCTTCGTCGGCTACGGCAGCGAGGACGACGAAGCCGTACTCGAACTCACCCACAACTGGGACACCGAGCGTTACGAACTGGGCACCGCCTACGGTCACATCGCGCTGGCCGTCCCCGACGCAGCCGCCGCCTGCGCGCAAATCAAAGTCCGTGGCGGCAAGGTCGTGCGCGAAGCCGGCCCGATGAAACACGGCACCACCATCATCGCCTTCGTCGAAGACCCGGACGGGTACAAGGTGGAGCTCATTCAGAAATAAGCGCGCCATCCCTAAGGAAGCTCTGAAAAATCCGTTCGCCCTGAGCTTGTCGAAGGGATCTTGTCGAAGGGCATCATCTACAAAATCAAGGGCTTCGACAGGCTCAGCCAGAGCGGATTTGATTTATTCAGAACCTCCTTAACGCAAAGTACGTAAAAAAACCCGCCGTCTCACGACCGGCGGGTTTTTTGCTCAGGCCGGATCAGAACGTGCTGATGACGTTGAAGAACCAGCCCCTGCTGCGGTACGAAAGGTCGGTCAGATCGTCCGAATAGTCGGTGAAGTTGTAGCCGACACCGGCCTTCACGTGCTGGCCGAAGTGGCGGTAGATGGCCGCCAGAACGCCTTCGCGGCTGTCGTCCGCTTCCTTGACGCGCAGGTTGCGCCATTCGAGTACGGCGTCCCATTCACGCACGAAGTGCCAGTCGGCGCGCAGGATGAGCAGGTCGGCCTTGCTCTTGAACCAGTCGCCGCCGTCCTTGCGGTCCTTCAGCTCGCCGATGCGCAGGCCGTACTTGACGCCGAGCGACAGCCAGGGCTTCGCGTCCCAGATCGTATCCACGGAAAACACCTGGCTGCGCTGCGCGTAGTCGGCGATGCCGCTGCCCGACGGGGCCAGTTGACCCGGCGACGGCACGTTGTAGAAGTTGGTGTACTTGAACAGCGTGTTCCAGCGGTCGTTGTCAATCGGGCGGTAGGCCGCGGCGGCGACGAATTCGCGGAAATTGCCGTCGTAGAACGCGCCCTGGCTGTTGCTGCTGTGCGAGAAGTTGAACTTCCCGAGCAGCCGCCATGCCGGATCGACCTGATAGCCGAGGGTGTTGCGCATCAGCCAGGTGCGCCGCGTGACGCCGTCGTTGGCACCGCCGTCGCCCTGTTCGTTGCGGTACTCGATGGCGCTGGCGAACTTCACTTTCTCGAACTTGTAACCCGCCGACACGCCCAGCGCGCGGCGGCGCAGATCGCCGGCCAGCGGATCGCTGATCTTGCCGAATTCGACCTTGGTGCCGAAGTTCCAGCGGTCGTTCGGCGACAGATCGACGCCGAACGCCTGGGTCAGACCTTCCGGCCCGCTGCCGTTTTCCATGCGCGTTTCACCGAAGACGCGCACTTCGTCGCTGACCCGGTAATTCGCGCCGCTGATCCAGGTGCCGTGGCTGCCACGGTAAGCCACGTCCGGGCTTTCGGTTTCCAGGCGGTAGTTCAGGTAGGCGTTGCTGCGGTCGGAAATCCGGTAATCGCCGCCGATCATGCCGCCGATGCCAAGATTGCCTTCCGAGGCTTCCGCGTTCAGCGTGAAGCGGTCATTGACCCGGTAATGCCCGCCCAGACCGGCGCGGTTGTTGGCTTCGCGGGTGCCGTCGCGGTGCGCCGTGCCCTGGACGAAGGCGTAGGCATCCCAATCCGCCTTTTCGCCGGGCTGACCGCCTTCCTTCAGGGGCGCGTAATCGGCCATCACCACGACGTCGGTGCGGCTACCGTCGCGCGACAGAATCCGGCTGGCATTCGGCACGTGGGTATCCCACTTGTCGTGGCGTGCGCCGACGCTGACGCCCCATTCCGGATTCACCGGCATGCGCAAGCTGGCTTCGCCGCTGGCCACGTCCTGCGAATCCATCCGGCGCGAATCGGCCTTGACCTTGAGCTTGTTATCCTTGCCGACGGTGGCTTCCGCCTGCACGCCGACCTGCCGGCTGGCTTCGCCGTTGTAGGCGATCTGTCCGGGGCCGGAGAATCCTTCTTCCCGATCCTGCCAGTAGGCGCTGACCCGGCCTTCGGCCCCTTCCTTGAGTTCCGCCAGATTGGCTTGCAGTTCGACGCGTTTGGCCATGGCGTCGCCCGTGCTGCCCTTCTGGCTGTTGAAGCCGAAGCCGCCGTCGATGGACGACAACATGCCGTCGCCCGCGCCGGAGGATTGCGCCACTTCGACTTTCAGCGACGTGCCGGCGGCGAGCCGCCCGGTCACGTCGATCCCCTTCAGGGTCTGCTTGCTGGCGCCCTGCCCCTGGTGATAGCCGGTCAGGCCGATCTGGAGGTTGTCGTTCAGCCAGTGCGTTGCCCGCGCGCCGGTGGCCAGCGTGTCGATCGCCGAGACGCCCGGCGTGAACTCGTAAGTGGTGACCAGATAAACCGGGTTGCCGGACAAGCCGGTGGTGCGGATCAGGCCGCCGCCGCTGGCGGTCGAAGGCAGCGCATCACGCAGCATGACGCGGCCTTGCAGGTAGTTGATTTCATAGTCCTGCGCCGGGGACAGCGGGCGGCGTTCGAGCACCATGCCCGAATCCTTGTCGCGGATTTCGATCCACAGCCGCTCCGAACCCACCGTCATGTCCTGATGGCGCAGGTAATAGAGCGAACCGCCGGTGCCGCGGAATTCTTCCCGCGTGCCGAGCGTACCCGGATCGGCGGCGAAGCCTTCGACGAAGCTGCGGCGTTCGCCGAAGCTGGTCGAATCTTCCGAGCGGTACAGCAGACGGCCGCCGTACAGGCCGCGCGAATACTGCACCAACTCGCTGCCCGTCCAGGAGGTGCGGAAATTACCCCACATGATGTGCGAATCGCCCTTTTCCAGCCGCACGTAGAACTTGCCCTGGGTCGGCGCGTCGTCCACCGTCGTGCTGTCGTCGCCATACACCGGGTAGTAGGCATCCGGGTCGATGTTGCGCAGCAGGTAGCGCGGGTCTTTCGACGAGAAGTTACTGAACAGGTGGACGGGCAGCCGCCCGCGCTTGCGGGGGGCGGCCGTCAGCAGCCAGTCGCCCTTGACCTTGCCCTTGAGGTAGAACGCCCCGCGCCCGTCGATGTAGGTTTTCTGCTCGTAATGCTTGGTGTCGTCGCCGGTCACCAACTGGGCCGGGCCGCTGACCTGGTTGCGGCCCACGGTCAGGTCGCCGACGGCGATGTAGAACCAGTCATCGGTCGGAATCGAGACGTTGCGGTGGTAGGTCGCCGTCTTGCCGTCGGCTTCCGTCACCTGCACCGCCAGCGAGTGCGGCCCGGCGGGCAGAATCTGGCGCAGCACGAAGCGGCCATTGTCGCTGACCGGCACCGGCAGGCCGAGCGCCTGCACCTGTTCGCCTTCCGACAGCTTGCGCCCGCTCACCGTCACCGTGCCGCCGCGCACCGGGATGTTCGAGACGGTCAGCGAATTCTCGCCCCATCCCGTCAGTGCCTCGCGCTTGTCGCTCTCCATGTCCTCCAGCGGCCGCGCCGTCGTCGCCACGTTGAGCGATTTGCGCGCGGTTTCGTCGAAGCGGCCCTGCTCGTCATAGACGCGCAGCACGTAGGCGTATTCGTCCTTGCCTTCGCGCGGCACCGTCCACGTCGCGGTCTTTTCCCATTCCAGCGGCACCACGGCGAGCGGCGTTTCGCCGGTTTTCTGCGTGTTCAGGAAAATCCGCACCTCGGCGCGCTTGATCCAATACACGTAGTTCGACCAGCCGCGGAAGCGCACGGCCTCGCCGCGCAGCGTCAGATCCTTTTCCACCCAGGCATTCAGCAAAGGCTTGGCGGCCAGATCGTCGTACTTGATCTGAATGTCCGAACGTTCCAGCGCGACGTCGGTGCAGCGCTGGCGGTCGGCTTCGTTCACGCCTTCGCCCGTCCGCACCGGCTCGCCGTCCACCGTCACCCGGAAGGGCAGATCGGCCTGCGCCGCATCCGGCGCGCACGGCAGTCTGGACGCGGCAACGGCCGGCGCGGCCATCTCTTCATGCCAGAACTTCACTTCCACCCGGCGGTTGCGCGCCATGCCTTCGGGCGTTCCATTGCTGGCCACCGGCTGCGCCTCGCCCATGCCGCGAATGCTGACGGCGGCAGCGGGCAGGTTCAGCTTTTCGCGCAGGTACGTCGCCACGGCCAGGGCGCGCGCTTCGGACAGACCGGGGTTGTCCCGGAAAATCCGCCGCGTGTTGGCGGACAGGCGCTGGTTGTCGGTATGGCCGACCACCGAGAAGCGCAGGCCGGGCTTGCCCTGATAGCGCGCCACCAGGGCGTCCATCTGCTGATAGGCGGCGGGCAGCAGGTCGGCCTTGCCCGAAGCGAACAAGGCACCCACCATGTCGTCGCTGACCAGTTCGCTGGCCTGCGGCGCGCTCTCCGGCTCGACGGCGGCGCGCATGGCCTCTACGTCGCTGCGGCTGACGCCGGAAGGCAGCGGATAAGTGAAATCCGGTTGCCACTCGCCGGGCGAAGAAATCGCCTTGTCCAGCACGCGGGCGTTATCCACCCGCTTGCCTGCCGCCTCGGCGGCCTTTTGCGTAGCCTCGTCGGCCATCGCCGGCAGGCCGGCCACCCCCATCAAAGCCAACAGCGTCGATGCCACCGTCGGTTTGAGCGCAAATTTCTTTTGATTATTCATGCGTTTCATCACTTGCCCTCCCCGATCGGATTGAAGATTTCCGTTTCCACAATCAAGGGAGGAATTTCCGGCACCTCCTCATCCGCACCGTCGGCGGGCTTCTGGTTCGATTGACGTTTGCGTTCTTCCTGGTACAGATCGCCAAGCTTTTCAGCCAGTGCCTTCAGGCGCTGCTTGCCCTGCTCGTCGCCGTTGCCGGCGCGGTAGGCCAGGCGCAGCACGGAGGGCCGCTCCTGCAAGCTCTTGACGATGTCCGGCAGACGCGCTTGCCATTCCGGCAGCAGTTCGTTCTTGTCGGCGGCAAAGGCGCGGCCATCCAGTTCGACGCGCATGACGCGATGCACCGTTGCGCCGAAGTTGAGCTTCACCATCTTGCCTCGCGTCACGCGCACGTCGCGCGGGTTCTCGGTCGTCACGCGGAAGCCGGAAGGCAGGGTGCGGTCGTCCAGTTTCATGACGAAGTTGCTGCCCCGGTCCATCTGCGGAATCGCCGCGCAAGCCACGTGGAAGCGCCCTTCGGCATCGGTCGTCACCAACAGGCCGCGCGCCGTGGCCACGCGGACGTTGGGGATGCCCGGCTCGCCCTGGTCCTGATAACCGTTGGCGTTCTTGTCGTCGAACACCGTGCCGATGATGTCGGAACAGTCGAAGGTCGGATCGGGCACGACGCGCACGGTGGCCGTGCCGACGTTGGAAACCCGGCTGGACGCAATGCTGTTCAGCGCCCAGGCCTGATTCACGTACTCGCCCTCGCCCACGCCGGCACCCACCACCAGAATCAGCTTGTAGGTCTTCTTCTCGTTCGGCGCGAAGGTCTGGTTGGCCCAGGTCACCTGACGGCCCACCACCTTCGGCTCGACATATACGCCGTTCAGGCTGGCGCTGCCGGAGCGGTACTTGAAGCCCGGCGGCAGCTGATCCTGCACGTCGATGTTCGGCAGGGTGCTGCCCAGCGTATTGGTCGCCGTGATGGTGTAAGGCACCAGATCGCCGCGCGTCACGTTCATCATCGGCGTCGTCTTGCTGATCCTGATCGCGCCGCCCAGGATCGGGTCGAGCGGGATGTGGTTGTTCAGCACGTTGGCTGAAGTGCCGACGTTGATATCGAAGCTGAAGTAATACTGCGTGGTCGGCGAACCACCAGCCACCAGACCGGGACAGGCTGCCGGATTGGCATCCGCGACACCAGCCCCCGGTGCCGCGGGCGTATTCTGGACCAGCACCGGATCGAACACCCCGCCCTGAGTACCGGTTACATTCAGCGTGCCGTTACACACCGGAATGATGTCCGACGGCTGCGGCAGATAACCCGCCGGGTAAGTCGTGACAGCCAGCGTATATGTCCCTGCCGGCGCGCCGGGCTGCAACAGGAACTGATACTGCCCGTCGGCCCCCGTCGTCACGGAAGCCGCTCCGCCGACCAGATGCACCGCCGGATTGAAACCCGCGGGGCCAGTAATCGTCACCACAGCCCCTTGCACCGGCAAGCGGGTCACGGCGTCGTACACCACCCCGGCCGGGTCGAGCGGCAGGCTGTGTTCGGTGTAGTTGACACCCGAATTCAGCGTCAGGTTTTTCAGGGTGCCGTCGCTGGCATCGGCGCCGGTCGGGTTGGTGCTCGGGTCAACCGAGCCGTTCGTGAAGGAGGTGCCTCCTTCGTTTGGCCGTGCGCTGCCCCAGACCGCGCCGCTGTCCGGATTCTTGAAGCGCACCTGATAGCCGCTGCCCGGCGGCAGATCCTCGAACTTGTACCCGCCATCCGGGCCAGTGACAGCCGTCTTGACCAGCACGCCGTTGTACAGCAGTTCGACCGTCCATCCCGGCACCACAGGCTCGCCCGCGTCTTTCACCCGGTTATGGTCCATGTCGCGCCAGACGTGGCCTGCCAGGGTCGCGGCGGCCGGCGTGCCGATGATCGGTGTCGGGTCCTGCGTCTTGTTGTTGCCCTTGAAACCATCCGGCTCGCCGCCGCCGGAGATTTCGGCGGTATTGACCAGCAACTGTCCGGCCAGACCAGGCGCCACACTCACATGCAGGATGATGGGCGCACCCGTGCCGCCGTTGGCCGTGAATACCGCGCCGGTCGTGCAGGTCACTTTCTGGCCTGCGATTGCGCAGTTCCAGCCGGAACCGCTGGCCGCCGTCGGCGTGATGCCCGCAGGCAGGGGATCGACGATGGTCACCTGCCCTGCCGTATCGGTCTTGCCGATATTTTTCGAGGTGATGGTGTAGAAACCGGTCGTGCCGCCGTCGGTGAACTCGCCTGGGCTGTGCGTCTTGCCGATGGTCAGATCGGGCGCGTTACCCGGAATCTCGGCAAAATCGTTGCCGGCGGAAACCGTGTTGCCGCTGGCAACGCTCAGGTTGATATTGACGATCTGGCTGGTGCTGACGCCTTCGTTATTGGGGTTGGTCGCCGTGCCGCCTGCCGTTCCCGCCGTCGTCGTGCCGTTGGTCGTATCGACCGGCTGGTTCGGTTGGACCACCTGGTACGTTCCCGGCGGCAGACCGATAAAGCTGTAGGTGCCATCGGGATTCGTCGTCGTCGTGCGCGTCACCGGGTTGCCGTTGTCGTCGGTGCCGGTAAGCTGGACGGTTTGCCCGCCAATGCCGTACTCGGTGGCCGGATCGAAGGTGCCGCTGCTGTCGTAATCCAGGAAAATACGCCCGGAAACCGTGCGGTTGTACGGCAGTTCGGCGAAGTTATTACCCGTCGAGGTCGTGTTCGGCGGCAGCACGATGTTGGCGATCGCGCTCGGCGTCGACGTCTCCGCGCTCGGCGTGCCCGGCGTGCCGCCATTGCCCACGGAACCGGCGACGGTCTTGCCGTTGGACGTGTTATCCGGTTGGTTCGGCTGGCACACGCTGTAGTTGCCGGGAGGCAGGTTGTCGAAACGATAGTTGCCGTTGCCGTCGGTGGTCGCCGGGTTGGTCAGACCGCCTTGCGTGACCAACGGGCCGCTACAGTTCGCCCCGCTGCGCAACTCGATCGACTGCCCCGGAATCCCCGCATCGGCGCCGTTCTGCACGCCGTTGTTGTTCTGGTCGAGGAACACGGTGCCGCTGATGCTCGACGGCACGACTTCGGCAAAGTTGTTGCCGGTGGAGCCGCTGACCTCATTGCTGGCGTTCTGACCCAGCGTGATGTTGGTGATCGCGCTCGGCACGGTGGCTTCATTCGTGGCAGTACCCGAAGCACCGCCACTGCTGTTCACCTGAGTGATGCCGCCCGCGGTCGTTTTGCCGTTGATCGTCCCGTCCGGTTGGTTGGGTTGACACACGGAATAGTTGCCTGCGGCCAGACCGGAGAACAGGTAATTCCCCTGGGCATCGGTCGTTGTCGTGCCGGCCAGGGTGCCGGAACAATTCGGACCGCTGTACAGGTTGATGGTCTGGCCGGGAATCGGCGCATCCGTGGCGGGTTCGAAAGTGCCGTTGGGCGTCGTGTTGTTGTCCTTGAACACCTTGCCCGAGATGTAGCCCAGCGTACTGATTTGCAGCGGCGCGTTGGCCGGATCGGGGTTCTGGCCGACATTGGTTTTCAAAGCCCCGGCCGGGATGTTGTTGTTGTACGCGCCCGGCACATTACCCGTCACATCGACGCTGATCGTGCAACCGCCGGCGGGAATCGTTGCGCCGTTGGCGTAAGTCACCGTGCCTGCGCCGGCAGTGGCGGTGACTGCGCCAGGGCAGGTTTTCACGACATTCGGCGTACCGTGCACCACGATGGGTCCCGGCGCGGTCGGCAGGGTGTCGACCAAAGCCTCGCTCAGGGTGATCGCCGTCGCATTTTCGTTACGCAGGAAAATGGTCAGTGTGGAACGGCCGCCGTTCTGCGGAATTACCGCCGGATCGAACTGCTTGCCCACGGTGGGCGGTTTGGAAATGTTCAGCTTGGCGCGGGTCGGTTCCTCGTTCTTGACGCCTTCGGTCGTGGTCACGCCGCCGCTCGGGATGGTGTTGGTGTATTCGCCCGGATTGTTGGACAACACATCCACCGTCACCGTACAGGAGCCGCTGGCCGTCAGGCTGCCGCCCGCCAGGCGGACCTCGGTCGCCGAGGCCGGCGCCACCACCGTGCCGCCGCAGGTCGTGCTGGCATTCGGCGTCTGCGCCACCACCAGCCCCGCCGGCAGGACATCGGTAAATGCCAGGCCGGTCAGCGGAACGTTGTTGGGGTTGCTCAGGTGGATGAGCAGCGGCGCCACGGCACCCGCCGCACGGCTTGCCTCGCCGGTCGTCATCCCGCCGGGCAAACCCGCAGTATCGAGCGTGAAAGTGCCAATGGCCTTGTGCACCACCAGGGGATCGACGGCATTCAGTTCGGCTGGCACCGGGATGGGCGGGTACAGGGTCGGCACGCCGTTGACGGTGATGCTCTGCGCCGGCAATGTGTTGGTGTACTTGCCCTTGGCCGACACCACCACGTCCAGTTCGACGTAGCAGGACGCCGAAACACCCCCCGAGGCCGCGCCGACGGCACCGCCGGAAACCACGACCTGGGTGTTGGGGCTGGTATTGACCTGGGTGGCGGGGCCGCAGGTCTGCACCACGTTCGGCCCCGCCGGCACCGTCATGCCGGGTGGCAGGTTGTCGGTAATACCGAAATTGGCAATCGCTGCCTGCGTGGCATTGAGGATGGTGATGCGCAGACGCGTGCGCTCGTTCGGTTTGACCACATCCGGCGTAAACGATTTGGCCAGACCCATGTTCATGCTGGTGGTCAACGGGGCGTAGGCGAACGTGCCGGTATTGGTCTGCCCCTGGTCATTGCGGATGGAATTGAGCGGAATGGTGTTGGCGACCGCGCCGGGGTTGGTGGCGATCACATCCACATCTACCGTACAAGAGGTGCTGGCATCCAGGGAGGCCCCGGACAGTGCCACGCTGGTGCCTTCCGGCACGGCGGTCACGATGCCGCCGCTACAGGTCGTGCTGGCATTGGGCGTCGCCGCGACCTTGATTCCCGTCAAAGCGCCGCTCGCCAGACCGTCGTCCGTGAAATGGTCGGTCACGGCCAGGCCCGTCAGAGCCTGCGTGCCGCTGGTGATCGTAATCGTCAGACGCGCCGTTTGGCCGGGCGCGACGCTACCCGGATTAATCGCCTTGGAAATGGTCGGCACCTGCGCCGCCACCCGGGTCAGATGCCCCGTGACCGGGGATTGGTTCTTGATGCCGCCGTCGGCAGTGATGTTGCCGATGGGAATCGTATTCACCCAATTGCCCGAGCCTGCGCCGTCGTTCACCACGTCGAACAGGAAATCGCAACTGCCACTCGGCGGCAGGCTGGCACCGCTCATTCCCGCCTGCGCGGCATTCGCGGCACCGCTATAGACCGGCGAGCCGGCGCAGGTGCTGCGGACATTCGGCGGATCGGCCAGTTTCAGGCCATTCGGCGCGGCCGGCAAGGGATCGGTGACGCTGATCCCGGTGATCGGCGCGCTGGTGTCGCTGTTGGTCAGGCGGATACGCACGGTCGACTTGCCGTCGGTGGTGATTTGCGCCGGCTCGAAGGTCTTCACCGCCGCCAAGGCGCCGGTATAGGTCAGGCGGGGCGTATTGCCGCCTGCGTTGGTGTCCGCGGTCACGAGATGACTGCCGCCAGCGGGCAGCGGCTGGGTGGCGCTCACATGGGCCGTGTTGTCGTAATTGCCGGCCGGGCCGACCACATCGACCTGGATCTCGCACATGCCCGGCACATTATTCGTACCTGTATTGTTGACGCGGGCCGGCACCGTTCCATTGTTGAGCTGTACCGACGTGAGGCCCGGCGTGGCCGTCAGGGTGCCGCCACAGGTGCTTGAAGCATTGGCTGGCGTGGCAATCAGCAATTGCTGCCCGCTCGAAGTCGGCAGGGTATCGCCGACCGTCAGGCCGGTCAGCGGCAGATCGCTGTAGTTGCGTACGCGGATGCGCATGGTCACCACCGTGCCTTCGGGTGCGCTCTTGTGCGTCAGGTTGGTGGTGCCCGCCCCCCAATTCTGCTGGTTGGTGGCGAGCGTGCCGTCCCTGTAACCGCCTGTGTATTGGTAATTGCTGCCGTTGAAGGTCTTGTCGGCCAGCAGGGGGGCCTGCTCGGTGGCGGTGACCGTGTTGGAAGGCTCGCCGTTACAGGTAGTACTGGCTTGGCTGCCGTACCAGACCCCGCACTGCGGAATCACGTTCTGGGTATTGCCGCTGCCATTCGGGTCGGTCATGGCCCAGAAGGTCACCGCGCACTGCCCCGGCGAACCGCTGCTGAACGCCGGCAGGGTTTGAATGATGAAACCGGCGCTGGTGGCGCCCTGCGCCGGCACACCGGTCAGGCTGCCGCAGCCCGGGGTCAGGGTCGGCGCGTAACCCCCGTCGACCAGGAAGGTCGCACCGTTTTGCAGAGTATCATTCAGATGCACGTCGCTGCGCGGCGTGCTGCCGAAGTTGGAAATCGTCACCGTGTATCGGACCGGGCTGCCCGGGGCCACCCGGGTCGGGTGCTGCGCCTTGTCGACGAAGAGTTCGTCGATGATGGTCGTCGCCGCGCTGGCCGTCTGGCTGATGATCCCGGACTGCCCAGTAATGGTTACCGCCCCCTGCGGGATAGTATTGGTATACGTCACCGGGTCGTTGCCGCTCGTTGTGCCGGTGTAATTGACCGTCAGGACGCAAGTGCCGGGAGTGCCGCCGCTCGCCGCCGGGATGCTGTAGCCGGTGGTCTGGATACCGCCGCCAGCCGCGTTGGTGTAAGTATTCGTACCGCCGCAGGTATTGTTGATGCCGTTCGGCGTCAGCTTGTTGGTACCGCCATCGATGCTTGTCTCATTGAATGGGGCAACCGGCAATGGGGTCGTGCCGTAGTTGTACAAGGTAATGGTGAAGGTGCCCGTCCCGCCGCTCGCCACGCGCGCCGTGGCATTTTTGGTGACACGCAGGGGCGAACGGACAGTAACGGTGGCGGTCGGCGAATTGTTCGGCTTCAGGCTCTGATCGCTGTCGAAACTGCTCTGCAGCAGGGTATTTGTCTCATTGAGCAATTCATAAGCGGCATTGGTCTGGCGCGCCCGAACAGGAACCGTGATGACACAAGTCTGCCCCACTGCGACGGAAACGCCGCTGACAGCCACCTTGGCGGCATTCCCCTGCGTCAAACTCACAGTAGGAGTACCGCAATTGGAGTACGTTGCAGCCACTCCGTTCGGCTCGATAATTGCTCCGCCGGCGCCTTTCGTCGGAAAAACATCCTCAAATTCCACCCCTGTCAGCGGCACCCCCCCCGACGGGTTGGCCACCCTGAAGGTGAGGTAGACCGTATCTCCGCCCAGAATGGCCGTGCCGCTGGCGTTTGCGGTTGCGGGTGCGCTCGTACCGAAACCCTTGTTCCAGGTGGGGCGGGAAACGCTTTGAATCGTAACGCCCTGTCCCTGCCCGCTGCCGTTGGTGTCGCCGCTGCCAGTAGAAACATCCCCCCCCGCCAGCGTGTAGGTTTGGGTGGAAGACTGGCCGTCCGTGGAAGTGGCCTTGACCGGAATGTCGATGGTGCACACGCCATCGTCTGTGCCGACCCGGGCAGGAATGGTCAGGCTGGCCAATTGCACGCTCAGGGTATTACCGACACCCGGCAAGGTCACCGTACCACCGCCATTGCCGCCGCCGGTACAAGTCACCGTAGCAGTAGCGCCATCGACCAGCAGATTTCCAGAGCCAGTCGGCGTCAGCGCCTTGTTGAAATTGACGCCTGCAAGGGCCGAGGCTGACGCATTGGTCAAGGTAATGCGCAATACCGTCGCCTCGCCCGGCTTGATCGACGAGGGTTGTGACGGCGCAACCCCGGTCGTCACCGAGAATTCGCTCAAGGCGGCAGACCACACCGTCGCGGCGGCAAAACCCAAAGCGCCCGCCAGCGCAAGATTGCGCAGCAACTTTTTATGCCGACCGGCACCCTTGGCCTTTACAGAATCGAGCAAACAGGACAGACGTGACCCCATGACTTTTCCTTTACCGGCCTCTTTGGCCAGAATTTTTCAAAAATGACAAAACAAAACGCAAATCACCCGGAGCAGGTCTGCAAATTCCAGACACTGGCCAAGCCGAATAAAAAACCGCCAAAAAACAACAAATCACACAACAATCGCATTCCGCATTGATCGCAGGAGTTTATATAAAGAGTTCATGTAAGGAAAAATCAAAAACTCACTATTTACCAACTCGATCGATAACGGTTTACAGGTATTTTCTTTCTACGTTTCTTTACAAAACCTGCTTTACACACCCCTGCTGCTTTCCCCTGGTTCAGCCCGGCAGCGGCAAGCCTTTCAAAAACCATACCTATCCTCAACGCACCCGCCGCCGCTGCGACTGGCTCAAAAACATGCCCCCCTGCCCGGGGAGTAAATTCTGGTCAACAAGACAAATATGAAATATGCAAAATCATGCTGACAAAAACGCTCCGAAATCCAATAATCGCGGCGAAATATACAGTGAGACGAATTACGCCGGAGTTAAGAAATGTAAAACGGCGTTTGACCGGGAATGTAGGATTTGCAGCTTTTGCGAGCCCGGGCCCATGACCCGAACAAAATAGACCCGTCCCCCCGCGCCCAGGTCTGCAACTCGA
This sequence comes from uncultured Rhodocyclaceae bacterium, assembly GCA_900549295.1. Taxonomy (GTDB): domain Bacteria; phylum Pseudomonadota; class Gammaproteobacteria; order Burkholderiales; family Rhodocyclaceae; genus Azonexus. The sequence continues at coordinate 16,773 of URNG01000020.1, forward strand.
TGCACGACCGGGTTTTGCGGGCTATGCCTTCCCTAACGCGCTGCGCGCAGCAGAACCAGCAAAGCGCCCTCGCCGCCGTCCTGCGGCCTGGCCTGGCAGTAGGCCAGCACTTCCTGGCGCTGGGCGAGCCAGCCGCGCAGTAGCTGGCGCAGCACGGAAAGTTTCTGCGGCGAACCCAGGCCCTTGCCGTGCACGATGCGCAGGCAGCGTTTGCCCTGGTGCAGGGCGGTTTGCAGGAAAGCGGCGACCTGATGGCGGGCTTGTTCGCGGTTCAGGCCGTGCAGGTCGATTTCACCCTGGATCACCCAGCGGCCCCGGCACAGGTCGCGCAGGACGGTTTGCGCCAGTCCATGCCGCAGATAGGCCGCTTCGTCGCCACCTTCCAGACGATCCTGCAAGGCGATCGGGGCGCCCAGACTGTCGGCCAGCACGGCCTGCCGTTCCGCCGCCCGTTGTCTGGCCTGCGGCGCGGGGCGGGGTTTGTCCAGATGGGCCAGATTGCGCTCGGGCAGGGGCGCGACGCCTTGCATAGCGCGTTGCAGGGCGGCTTGTTCGGGGTCGTCGGAAAAGCGCGGCGGTGCGGCGCGCTGCTGCCAGCGGGCGGGCAAATCGGGTTCCGCCCTGACTTTGCGCGGTTCGTGCCGGGACGGCGGCGCGTCGGGGAGCGACCGCGCGGGCTTGGGTTTGCGCAACTCCACCCGGTTGCCGGGCGGCAGCGGCGTGACGTCGGCCATGGCCGCGCGTAGAGCGGCGCAATCGGCATCCCCAGCGGCGCGGTCGGTATCTTCTGCGGCGCGCGCAGCCTCGCCCATCCTGCGTTTTCCCTCAGATGACCTTTGCGTTCAGACGGTTTCAGCCCGGTTCCTGTATCAAACCGGCCGCCGCGCTCAGATGGCGGCTTCGTTCAACTCGCCGGTGCGGATGCGCACCACCTGCTCGACCGGCATGACGAAAATCTTGCCGTCGCCGATCTTGCCGGAGTGGGCGGCCTTGACGATGGCGTCGATGGCGGGATCGAGCTGCTCGGTCGTCACCACCACCTCGACCTTGATCTTGGGCAGGAAATCGACCACGTATTCCGCGCCGCGATACAGTTCGGTGTGGCCTTTCTGCCGGCCAAAACCCTTGACCTCGGTCACGGTCAGGCCGTTGATGCCGAGATCGGACAGGGCTTCGCGCACTTCGTCGAGCTTGAAGGGCTTGATGATGGCTTCGATTTTTTTCATGGTGTTCTCCGTGGGGGCATCAAAAATCTTCGACGTAGCGCTGGGTGACCGGATAGTGCCAGTCGCTGCCGAAGCTGCGCGCGCTCAGACGCAGGCCGGGCGGGCCTTGGCGGCGCTTGTATTCGGAGCCGCGCAAAAGCTGTACGACGCGGCGCACGGCCGCTTCCGGCTGGCCGCTGGCAATAATCTCGCGCGCGGTTCTGCCTTCCTCGATGTAGGCGTGCGCGATAGCGTCCAGCACGGCGTAATCGGGGAGCGAATCCTGATCGGTCTGGCCGGGGCTGAGTTCGGCGGAAGGCGCGCGCGTCAGGATGTTCTGCGGAATCGGCGCGCCGCCCGGCAGGCTGTTGCGGTAGTGGCCGAGGCGGTAAACGCGGGTTTTGTACACGTCTTTCAGGGTTGCGAAACCGCCCGCCGTATCGCCGTAGAGCGTGCAATAGCCGACCGCCGTTTCCGATTTGTTGCCGGTGGTCAGCACCAGCTTGCCGCTCTGGTTGGAGAGCGCCATGAGGATATTGGCGCGAAAGCGCGATTGCAGGTTTTCTTCGGTCAGCCCGAGCGGCAGGCCGGCCAGCAGCGGATCGAGCATGTCCTTGAAGGTCTGCATGGCCGGGGCGATGGGAATTTCGTCGTAGCGGCAGCCGAAATGCCGCGCCAGGGCGCGCGCATCGTCCAGGCTCATCTGCGCGGTGTAGGGCGAGGGCATCATCACCGTCTGCACCCGCTCCGCGCCCAGGGCGTCGACCGCGATGCACAGCACCAGCGCCGAATCCATACCGCCGGAAAGGCCGATCAGCACGCCCGGGAATCTGTTCTTTTTCACGTAACCGGCAACGCCCGCAACCAGCGCCCGATACAGCGCGGCGTCGGCACTCAGGGGCGCGGCCTGCTGTTCGGAGCGCAGTTGGACGCCGTCCGCGCCGCGCTCGACGTCGATCACGCCCAGCGCCTCGACGAATTCCGGCAGGCGCATCGCCACGCGGCCGGCGGCGTCGTTGGCCGTGGAAGCGCCGGCAAACGCCCATTCGTCCTGGCAGCCGACCAGATTGCAGACGATGTGGGCTTGCCTGGGCGGCGCAGTTGGCAACAAATCGGCCTGGAAGGGCGTGGCGGCGAGCACGAGTTGCAGATCGCAATCGGCCGCCTGCGCCGGTTCGCCCACGCTGATGGCGCAGCGCAGGCCGTCGATGGCAACCGGCGGCAGGGCCGCGCCCGGCTGGAAATAATGCCGCTCGTCGTAGCCGGCGTGCGTCGTCAGCGCAGTCTTGCGCGCCACCACCGTCGCCTGCCCGCCGGCCACCAGGGAAGCGGCGTTGCAGAGGCCGCCGGCCACGGTTTCCGGGTGGCCGACGATGAGCGTCAGGCCGGGGACGAGCGCCGCGGCGCGCGCGGCGAGTTCGTCCAGGGCGCGCGCGCTGGCCTGCAAAAAATCGGCCCGCAGCAGGTAATCCTGCGGCGGGCTGCCGCACAAGGCCAGTTCCGGGGTCAGCAGAACGCGGGCAGCTTGCGCCTGGGCCGCTTGGGCGGCGGCCAGAATGCGCTCGACGTTACCCGAAAAATCGCCCAGAACCGGATCAAGCTGGGCAACGGCGATGCGCATCATGATTTATTTGCCGTGCGAAGCGTGGTAGCGGGTCACGCCGTCCATGATTTCCTTGCGGGCTTCGTCCAGGCCGAACCAGCCCTTGACCTTGACCCACTTGCCCTGCTCCAGATCCTTGTAATGCTCGAAGAAGTGCGCGATCTGCTTGAGCAGCAGGGGCGGCATGTCTTCATGCGTCTTGATGTCGTCGTACAGCGTGGTCAGTTTGGAAACCGGCACGGCGAGGAGCTTGGCGTCCTGGCCGCCTTCGTCTTCCATCGCCAGCATGCCGAGCGGGCGGCAGCGGATGACGACGCCGGGCGGCAGCGAGAAGGGCGTAACCACCAGCACGTCGACCGGGTCGCCGTCGCCGGCGATGGTATGGTTGATGTAGCCGTAGTTGCAGGGGTAGTGCATCGAGGTGCCCATGAAGCGGTCGACGAAGAGCACGCCGGAGCCGTCATCGGCTTCGTATTTGATCGGATCGGAGTGCGCGCTGATCTCGATGATGACGTTGAAATCATCAGGCAGCGACTTGCCGGCGGAAACCAGATTCAGGGACATCTTTGGACTCTCAAGGGTTGGGTTGGAAACTCCGGATTATAAACACAAGACCCGCCGCTCACGCCCAGGCGGCGAGAAATTCGGGCCAGGGCGGCGCGGCGAGGCTGCCCAGCTGTTGCTTGACGAAGGCGTGTTCGGCGGCTTCTTCCGCCGCGCTCAACTCGCCGCGCAGACGGCGAAAGCGGGTGTAAACGAGATAGGTATTGACCACGTCGGTTTCGCAGTAATCGCGAATCTCCGCGGCCTGCCCGGCCTGCCAGGCGTCCCATACCTTGCTGCCGTCCATGCCGAGCTTGCCGGGGAAGCCGAACAGCTTGGCGAGTTCGTCGAGCGGCGCGTTGGCGCGACCGTTGTAGAGCGCGAGCAAGTCCATCAGATCGAGGTGGCGCGTGTGGTAGCGGCTGATGTAGTTGTTCCACTTAAAGTCGCGCGCATCGGCGTAATCGCCCTCGCCCATTTCCCAGTAACGCGGGGCGGCCACGCCGTGCAGCATGGCGCGGTAGTGCAGCACCGGCAGGTCGAAACCGCCGCCGTTCCAGGAAACGAGCTGCGGGGTGAATTTCTCGATGCCGTCGAAAAAACGCTGGATGATGGCCGCTTCGTCGAGTTCCGGCGCGGCCAGCGACCACACCTTGAAGCCTTCGCGGGTGCGCAGCACACAGGAAATGCAGGCCACGCGCTGCACGTGCAGCGGCAGGAAATCGCTCCCCGTCTTGGCGCGCCGCGCCTCGAAGGCGCGTTCGGCCACTGCGGCGTCCGGCAGATCGGCCGGCCAGTCGTTGATGCGGCGCAGCCCCACCACGTCGGGGATGGTTTCGATGTCGAAAACGAGGACGGGTTTCATGATTGAAAAACCTTCACCGCAGAGGCACAGAGGACGCAGAAAACCGCGGAGGAAGGCAGGGACGGGCTATAGTTTTCTCTGCGCAACGCTGCGCCCTCCCTTCCTCTGCGGTGAAATTTCATGCCGGGAAAACGCCGGTCGACAGATAGCGGTCGCCCCGGTCGCAGACGATGCTGACGATAGTGGCGTTCTCCACCTGTCCGGCCAGCCGCAGCGCCACCGCCAGCGCGCCGCCCGAGGAGACGCCGGCAAAGATGCCTTCTTCCGCCGCCAGGCGCCGGGTCATGGTTTCTGCCGCCGCCTGGCTGACGTATTCGATGCGGTCCACCAGTTCCGGGCGGTAGATTTTCGGCAGATATTCTTCCGGCCATTTGCGGATGCCGGCGATCTGGCTGCCTTCTTCCGGCTGGCAGCCGATCACCTGAATCGCCGGATTCCGCTCTTTCAGGAATTGCCCCGTGCCGACGATGGTGCCGGTGGTGCCCATGCTGGAGACGAAATGGGTGATTGCCCCCGCCGTATCGCGCCAGATTTCCGGGCCGGTGCCGGTGTAGTGCGCCGCCGGGTTGTCGGGATTGGAGAACTGGTCGAGCAGCACGCCGCGCCCTTCGGCCTGCATGCGCTGCGCAAGGTCGCGCGCCAGTTCCATGCCGCCGTCTTTCGGCGTCAGCACCAGTTCCGCGCCGTAGGCGCGCATGCTCTGCCGGCGCTCGACGCTCTGGTTTTCCGGCATCACCAGAATCAGGCGGTAGCCCATGATGGCGCAGGCCATGGCGAGCGCGATGCCGGTGTTGCCGGAGGTGGCTTCGATCAGCGTGTCGCCGGGGCGGATCGTGCCGCGCTCGGCGGCGCGCTGGATCATGGACAGCGCCGGCCTGTCCTTGACCGAACCGGCCGGATTGTTGCCTTCGAGTTTGAGCAGGATGCGATTGCCGCACGCATCTCCCGCCGCGCCGGGCAGGCGCTGCAAGGCGACCAGCGGAGTATTGCCGACGAAATCCTGTAGCGTTTTAAGCATGGGCGTGCAACCAATCGATGTAACGGGCAACGCCTTCCTCGACGCTGGCCATCGGAGCCGTGTAGCCGGCGGTGCGCAGGCGGCCCAGATCGGCCTGGGTATAGGCCTGATATTTGCCCTTGAGCGCCTCGGGGAAAGCCAGGTATTCGATCAGGCCGGCCTCTTGCAGTTCCGCCAGAGCGAGCGGCGCTTCGCCATTGATCCTGCGGCAGCCGTTGACCGCCGCCGTCGCCACCTCATTGAAACTCTGCGCCCGCCCGGAACCGAGGTTGAAGATGCCGGATTGCTCCGGGTGGTCGAGAAAGAACAGATTGACCTTGGCAACGTCCCCGACATAGACGAAATCGCGCATCTGGCCGCCGTTGTCGTAGCCGTGCGAGCCTTCGAACAGCTTCACCTTGCCCTCGGTGCGGTACTGGTTGAAATTGTGGAAGGCCACCGAGGCCATGCGCCCCTTGTGCCGCTCGCGCGGGCCATAGACGTTGAAATAGCGGAAACCGACGATCTGCGAGGACGGCTCTTTGGCCAGCCGCTGGCGCACGATCTGGTCGAACAGGAATTTCGAGTAGCCATAGACGTTGAGCGGCGCTTCATGGGCGCGCTCCTCCCGGAACACCGCCGACGCGCCATAGGTGGCGGCGGACGAGGCGTAGAGGAACTGCACGTCCTGATCCAGGCACCAGTCGAGCAGGATGGTGGAGTAACGGTAGTTGTTCTCCATCATGTAGCGGCCATCGGTTTCCATGGTGTCGGAGCAGGCGCCTTCATGGAAAACCGCTTCGACATCGCCGTCGAAACAGCCCGCCTGGACGCGGGCGATGAAATCCTGCTTGTCGATGTAATCGGCAATCTCGCAGTCGACGAGATTCCTGAACTTCTCCGCCTTGGCGAGATTGTCGACCGCGATGATCTTGCTTACTCCGCGCTCGTTCAGCGCCTTGACGAGATTGGCGCCGATGAAGCCTGCCGCGCCGGTAACGATGGTGTACATCCTTGCTCCTTGCTCAAAGCGCCTTACAAAGCGCCAGCGATTTCATCGCGGCTGACCACCGCCGTGCCCAGCTTGCCGACCACGATGCCTGCCGCCACGTTGGCGACGCGGATCGCTTCCGCCCAATCCGCCCCGGCGGCCAGCATCACCGCCAGCGTTGCGATCACCGTGTCGCCCGCCCCGGAGACGTCGTACACCTCCCGCGCCAGCGCCGCCTGATGGTAGGTGTGGCCGTCCGCCAGAAGGCTCATGCCCTCCTCGCTGCGGGTAATCAACAAAGCCTCCAGGCCGAGTTCGCCACGCAGCTTTTCCGCCTTCTGCAACATGTCCGCTTCCGAATGCCAGCGCCCGACGACGCCGGCGAGTTCGGCGCGGTTCGGCGTCATGACCGTGGCCCCGGCGTATTTCGCCCAATCGTCGCCCTTGGGATCGACCAGCACCGGCTTGGCGGCGGAGCGCGCCAGGCGGATCATCTCGCCGATGTGCGTCAGCCCGCCCTTGCCGTAATCGGAGAGCACCACGATGTCGCAATGCGCCAGTTGACGCTCGAATTCGGCCAGCTTGGCGCGCAAGACCTCGTGCGAGGGCGCGGTTTCGAAGTCGATGCGCAGCAACTGCTGCTGCCGGCCGATGACGCGCAGCTTGACCGTGGTGTCGATGGCCGCATCCACCTGCAAGTGCGCCGCGATGTCGCCCTCCTGCAACAGCCGTTGCAGGGCGCGGCCGGCGTCGTCCTCGCCCACCACCGAAATGAGCGCCGTCTGCGCGCCCAGCGCGGCGGCGTTGCGCGCCACGTTGGCCGCGCCGCCGGGGCGTTCTTCCAGCCGCTCGACCTTGACCACCGGCACCGGCGCTTCCGGCGAAATGCGGCTGACCTCGCCGAACCAGTAGCGGTCGAGCATCACGTCGCCGACGACAAGCAGGCGCACCTGCGAAATTTTTTCCAGCATCATGTTTACAGGTTCTGATCGAATTCTTCGTTGCGCCGCGGCGGCGTGCTTTCCCAATCGCCGCAGGCCGGGCAGCGCCAGTAGTATTGGCGCGCCTTGAAGCCGCAATGGTTGCAGCGGTAGCGCGACAGGCGGCGCGTGTAATCCTGGATGATGGCGCGCGCCAGTTCCAGATCGCCCTGGCCTTCCGGCGTCACCAGCGGCAGGCGCGCCGCCATCAGCTTTTCCAGCCCGACCAGACTGGGATGACGCTGCAATTCCGCGCGCACCAGCCGGTAGGCTTCTTCCGTGCCTTCGCTTTCCAGCACCAGTTGATACACCACTTCGATCAGGTCGAGCGAGGGGTAATGTTCGAGATAGCCGCGCAGCAGGGCCACGCCCTCGGCGCGCCGGTCGAGCTTGCGGTAGGCGTCCATCAGGCGCTGCGCGAGCAGGGAAAGATAGGCGGGGTCCTGCTGCTCGACCCGCTGCCAGACGGCAATCGCTTCTTCGGTGCGTCCTTCCTGCGCCAGCAGATCGCCCGTCAGCACGTTGGCGCGCACGCATTTGCGGTTTTCCTGCAAGGCGGCAGCCAGATGGGCGCGCGCCGATTCCCCGCGCGAGCGCATGATGTCGCCCGCCGCCAGTTCGCAGTAATACTCCGCGATTTCCCTGGGACTGGCGATTTCCGGCAATTCGCGGGCAAGGTCGATGGCTTTCTGCCACTCCTTGCCCAGTTGATAGATTTCCAGCAGGTAACGCTTGGCTTCACCCGCCTGCGGCGTGTCCTGCAACTGGTTGAAAATCTCCTCGGCGCGGTCGAGCAGCCCCGCCTTGAGAAAATCCTGCCCCAGTTCGATCATGGCGTGCAGGCGGTGTTTCTCCTCGACGTCCGGCAGATCGAGCAGGTTCTGGTGCATGCGGATGGCCCGCTCGGTCTCGCCGCGGCGGCGGAACAGGTTGCCGAGCGCGAAATGCAATTCCACGGTCTGCGAATCGACGCGCGCCACTTCGAGGAAGGAATCGATGGCCCGGTCCGGCTGTTCGTTCAGCAGGAAATTGAGGCCGGTGAAATAGGAGCGCGGCAGGGCGCGCGATTCATGCACCACCTGGCGCATGTCGATGCGCGCGGCGATCCAGCCCAAGGCGAAGAAAGCGGGGATGAGGACGAGCTGCCAGTAGTCGAGTACGTCGTTCATGCTTGCGTCGGCGTATCCACGGTGCTGACCGCCGTAGCAGCAGCCGGTGCCTGCATCAGCTTTTCCACGCGGGCGATTTCTGCACGCTCCACTTCCCGTTGCAGACGCGCGATTTCACGGTTTTGCCGATACAGCTTGCCGACCAGGGCCAGCATGCCGAGAAAGGTGCCGGCAGCGAAAAACACCAGCAAAACCACCACCAGCGGCGCTTCCCACTGGTAATCGGCAGCCAGCTTGAGATTGACCGGGGCCGTGTTCTGAATGGCAAACAGAATCAGGACGGCAAAAACGACGAAACGCAGAATCCAGATGATGGCAGTCATGGGAATAATTCAGGCAGAAAAAAAGGGCAGTCGCCGACTGCCCCTGAATTTAACACAATGGACCGACCTGGATTGAGTGCAATGCAGGTCAAGCAGAGCAATTCAAACCGCTTGATCGACCCGTTCGCGCAATTCCTTGCCCGCTTTGAAGTGGGGAACCCACTTCGCCGGCACATCGACCTTTTCTCCCGATTTGGGATTGCGGCCGAGGCGCGGCGGGCGGTAATTGAGCGCAAAGCTGCCGAAGCCGCGAATCTCGATACGATCGCCGCGCACCAGCGCCTCGGACATCGCATCAAGAATCATCTTCACGGCGAGATCGGCATCTTTCGCCACCAGCTGGGGAAAACGCTCCGCCAGCTGGGCGATGAGCTCGGATTTGGTCATCGTGTCGAATCCGCTCAGCCTTGCTGGTTCAGCTTGGCTTTCAGCAGTGCACCGAGGTTGGTCGTGCCGGAAGCAGCGGAAGCGGCATCGGCCGAAAACTTCTGCATGGCTTCGTGCTGCTCGGCCTGATCCTTGGCCTTGATCGACAGGTTGATACCGCGCGTCTTGCGGTCGACGTTGATGATCATGGCTTCGACTCCGTCACCGACCTTGAGGTGCTGCGACAGGTCTTCGGTACGCTCGCGCGAGAACTCGGAGGCGCGCAGGTAGGCTTCGTTTTCGCCGTCCAGGGCGATCACGGCGCCGCGGGCGTCGACCGACTTCACGGTGCCGCGCACGATGCTGTTCTTCTCGTGGGTGGCGATGAAGTTGGCATACGGGTCGCCGTCGAGCTGCTTGATGCCGAGCGAGATGCGCTCCTTCTCGACGTCGATGGCGAGCACCACGGCTTCCACTTCGTCGCCCTTCTTGAAGTTGCGGATGGCTTCTTCGCCAGACTGGCTCCAGGACAGGTCGGACAGGTGCACCAGGCCGTCGATGCCGCCGGGCAGGCCGATGAAGATGCCGAAGTCGGTGATCGACTTGATGGCGCCCTTGACCTTGTCGCCCTTCTTCTGGTTCATGGCGAAATCGTCCCACGGGTTCGCCTGGCACTGCTTCATGCCGAGCGAGATGCGGCGGCGGTCTTCGTCGATTTCCAGAATCATGACTTCGGTTTCGTCGCCCAGCGACACCACCTTGGACGGATGCACGTTCTTGTTCGTCCAGTCCATTTCGGACACGTGCACCAGACCTTCGATGCCCTGCTCGATTTCAACGAACGCGCCGTAGTCGGTCAGGTTGGTGACCTTGCCGAACAGGCGGGTGCCAGCCGGGTAGCGGCGGGCGATGCCGACCCACGGATCGTCGCCCAGCTGCTTCATGCCCAGCGAGACGCGGTTCTTGTCGGCGTCGAACTTGAGGATCTTGGCGGTGACTTCGTCGCCCACGTTGAGCACTTCGCTCGGGTGACGCACGCGGCGCCAAGCCAGATCGGTGATATGCAGGAGGCCATCGATGCCGCCCAGATCGACGAACGCGCCGTAGTCGGTGATGTTCTTGACGATGCCCTTGACGGTGGAACCTTCCTTGAGGTTCTCCATCAGCTTCTCGCGGTCCTTGTCGGCGGTGGCTTCGAGCACGGCGCGGCGCGACAGGACGACGTTGTTGCGCTTGCGGTCGAGCTTGATGACCTTGAATTCCATGGTCTTGCCCTCGTAGGGCGTGGTGTCCTTGACCGGGCGCATGTCGACCAGGGAACCCGGCAGGAAGGCGCGCACGCCATTGGACATGACGGTCAGACCGCCCTTGACCTTGCCGGTGATGGTGCCGGAAACCAGCGCGCCGTCGTTGAGCGCCTGTTCCAGGAAGTTCCACGAGGCGATGCGCTTGGCGCGGTCGCGCGACAGACGGGTCGAACCGTAGCCGTCTTCCAGCATCTCGATGGCAACTTGCACGAAATCGCCGATGGCGACTTCGACTTCACCCTGATCGTTCAAAAATTCTTCTACGGGAACGTAGGATTCGGATTTCAGGCCGGCGTTGACCACCACGAAATTGTGGTCGATGCCCACCACCTCAGCGGTGATGACTTCGCCTTGACGCATTTCCTGGCGAGCCAGGGATTCTTCAAAAAGTTGTGCAAAAGATTCCATTACGGACTGACTTTCATGCCGCAAAACCAAGGTTTCGCAGCGGGTTAGGGTTCAAAAAAAACCATTGCCGGCCTGAGAAAGCCGGCAATGCCATGTACAACAACCACTTACGACAAAACTAGCGGGACGCCGCCGCAAACCATGCCAGCACCTGCGCCACCGCCTGATCGATGCTGAGCTCGTCGGTATCGAGCAAAAGCGCATCGGCCTCCTGACGCAGCGGAGCCACGGGACGCGCCCGATCGCGCGCATCGCGAGCCTCCAAGTCCGCCAGAAGAGCCGGGAGATTAGCAGAGAAGCCTTTTTCGATCAACTGCTTATAGCGCCGCCCGGCCCGTATTTCGGCGCTCGCGGTCAAAAACACCTTGAGCCGGGCCTGCGGAAAAATCACCGACCCCATGTCGCGCCCGTCGCCGACCAGCCCCGGCGCGGTATTGAAGGCGCGCTGGCGGAACAGCAGCGCCTCGCGCACCGCTGGTAGGGCCGCCACCTGCGAAGCTGCCGCGGAAATCGCCTCGGTGCGGATGGCGTCGCCCACCGGCACGCCGGCGAGCAGCACGTCGCTTTCGCTGAACGCCACGTCCAGACGGGCCGCCACCGCCGCCACGCCCGCTTCGTCCGCCCAATCGACGCCCGCTTGCTGCGCCGCCAGCGCGGTCAACCGGTACAGCGCCCCCGAATCGAGATAGGCAAAGCCGAGCGCCGCCGCCACTCGCGCCGCCACCGTGCCCTTGCCGGAAGCCGACGGCCCGTCGATGGCGATCACCGGCGCGGCCTGGGTGACACCGGCAAAGCGGGCGAAGTAATCGGGGAAGGTCTTGGCCACGCAATTCGGATCGTTGATGCGCAGCGGCGTGGCGAACGCCGCCAGCGAGAAGCACATCGCCATGCGGTGATCGTCGTAGGTGTCGATCGCCGCCGGCCGCAGATGCGCAACCGGCGTGACGCGGATGTAATCGCCCCCCTCCTCCACCCCGGCGCCGAGTTTGCGCAGCTCGGTCGCCATCGCGGCGATGCGGTCGGTTTCCTTCACCCGCCAGCTGGCGATGTTGGTGAGCGTGGTCGGCCCTTCGGCGTACAGCGCGGCGGTCGCCAGCGTCATGGCCGCGTCGGGAATGTGGTTGCAATCCAGATCGACGCCGCGCAGGCCACTTGCCGGCGCGCGGGCGCTCATCCAGTTAGGGCCGGTTTCGATGACCGCCCCCATCTGCCGCAGGGCCTCGGCAAACTTGACGTCGCCCTGGATGGATTCGCTGCCGACGCCTTCCACCCGCACCGCCCCCCCACCGATAGCGCCCAGCGCCAGGAAATAAGAGGCTGACGAGGCATCGCCCTCGACATACACCGTTCCCGGCGACACGTAGCGGCTCTGCGCCGGCACCGTGAACCGCTGCCAACCCTCGCGCTCGACCGTCACCCCGAAGCGCGCCATGGTCGCCAGCGTGATTTCGATGTAAGGCTTGGAAATCAATTCCCCCGCCACTTCCACCGCCACCGTCCGCCCCAGGAGCGGCAAGGCCATCAACAGGCCGGTCAGGAACTGGCTGGACACATCGCCGCGCACCGAGATACTGGCCGGCACGGCGGCTGGCGCACGCAGGCCGACGCGCAGCGGCGGATAGCCCGGCTCGCCGAGGTAATCGACCTGCGCCCCCAATTGCCGCAAGCCATCGACCAGATCGCCGATCGGCCGCTCGTGCATACGCGCCACCCCCTTCAGCACGTAATCGCCGCCCGCCAGCGCCAGCGCGGCGGTCAGCGGACGAAACGCCGTCCCCGCATTACCCAGGAACAACTCCGCCACCTTGACCGGAAACGCCCCGCCGCAGCCGGCGATCCGCCAGTTCTCCCCGCCCCGATGCGTCACCCCGACGCCCAGCGCCTGCAAGGCTTCCAGCATGCGCTCGGTATCGTCGGACGCCAGCAAATCGCGCACCTCGGTCGTCCCCGCCGCCAGCGCGGCCAGCAGCAGCACCCGGTTGGAAATGCTCTTGGACCCCGGCAGACGCACCGTGCCGGACGCCGAAATCAACTGGGGAAGATCGATGAATTCCATGTCGAATTGCCAAAAAATGCGAAAGGCAGGCACGCTAGGGGATGCCTGGGGCTTTGTCAAATGCCCTTGCCCGCCTTTGCCGGCGGCGGCCGGCGGGACGTTGCGGCGATCAACGCGCTGGCAAACAGATGCGGATGGGGGCGATCAGACTGGACGCATAGGCGACATCCGTAACTACCGGGTCAGGCATCGAGCAGAACCGGAACCGCCCCGCTCACGGCAAAACCTCCAAATCCCCCGCATAACGCCGCGCATTCTCCACATAATGCGCCGCCGAATGCCGCAGCCGCGCGACTTCCTCGTCGCTGAGCTGGCGCACCACCTTGGCTGGTGAGCCGAGGATCAGGCTGCGCTCCGGGTATGCCTTGCCTTCCGGCACCAGGCTGTTGGCACCAACGATGCTGTCCGGGCCGATCACCGCCCGGTTGAGAATTACCGAGCCGATGCCGATCAGGCTGTTGTCGCCGATGGTGCAGCCGTGCAGCATCACCAGATGGCCGACCGTCACGCCCTGGCCGATGTGCATCGGCACGCCTTCGTCGGTGTGCAGCACGCTGCCGTCCTGGATGTTGCTGTTTTCGCCGATGTGGATCGGGTCGTTGTCGCCGCGCAGGGTGGCGTTCCACCAGATCGACGCGCCCGCCGACAGATGCACGTCGCCGATCACGGTGGCGTTGGGGGCGATCCAGGCGGTGCTGGCAATGGTCGGGCTTTTCGCGCCGAGGCGGTAAACGGGCATGGGGATTCCTTTCCGGGGTGTGGTTTTTGGCCGCGATCCGCGCAGTTTACGCGCTTTTTTGCGCCGAATTTTCCGCGCTTTTGATGTTGCAATGCAGCAACAATGGTAGAATTTTGCCTCCCAAAATTTTCCAGATTGCCCTTCATGTCCGCCCGCGCCATTCGTAACATCGCCATCATTGCCCACGTCGACCACGGTAAAACCACGCTGGTCGACCAGTTGCTCCGCCAATCCGGCACCTTCGCCGCGCACCAGCAGGTCGACGAGCGCGTCATGGATTCGGGCGACATCGAAAAGGAACGCGGCATCACCATTCTCTCCAAGAATACGGCAGTGGATTACAACGGCATTCATATCAACATCGTCGATACGCCGGGCCACGCCGATTTCGGCGGTGAAGTCGAGCGCGTGCTCGGTATGGTCGATGGCGTGGTGCTGCTGGTCGATGCGGTCGAAGGGCCGATGCCGCAGACCCGTTTCGTGACCAAGAAGGCGCTGGCACTCGGCCTGCGCCCGATCGTGCTGGTCAACAAGGTGGACCGCGACGGGGCCGACCCGGACAGCGCCGTCAACCTCACCTTCGACCTGTTCGACAAGCTCGGCGCAACCGACGAACAGCTCGATTTCCCCATCGTCTACGCCTCCGGCCTCAACGGCTGGGCCGCGCTGTCGCTGGACGCGCCGCGCACCGACATGAAGCCCCTGTTCGAGATGATCCTCTCGCACGTGCCGGCCCCCGACACCGACCTCGATTCGCCGCTGCAATTGCAGATTTCGGCGCTCGATTACTCCTCCTACGTCGGCCGCATCGGCGTCGGTCGCATCACGCGCGGCCGCGTCAAGACCGGGATGCAGGTCATGGTCATGTTCGGCACCGAGGAAGAGGCAGCCGAACACGAGCGCCAGCCGATCAAGGCCAAGATCGGCCAGGTTTTCGGCTACAAGGGCCTGAACAAGATCGAACTCGACGAAGGCGTGGCCGGCGACATCGTGCAGATCACCGGCATCGAGGATCTCGTCCTCGGCTGCACCGTGACCGATCCGGACAAGCCGGAAACCCTGCCGCTGCTCAAGATCGACGAACCGACGCTGTCCATGCAGTTCATGGTCAACAGCAGCCCGCTCGCCGGCACCGAAGGCAAATTCGTCACCAGCCGCCAGATCCGCGACCGCCTGCACAAGGAACTGCTGACCAACATGGCGCTGCGCGTGCACGACACCGAAATCAGCGACGTGTTCGATGTTGCCGGGCGCGGCGAACTGCACCTGGGCATCCTCCTGGAAAACATGCGCCGCGAAGGCTACGAGCTGGCGGTCGGCCGCCCGCGCGTGGTCAAGAAGGTGATCGACGGCGTCGAATGCGAACCCTACGAAATGCTCACCGTCGACGTCGAGGAAAATCACCAGGGCGGCGTCATGGAGAGCCTCGGGCTGCGCCGCGGCGAAATGCTCGACATGGTGCCGGACGGCCGGGGCCGGGTGCGCATCGAATACCGCATCCCGGCGCGCGGCCTGATCGGCTTCCAGGGCGAATTCATGAACCTGACGCGCGGCACCGGCCTCATCAGCCACGTTTTCGACGAATACGCGCCGGTCAAGGAAGGGCAGGTGGCGGAACGCCGCAACGGCGTGCTCATCTCGCAGGACAACGGCGAGGCCGTCGCCTACGCCCTGTGGAAGTTGCAGGATCGTGGCCGCATGTTCGTCAACCCCGGCGAAAAGCTCTACGAAGGCATGATTATCGGCATCCACAGCCGTGACAACGATCTGGTGGTGAATCCGATCAAGGGCAAGCAACTCACCAACGTGCGCGCCTCCGGCACCGATGAAGCGGTGCGTCTGGTGCCGCCGATCCAGTTGAGCCTGGAAGCCGCCGTCGAATTCATCGCCGACGACGAACTGGTGGAACTGACGCCCAAATCCATCCGCCTGCGCAAGCGCCACCTTACCGAAAACGACCGCAAGCGCGCCCAGCGCGCCACGGCGCAGTAAAACACGGGCGGCGGACATGCTGAAAAAATGCTGTCCGCCCTGCGCCGCCTGGGTGGCCCGCCACCCGGCGGCCACCCGCCGCATCCTCTGGATCGCCGCCTGGAGCCTGTTCTTCAGCTTCCTCGGCTGGATCAGCGACCCCATCTATGGGCCGGGGTTCTGCAAGATTTATCTTTAAAACGTTGCGCTAGAAAGCACGAACGGCCTGGCAGTATTTATTTACATTTTTTCCCAATGATGAAATTCGGGTCGTGGTAAGTCCGATGGGGCCAAGCAGTCCAAAGCAGCCAATTCCGCCGCCGGTTAAACCTGCTGACAAGCTCAAACCAGACCCTCCAAAAACCCACCAATCGCCGCCAGCACCGCCCCCTCCTGATCCCGCTGCGGCGTATGCCCGCACTGGTCGAGCTTCAGTAACTGCGCGCCGTGCGGCGTTTTTTCGGCGATGGCCTCGATCTGGCGCAGGGTGGCGTATTCATCGTCGCGGCCCTGGATCGCCAGCAGCGGGCAGGTGATGGCGGGCAGGAAATCCTCGATGTTCCAGTGGCGGAACGGCGGCGACAGCCAGCAGTCGTTCCAGTCGGCAAACACCCGCGCCGCGTTCTTGTGATAGCGGGCGAGTTTTTTCGGCCAATCGGTGCTTTCCCAGACTTCGCGCGCGGCGCGGATGCCGGCCAGGGTTTCTTCTTCGACGAATTCGTGCGGCGCCATGACCACCGCGCCGCGCAGCCGTTCGGGATAGCTGCCGGCAAAAATGAGGGCGATGCTGCCGCCGTCGCTATGCCCGATCAGGACGGGATTCTCGACGCCCAGCGCGGTGAGGACGGCGGGCAGGATGTCGCGCCCTTCGCGGTGCATGTAGTCGGTCTGGCGACGATCCGGGTAAGGATCGGACGCGCCGTAGCCGGGGCGGGAGTAAGCCAGCACGCGACAGCCGGTGGCCGCCGCCAGCTTTTCCGGGAAATCGCGCCACATCGCCACGCAGCCCAAACCTTCGTGCAACAGCACTAGCGACGGGCGGCCGGCCACGGTGGCGGGAAAATCGACGTATTCGAGCGCGTAGCTGCGATTCTGGAAAACGATGGAAACAGTGTTCATCCTGAAAAATCCATTTGAATTTGAAGGGGGAATTCACCGCAGAGGCGCAGAGGGCGCGGAGAAAGGCGGAGGAAAGCGAAAACGGGGACGGCTTGCGACGCATGTCATGCCGCCCTGCCTTTCTCCGCGAAATTCCCTTCCTCTGTGCCTCTGCGGTAATGGTTTTTTTAAGCGTCGAGCAGAAACTCCTCGACCACGGCGATTTGCGCCGCATCGTGGAACATGGGGGCGTGGCCCACGGCGGGAATTTCGACCAGGCGCGCCTTGGGGCCGCAGGCGGCCATGCGCTCCCAGGTGGCGCGGCTCAACAGGTCGGAATCCGCGCCGCGCACGGCCAGCGTCGGGCATTGGATGGCGGCATAGAGCGGCCACAAATCGATGCCTTCGGCGGGCAATTCCGCCTTAAACGGCTCGGCGAGGCGCGGATCGTAGCGGAAACGCCAGTTCCCGTCCGCCGTCTGCCGGATGCTGCTGGCCGTCAGCGCCTGCCACTGCTCTGGACTCAGATCGCCGAACGGCGCGCTGATCGCCTGAATTTCAGCCTGCGCCGCGGCGAAGCTCGGCCAGACCGGATCAACACCGACGTAGGCGGCTATGCGCTGCAAGGCGGCGCTGTCCAGATACGGTCCGACGTCGTTCAGAATCAGGCGGCGGATCGGCGTCTGCGGCTGCGCCGCCAACCCCATGCCGATCAGGCCGCCCATCGAAGTGCCTAGCCAGTCGACGGTTTCCACTTGCAGGCGGGCAATCAGCGTCACCATGTCGGCCACGTACTGCGGCACGGTATAGCCGGCCGGATCGCGCAGATGATCGCTCAGACCGCGCCCGACCACGTCCGGACAGATCACCCGGTAATGCGCCGCCAGCCGCTGCGCCAGCCAGTCGAAATCGCGGCCGTTGCGCGTCAGGCCATGCACGCAGACCAGCACGCGCGGATTGTCCGGCGCGCCCCACTGGTAGTAGTTCATGTGGTGCAGGCCGCAGGGGCTGAGGCATTGCACCTTGTGTTGCTGGAAATTCATTGGAAAACCCTACACCGACGGTTTGGCACAGCCCCCGAATGTATCACCGCCCATGCCAATAACGCGCGCGCCGCGCCCGCCAGCCATGAATTTCCAGCCCCTCCCCGGCCAGACGCAGATGGATGCTGCCGTCCAGATCGGTACGCCACAAACGCGCGCCGTGATCCGCGTAGCGTTGCAGGACGGCGGGCCGGGGATGCTGGAAACGGTTGCGATAACCCGCCGAGAAAATCGCCTCCCGCGCGCCCACCGCCGCCACGAAGGCCGGCGAGGACGAACCGGCGGCGCCGTGGTGCGGGGCCAGAATCGCATCGGCCGCCAGCGCCGGGGCGCTCTGGTTTTCATCGAGCCGGGTTTTGCCAGGCTGCGCCACGCCTGCCTGCCGACTTTTCTCCCGCGCCAGCAAGGTCGCCTCGTCCGCCGCCGCGATGTCGCCGGTCAGCAGCAAGCGCCGTCCGCCGGCCTCGATGCGCAGCACGCAGGACAGCGCGTTGTTCTTCTTTCCGGCGGCGTAGTCCTCGGGCAAGGGGTGCAGGATGCTGAAATCGACCCCATCCCACTGCCAGCGCTGGCCCGCCGCGCACAAAGTACCGGGCTGATCGACGATGGACGACCACACTTCACCGATCGGCACGCCCGCCTGCAAGGAAACGAAACCGCCGATATGGTCGGTATCGCCATGCGACAGCAGCACGCGATCGAGCTTCTCCACCCCGAGCCAGCGCAGATACGGCAGCACCACCCGCTGCCCGGCATCGGCCTCCGCGCTGTAGCGCGGGCCGGCGTCATAGAGCAGCACATGATTCTGCGTGCGTATCAGCACCGCCTGCCCCTGGCCGACGTCGAGCACGTCGATCTGCGCCACGCCGGGCAGCAGTCGCTCCGGCGGCCAGTACAGGCAGGGCAGGATGAACACGAAACCGAGCACACGCCCCGGCACCCCGCGCGGCAGCAGGCAGACCGCCACGCCGATGAGCGCCAGCGGCGCGGCCCACCAGGGCGGCATCGCCGCCTGCCACACCGGCC